>CAZKLF010000078.1:0-1520 GCA_964553665.1 uncultured Mariniplasma sp. | reverse complement strand
TATCCAAAGGAAATACATCTGGTCGTACTTTACTAATTACATTAGAGATTTCAGGCCGTAGTAAATTTGGGCTTGCATCATTTACTTGCTCTGTTGTTACCGTCTGACTAACTGCCTGAGCAGCAGCAGTAGGAGCAACAATACTGGCTACATTTAGAAAGGAATTATCACTATCAAATAGTTGAGCAACCCAATCAGGAGCCATTTGCAATACCGAAGGCTCGATGGCTATAGCACACATTACAAGAATAATGAGGCTGACGCCAATTTTAAACATTAATTTAATTGTTTTCATTTGTTAATTGTTTTAGTTAAATACTAATCGGCCCCATTAACCGAGCTTAAACTGTTGTCTATCAATAGACTTTCCTAATTTCTTAGCGAAACTATTTCCTTTAACTTTTTGAGTTTGTGCTTCGGATGCTCCAGTTCTGATGTCGGCTGTTCCGTCACCCTTGAAGTCCTTGTCTGTTCTCATTTTAGCTTCTATTTTTTCGTTCTTGGCCTTTATTTCGGCTTGCTTTGCAGCATCTAAAACATCACTCTCGTAGTTTTTTGCATAATAAGCGGCCTGAAGGAAGTCGTTACTTACTTTACCAACAGATGCATCCTCAATAAGTTTAGCTACAAACTGTGCAAACTCATTGACTTGCGCTTCTTCGAGTCCTTTTTCGCTTACGAATGCTCCGAATGCCTGACCTGCAAGCTCAAGGTTCTTATCGTAATTTCTTAAGCGTGATTGTCTCTCGTCAAAAGACTTCATACGATACTTACGGTTTTCTTCCCAATTAGGAATATCCCCACCTTCTCCAGCTTCGGATAATGATTGAACATCCATATATTTAGGTAGAGCTTCCGCGAACTTAGCACCCTTGCCCATATCAGAAAGAATACCAGAAAGTTCAGGCTCAGAATCCATCATCGCTAAGATGTTTCTATTGGATTCATCGTATGAGCTTAGTTTCTTTTTAGATGGACCATAATCTTCTGACACCATTTTCTCCATCATGTCACCATAATTATCGTCATTGATCTCAGCATCATCACCATAATATTCCTTCATACTCTTCATGCTTGCTTTTTTAGCCTCAGAGTATTCGCCTTCAGATGTTGTTTTTGTTGATTTATTTCCGGCAACTTCTGCCTTAGTTGTTTCTTTGTCAGTTAGTTTTCCCGACTTATCTTTTTCTTCTTTATCCATGACAGATGAATTATTTTATAAATAGATAATCAATTGTCAACAAATCTAATCAACAATTTTTTTGCTTTATTGTAATTTATTTCTTACTTTTATCATTTTTAACGAATATAATAACGAATTATATGTTTGATGAACTGAGTAGAGAAGAAAAAATATCCATAGTAAATAAAACCTATAACCTAGTTCTTAAAGAGCTTGGAGAATATGCCCCCTACGTCTCCTTAGATTGCAAACTAGATAAGATTAAAGAAAAACTACCGCTAAAGCCTATCTATGGTTTTAAAACAATTATTCAAATAATGGGAGGTCATTTTGAGTT
>CAZKLF010000077.1:0-1716 GCA_964553665.1 uncultured Mariniplasma sp. | reverse complement strand
GCACCTAATTGCTTTCCACAACTTGGGCAATGGCTTCTTCCAAGTAATGTTTCTTTCTTAGGAACTCTGATTCCAACTACATTGAAAAAAGAACCAAAAATAAGTCCTAAAATAAATATGTAACTATATGTTAATGTATTTATTAATAATATCATAATTTATCACCAATTACATTTTACAATATTTTTATATATAAATCTATAAAAACCAATAAAAAAGAGCTTTTCAGCTCTTTTTAAAATTGTTATGGTGTTAAAGTATTTACATCTTCCCTTGTTGATTGACTTGGAATAAAACCTGTTGAAAATTCATAACCCGAGTCTTGATTTGTTTTTGTTAAAGTAACTCCCCAACCAGGTGTGCCTTCAGTACCAGTAACCCATTCAACTACATAATCAACTCCAGCATCACCTAACTCATATTGTGATTCGTCAAGTCCTGAAACAAATTCATCAATTGTTTTCCATTGAATTCCCGGCGAGGTATCTGATTTTAGGTCATCACAAGTACTTATTGTGTTGCAATAAGTTCTTGCAGCTTGTTCTACTTGTATTGCATCATTTAATATTGCATCTTTATTTGTGTTTGATATAATTGTTCCTACTGCAGGGATAGAGAATGCTGCGATAATTCCCATTACTACGATTACGATTAGTAACTCGATAAGAGTTACCCCTTTATTATTTTTAACCATTTTTGTCTTTCCTCCTAATTTCGTTTTTATTTTTGTGCTTATTTGTTTTACACTAGTATGCTAACATTCTAAATTTATAACACCAATACTTTTGGTTGCTAGTTAAGATTTAATTAATAATTGCTTTTAAAACGTTTTTTCCTATCTACTGTATGTAATATACCACATTATTTGGCTTTGTGTCAATAACAAAGAGGTAAATAGTAATGAATTACATCATAGAATAAGGATAAAACTTATAATTGTTGAGTAAATGATAAACTTGGTAGCATTACTGCAAGTAACATAACTGTAATGAGTGAAAATATAAATACCATCAATATAGGTTCAATTGCTTTTTTAAGTGCATCAATCTTAATTGCACTATCTTCATCATAGAAAGCAGATAAACTTTTAAGCATTGGACCAAGTTCTCCGGTTTTTTCACCAACACTGACCATTCTTGCAAATACTACTTCAATTGCGTAATGGTTTTCAAATGCTATTGACATATATTCACCAGCATTAACATTTTTTTGAGCTTGGACTATTAAGTCCTTGTATATTTTATTTTTAATTGTGTCGTATGTTGTTGCGAGTGAATCTTGTAATGGAACATGATTATTCAACATTTGTGATAGTGTTGAAGCAATTCTTGACAAGTTATTTAATTTTACAACTGATCCAAAAACTGGCATTTTAATGGAAAGATAAGCTAGAAAAACTTGAAACCTCTCAGATCTCTTTTTTAAGGTTTTAAATAATAGAACAAATCCAATTATACCAGCAAAAACAGCGGCCCAATTCCCTTTGATAAAATCACCAGTATCAATGAAAAACGCGGTTATTGCAGGCATCTCAGCCGTTTCTGACGACTCAAACATTGAAGTAAAGTTAGGCATTACTGCAAGAGTTAAGAATATTGCAATCCCAAATCCAATCACAAGATAAATAATTGGCATCATCATTGTTGATCTTATTGATGATTTTAGTCTATATTGCTTATCAAAATAAACAATAATATTTTCTATTGCTCCTTTTAA
>CAZKLF010000076.1:0-1724 GCA_964553665.1 uncultured Mariniplasma sp. | reverse complement strand
TTCAGGAGGTTTATCAAAAATATCAAATGTTGTTTTATGTATTTTACAAAACAACATTTTAAGTTTAAAAGAATAGCTGTCTAGATAAAATTTAAATATATATGACATAATCATTCAACTCCCAGGGTTTAAGAGATAGTATATCATTGCATACACCACCACTGATGCTCTGCATCATTCGGCATATAGGTCGTTTCCCATACCCATAACGTTGCCATACATCGTTTCTTAGAAGTGGTTTTGCTGTAATAACAGAAAGGTACATTACCAAATCATTTACATCAATTATTTTTTTCCCCATAGCTATTTTTTGATAAACTCTTGTTTTTTTCTACTTAATTATACTTCGAAGTTTATAAGATATATAATTTGATCAAGATAAGCGATAAAATATGAGTAAAACTAAAATTAATTTATTTAAAATATTCAAAAAGTTAATCCTTTCTAAATATTTATTTTTAGCAGTTCTATTTTTCACTCTCGGATACTTAGCTCATGGCGACCTTTCAATTGCCAAATTTTTACATTCACAAAATTTTCAGAAATTAACGTTTTGTCCTCCACCCGAACTATTATCTTCATCATCAAAATTTCCAGCTCTTGATATCCCTATGAAATATTTAGATTACTCATATTTAATTAGGTGGTCAGAATGTGATGATAAAACCAACCAAGATCCTTCATGTTATAAAAAAGTTAAAGACGGTAACTTTGATGGTCCATATGCATATCAATCATATCCATCGACTCAAATTACCATTAAAAATTATATAAATTATGAAAAACAAGAACCCCCAAGTCTAGATGGAGCAATTAAGCAAGCTGCTTCCCTGAGAATAGAAAGTACTGATGTAGGAGACGTGGCAAGTGATGCCATAATTATTGAGGCTTATAAAAAATACGGCGTGGCAGCTGGAAATTTTATACTTCAAAATAGTCCACAATCAAATATAAGAGCTGATGTAACTAATGATGGAGTTCCTGAGAGCATTGTTTTTACGTGTCCTCGAAATTATGCCGGTAGTTCGTGTGGGACATACTGGATTAGTGATGATCAAGGAAATCTTTTGTTTAGTGATTATGACGTAGCTATTCAACTTGAACCATCTGGTGATGGAAATGGTTTCTTTCTATCTAATAAACATCCTGATGATGATGAGGCATTTTGCTGTGAAAGAATCAGAAACAGAGCGAAGTTTGTATATGAGGACGATAAATTTATACCTGTTTTTGAACAAGTAGTTGCTGAACTAAAGATTGATTCTACTATTTCTGAACTTGAGAGCGAAGTGACTAAGAAAGAAGATCCGTTCTTCTATGCTGTTTTAACTAAAGTATCAACTTCTGGAGAGGCTAGATTTGTAAAATATGATTTTACTAATGAGCCATCTAATCAAAACAATGATGATTGGTTTTGGGCTATGCCTTACGATGTTCCAGATGATCAAAAAATAACAGACAAATGGGTTTCATTTTTACAAGCTCATCCTTTGTCAATTTTTAAAATAACTGGTAGCTATAGAGACTCTGATTGTGCTTACGCTGATTCAAGGTGTGTAGATAGCTTTAACATCACTGAAATTGAAGCTTGGGAGAGTGAGGATAAGATTGTTTACTAAAAAATAAGAAGAAGTTTTTTTATTATTCCTGACTTGAATGTGACATTATAAATAGGCTTATTCGAATTAGAATAATATTACAAAGTCAAAGTATTATCTTTTTTT
>CAZKLF010000075.1:0-1814 GCA_964553665.1 uncultured Mariniplasma sp. | reverse complement strand
AAGTAATGAATGCAATCAAAACAAACAATGCTTACAAAACACAAAAAGCAATAGAGAAACTAGAACAAAAACAAGCTGAAAAAATAGAGAAACGCAAGGTGTATCTATTAGAATTAAAGCGTAGAGCGTTGGAAAAAGCGACCAGTGGCATAACTAACAAGTATGGAAAAAAACTCACGAGGTTCATCAAAAAGAAAGAGAAGGAATGCAATATCAAGAAAAGGGAGCTAATAGGAAAAAAAGCGTTCAAGAAAGATCTAAGTGTTAAGTGAGTACAATATCGGAAAGATAAAGCGTTCAAAGCGTTTCAAAAATACATAAGATTAGTCAAGAGTGATGAAAACTGAAATGTAATAACTATAGACAACGGAGAACCTAGAAGACGAAACGGATGCGATGCAGGACACTACTTCCCCAAATATAATTTTCCACATATGGTATTTGTTTTGGACAACGTACGACCACAAACAAAAGGCTCAAATAAGATACAATGAGATAGTGTAGGGAATCGAGAAGACAAAATCATCGAAATAATGGGAGAAGAAAATTTCCAGGAAATAAAAAATTTTGCATATAATAAACATGAAAAACATCTAGCAATAGAAAGAGGTAGAGACATATCATATCGAGAAGATAGTTATAAATTTTATAACAGAATATGTAAAAAAATCATGGAAGATAAAGGTTTATCCGATAAAAAACAATAATATGTGATGTAATTACTATGCTATAGAAAACAGATGCACTTGTTGCTGAAAATGAGATGAGATTCATTTATGAAAATCTAGTTCCTGATGGGAGTTTACATTCGCTGATTGAAATCAGAATACACCAAGGAGGCGACATGATTATACAAGTTTCAAAAAATATATACAGAAACAATATATAGAAAGCGAAGAGGGAGGGTATACAAAGCGAGAAGATTTAATAAAACTGATCAAAGACAAAAAGAAGGGAGAAAAACATGAAGATCTAAGCTTTTGAAAACGCATATGATGACATTACTTTGCAGAATGACGGTTTTCTTAATAAGATTTTAAATTATATAGATAAAAATGAAAACACATCGAGACGAACTAACCCCCGAAGCCACAGCAGGGATGAAAGAATATCACAGAGCATACAGAAAGACAAACCTAGAAAGCATCAAAGCAAAACAAGCTGAACGATATAAGAAGAAAGCTAAGAAAGATAAGATAGAAAAATATAAGAAATATTTGAATGAGCAAGGTTATGTAGTGACATAAAAGATTTTTCAAAAAAAGCCTTGATAAATGGGAAAATATAGTTATGATATAGCCGTCAAGTTGAGATGCAAAACTGAAAGCAGTAGGGAGTAGTATCACAACAGTCAATTAAACGCTTTATATCATTCACTATCAAAAATGGAATACACGCCTGTAGATTATACGAATGTACGATTTTGCAATGACAAACTAAGAGCTATATCGAAACGTTGAGTAGATAGAGAGTATGCAGAGCAAGGACACAATCTATTCAAAGTATTTGAGAGGTTTTGTTTACCTGATTGATACGCAGAACAACTACAAAGAACAATGCTAAAGAAGCTGAAGATAAACGAACAAAAGGAAATAATCAATGAAGAATGAGCTTTATATCTTAGACAAAAAAGATGACAATAGATTATAGTAACCTAGAAATTTCAGAGAACAAGAGCGAATGTTGCGAAGCTAATATAGTTAATTGATTTTGTGTAGAATGTTGAGAGCATGACGAATGAAATATAGAGAACAAGAAAATCACAAATCAAGTTAAGATGTTCAAAAATTTCTATTCAAATTTTAATATTTAAT
>CAZKLF010000074.1:0-1969 GCA_964553665.1 uncultured Mariniplasma sp. | reverse complement strand
TCAAATGCGGTTGAGAGGGATTTTGTGTATTTTTCAAATTCAGTGAGGTCAGGAGCGTCCATTTCTTCAAATACATTCTCAAACCATTTAGCTAAAACCTCATTTTTTTCTTTAAGGTAATTATAATATACCTCCCAAGACTCCCTTGATTTGGAGAGTTCCTTATCAAGATCAGCAGTTTTTATTCCAAAATCACTGAAATCAAATTCACCCACTTGTGTTTTAATTTTACCCTGACTTTCAAACAATATCCTAAAGAAGCCCCTAATTGCCTCCTTAGAATTATCTACATTTGTTTCAACCCCTGAAAGGTCTGATTCAAATTTACCCCAAAAGCTTTTGTCGTATTCGTCTTGATAGTCAAATAATGGGCTTAATTTAGCAATTGCAAGCTGAGTGTCATATATCCCATCTAATATATCGGAGTGATCATTTCCAAGTGCCACTATTCTTTGATAGGCATATAATAGTTGTTCATTTTGATGCAAAATCTGAGCATTTAAGCTTATAACTCCTCTACCGTAAGCTAATTCTATTTTCTTTTTCTTTTCTAATATTTCAATTTCTCTCTCTGCGGAGCTTTTCATCTCATTGAAAGTTTTTCCTAACCTTTTCTTTCTATCAAATTCTTCCTCTACTTCTTTTTTCTTTTCTTTTGCTGCCTTTATCATTTCATTTTCTGTAGCAATTATTTCCCAACCATCTTTAGCTATTTTCTTATATCCTACATCCCATAGATGTATATATCCAGCTATATGGGCAAGTATTCTTGGAAGTACTGTAGTTTTTGCTATTACATCTATTATTACCTTTGGCACCCTTGTTAGTGTTGTAATCAAATCAGAAGTTGCAACCAATATGTCTGTAAGAATGCTTTTTACAATTAGCAATTCTTCTCCAGTTTGCTCCCAAAGCATTTTATTCTTTGCAGCTTTCTGGTTTATCTTAAATGCAAGCGTATCAGTTTGTTTTAAATTAGCATTATTTGTTTCACCGGAAGCTCCATATATGTCATTAATATTCTTTAATGTTTTAGCATAGTTATTCATAAAGGCATTAAGTGCTTTTACTCCACGAACTCCACCTGATAAAGTTTTCTGCTGCTGAACATCCATCAATGATAGAATGTCAATAACTCCCCTTATCCCTTCTTCCTGCAATATGCTTGCAAGCTGAGCATCTTGTGACCATGCAGTAATAGCCCTATTCATTGAGGTAACCGCTTCTCTTGCTTTCATTCCCTGGTTGGTCATCGTGGCAAGAACGCCAAACATTTCTTCCATCTTTATGTTATAGGCAGCAGCCTGTGGTATAACCTTGCCAATAGTCGAAGCAAAATCAGACATCTCCATCTTTCCGACTTTTATAGTCTTTTGTAAAATATCACTAATGCGGCTTACTTCTGTTCCTGCAATGTTATAGCTATTTAATATTGAAATAACGGTGTTAGTAACGTCCCTCATATCAGCCATATTTGCAGTTGCCAGTTTAGCTGATTCAGCTAATACCATTATAGCATTATCTTCTCCGATCCTTGCAGAAATAACATCATATAAAGCACCTGAAACCTGTTCCATCTTTTGAACATATTTAATTGATATATCTTTTACTGAGTCTTTAAATTCAGCTAAAACGTCAAGACCTTCATCCATGACAGTAAATACATGCCTCATCTGCAATTCAAGGTCTTGTGCAGCCTTTACACCTCCACCTATTGAAGCCTTTAGGGCAGCCCCAAGAGCAAAAACTACTCCTACTGTACCAATGAAAGCCAGTCGATTTATAATCCTTTCAAGTGATAATGCCGATGCTACTGCCTTTCCAAATGATGATTTGGCAACAGTGCCAGTTTTTGTGAGATTAGCATTTAACTTTTTAACTTGATTATTAGCACCGGCTAAACCCATCTCAAGATTCTTCCCTTTCATAGTGTTCTGGAAAGCAGCAAGCTGAGCCCTGATTTTTGTCA
>CAZKLF010000073.1:0-2160 GCA_964553665.1 uncultured Mariniplasma sp. | reverse complement strand
AATCATGACGATACCCTATGGAAAAACTGAAGACGGTTTTGAAATTCAAAATGGTGTGAATCATTTAGGCCATTTCGCTTTAACTTCACAATTATTCAAACTGATTAAAAACACTTCAGAATCAAGAATAGTCAATGTGTCTAGCCTTGCTCATAGACAAGGCAAGATGGATTTTGATAATTATCTTTTTGAAAAAGGTAACTATAAAAAAATGAAGTCTTACGCTAAGAGTAAGTTATCAAATTTACTATTTACTTATGAATTAGATAGAAGAATAAAGGAAAAGGGCCATGATGTTAAAGTATTGGCTGCACACCCTGGTGTATCTTCTACAAATTTAGGGAGATATGTTGTAGGAAAGAATGGAGATAGTCCATTTCTAAAATTTGCGCTTAAATTAGGTCAACCTGCAGACTTAGGTTGCTTGCCTGAAGTAAGAGCTGCATTAGATGAATCCGCTCAAGGTGGAGAGTATTATGGGCCTGATAGTTTGATACAGATGAGAGGTAATCCAATACGCGTGAAATCCAATAAAAGATCTCACAATATTGAAGACGCAAAAAAACTGTGGAATTTTTCAGAACAATTAACTAATTTGAAATTTGATATATAATTAACACAAAGACAAAGTATATCTGTCTGTTTATTGGAGCACACAGCGTTTCAACTATTCCACTTGACTCATATATCTTGTGTTCCGATTGGATTAGTACTATCATTAATAGAAAAATAAAAGACCAAATGAATTGGTCTTTTTATTTATGTTAATATTTATTGTACCATTTTTAGTTTTTTTATAACTATTGAAATAATATTACTTTGTATTTTATTCCTTGAAAATTCTGAGTTCCTATCATATATGATATAAATTAAATATTTTCAATTCTATATAATACTTCATTTCGTCTAAATACACTTGGTACAAATGGTGGCTGATATCTCAAAATATATCTTTTTGAAATCACTTTTATATCATTCTTAGCAATGTATTCTAACAATAATTGATCATGCTTATCAAAGTTTTTTGTAGTCCAAGAACCACTAAATTTCAAAGAAATAAAATAACCATCCTTGATTTCTTCTATAAACACATTAGAATTTGAAGGAACTGGTATATTTGGAGAAAACTTCGCAGGTAAGACAAATCCAGTTACTAATTTATTTTCCTCAATACTTGTTACAACAGGGACTGTCATACTTATTTTCTGATTCGATTCATTTTCCCCGCTAATATAGCTAAATACATTATTAAAACCATTTGATTGATTACGATCAAGCGAAGTCTTTGTATTAGCGAGATAGAATGTATAATATTTTCTAATCTCTATATTTTTGTTTTTTTTAATAATCTCGTATTTTGCCGTTTCGAATAGTGCCATAATATCACCTCTCACATGATTTTTTCTTATCATAAATACCCATCTTAAATTGCTCAAATAATAAAAGATAAATGGTGCCGAAAAAATCGGCACCAATAATTAACCCTTAACTTTTTTTAGATCAATTGAATTATTAGGCATCATAATCTTGATGCTTTAATGATATTCATTGTAGATTTCTAATGTTATACACCTTGTTGTAACATGGCCATATATACTTTAATAAACCCTGCGATATTTGCTCCAGTGACAAGGTCATCTGGTTTTCCAGTGTAAAGTATAGAAGCTTCATGACATTTTTTAAAGATATTTTCCATAATCACATGAAGTTTTGCATCAACTTCTTCAAAAGTCCAGTTTTGGAATGTTGCATTTTGAGCCATTTCAAGTCCAGAAACAGCTACACCACCTGCATTTGAAGCTTTACCAGGAGCAAACAAAACGTTATTTTCTTGAAAATATTTCGTTGCTTCATTCATTGTAGGCATGTTTGCGCCTTCTGCCACTAACCAGCATCCTCTAGAAACAAGTTCTTTTGCTGAGTCTAAATTGATTTCATTTTGTGTAGCACAAGGCATTGCGATATCACATGGGATTTTCCAAATATCTTCAGTCATTGGGCTGAAGGTAGCATCTGGATGATATTCTTTGTATTGATCCATCACAACTGAATTTGTTTTCGCTAATGTTTTAATAAGTTCTAAATCAATACCATTTTCATCGTGGATAACGCTCAGTTATGCAAAATATTACCATGAAATAGCATAAATTGCAACTTTTT
>CAZKLF010000072.1:0-2160 GCA_964553665.1 uncultured Mariniplasma sp. | reverse complement strand
ATTTAGTTTTTTATAGAAAAAAGAGCACCTTCAAAGATGCTCTTGGTTTTTTCAGCTTTTTAGTAGCGTTGTTTAAAATATTCACTGATATTTTCTAAAGATTTCATTAATACTTTATCCTTCTCTAACTCTAAATCATTAAATAACGAGTCAATCATTTCATCATGAAATTTGTCGTGAACCTTTAATACATCTACAGCAGTTTCATTAAGTTCTAATAACACTTTTCTTCTATCGCTTTCGTCTCGATATCTCACAACATAGTCTTTTTTTACCAAGACATTTACTGACGTTGTGAGTGTACCTAATGTAACTCGCAATTTGCTGGCAACATTACCCATGGTTGGAATTTCAGAACTCCGAATTGCTTCTAATACATGGACCTCTGTCATTGAGAGTTTTACGCCCCATTTTTTAAGTGTAACTCCTTCGATATTCAATATGTGATTAAATACATCAACAAGAAGTTCATTTATTACTTGTTTTGGTGAAACCATCTGCACACATCCTTTTCTAAATTACAATGTATCCTACGCCTAATGTCCCTGGACCAGCATGAGCGCCAACAACCGGAGTAAGCGGAACTACTTCAATAGTGACATCAGGTCTTGACTGAAGTATTTGTTGCTTAATTTCTAGTGCTTTTTCCTCATTGTTAGTATAAACAATGAATACTATAACATCTTTACCTTCTATATCGTTATGAATAATTTCAATCAATCTCGCTTGAGCTTTATTGGTAGTTCTAATTTTTTCAAAAGGAACCAAACTACCGTCTTTTTGTATATATAATAATGGTTTAATCTTTAACAAAGTACCTACAAATCCACTTGTTGCAGATAATCTACCATTCTTCACGAGATACTTCAATGTATCCACTAAGACATATATATATATATTATCTCTTATTTTCTCTAATTTATCAATGATATCTCTTGTTTTACTTCCAGCTTTGATCATTTTGATTGCTTCTATGACTAAATATGCCTCACCATATGAAACAGTTCTTGAATCAATTACATAAACATTGATGCCAGGAACCATATCTTTAGCTAGAATTGCTCCCTGATATGTACCACTTAATTTTGATGATATAACAACTGTTATTATGTCGGTATATCCTTCTTCTTTTAACTCTTCATAAACACTTGCTATTTTACCAGTTGAAGTTTGTGATGTAGAAACATCTATATCTGGATTATTAACTATAGTTTCATAAAATTCCTTTGCTTGAATATCTACATAATCTTCATATTCTTTCCCACCGAGGTTCAATGTTGATCTGATTAACCTTACAGGATAGTCCATTTTCAAGTAATCCACACCTGAATTACCACAAACAACAAGACCAATTTTCTCACTCATATTCTGTTCTCCTTATTTTTGTTTGAATTTCAAACTTATTTGATTAACTATATGATAACATATGTCCTTATAAAGTCAAATAAAATAAGTAGCTATTTTTCAATTTCCAATAATTCAAGCTGTCTCATTGCAGACAAATTATCCCGTATTTTTATATTTTTAACTAGAAACTTCGATAACAAATCTATTTTGCCATTATTATAGTTTATTTTTTCAGTAATATACTTATCTGAAATTTTATCGTATTCAAGTCTGTAAATCATTACACAATTGACTACAGACGTTCCTTTATCAACGATATTGCCAATTATTTGATATCTTTAGTAATGATTGGTTATATACAAACTACAATCAAAAAAAGACTATTATTGTGATTTAGCCTTTTTTTCTTGACAAAAGTTTTTTGTTTTGTACACTAGTGAGATTTCTTCAAATCATTTCTAAACACGAGATTTGCAGCTGGCTAGATCATGATTCCGAGCATTGGATAAATAAACCAGAGCGTTTGACTTGATGTTACAAGATTAATCACAATAAGATATAGCGATACAACTACCCAGATGGAGATACTAAAGAGTGTAGCATTCTTGTTTTTTATAAAATATAATACGATTGGGATTATTCCCAGAGAGATTATTGGGTAATAAGCCTAAATCGTTTGATCTGCAACAAACCAATTAATTGATGCAAGTAATAGAGAAATTGTAATTGTAACTAAAACTCCAAACAAAATACTACTCTTTTTCAGTCTAAAATATTCATATTCGATATATAATAAGCAAGCAAATAGAACAT
>CAZKLF010000071.1:0-2172 GCA_964553665.1 uncultured Mariniplasma sp. | reverse complement strand
TTTGATTGTACGCCTAGTGTAGATGTATGTACTTTACCGTTTTTAAAAACGACAATTGTAGGAATGCTCATAATATCAAATTGATCAGCAATTTCATATTCAGCATCAACATCAAGTTTACCAACAACTGCTAAACCATGAACTTCTTTACCCAATTCTTCAAGGATTGGAGCAACTCTTAAACAGGGACTGCACCATGTTGCCCAAAAATCGACAAGCACCGGTACATTGCTTTGTAAAACTTCTTTTTCAAAATTTTCTTTTGTTAAATTTAACACCATATTATTTTCACCTCATATATGTTCATTATCATTATAAAGAAAAATATTAGAAAACGCCAACTATTTACATATTAAAATAACAAAACACGCTAAATAACGTGAGAACTCGTGAAATATATCTTCGCATAATGAAAACCCTGATTTTTTGAACACGGTTATCTTTATAATATATAATATACATGATATAATATTTAAGTACGAAATGTAGGTGAACCACATGATTAAAGTAAGCGATTTAAGCTTTTCATATACTGGTGTAGATGATGCATTAAAACATGTAAGTTTAGAGATATCCAAGGGATCTTGGGTGTCTATTTTAGGTCATAATGGATCAGGTAAGTCAACATTATCTAAATTATTGGTTGGTTTATTGTCTCCAGCAAGTGGTGAAATTTATATTGATGGTATGAAGTTAGATGAAGCTCACATTTCGGAAATTAGAAGAAAAATAGGAATTGTTTTTCAAAATCCAGATAATCAGTTTGTCGGAGTTACCGTCAAACATGATATTGCTTTTGGCTTGGAGAATCAATGTTTACCTCATAGCGAAATGGTTGAGAAAATCAATCATTATGCTGATTTGGTAGGTATGAAAGAGTTTTTGAGTAAAGAACCACATCAACTATCCGGTGGCCAGAAACAAAGAGTTGCTATTGCTGGTGCTTTAGCTATGGAACAAGACATCATGATATTAGATGAAGCAACTTCGATGTTAGATCCCGAAGGGACAGCAGAAATAATAGAGCTCATAAAACGCTTGAATAAAGATTTAAATAAAACAATCATAACAATTACTCATGAGTTATCATTTGCTGCGCAAAGCGATTATTTAATTGTGCTAAAGGATGGAGAAGTTATTTTAACTGGAACTCCTAAAGAAGTGTTTAATCAAGAAGAACTACTTAAATCATCTAATCTTGAACTGCCTTTCGCGCTAAGTTTATATAACGAAGCAGTAAAAGATGAACATATCAATAAAAATGTTTTGGAGGCATTATGGGCATTCAGTTCAAAGACGTAAGCTTTGCATATAAAGGCTTAAAAGTTAATTATGATGCCATTCGCCATATTAATCTAGAGATTAAGAATAAAGGTGAATTTATCGCAATCATCGGTCAAACCGGTTCTGGTAAATCTACACTTGTTCAACATATGAATGCATTATTACTTCCTTCAAGTGGAAATGTTGTTGTTTTCGGACAAAACCTTCCCCCAAAGAAGAAAGAAAAGATCAATTATCTTCGCCAGAAGGTAGGTCTTGTTTTTCAGTTTCCAGAATATCAGTTATTTGAAGAAACAATATTAAAAGATATTATGTTTGGACCTAAAAATTTCAAATCAACAGAAGAGAAAGCTATGGAAATGGCTAAAAATGCAGCGTATATTGTGGGCATTGATGAATCTTTATATGAACAATCCCCTTTTAGAATTAGTGGCGGGCAAATGAGAAGAGTTGCTATTGCTGGTATTTTAGCAATGGAACCAGAAATTCTCGTTTTAGATGAACCAACAAGAGGACTTGACCCAAGAGGTAGAAATGATTTAATGGCAATTTTTAAAGATTTACATGAAAAAGACGGAAAGACAATTATCTTAATTTCGCATGATATGGATTTGGTTTCCGAATTCGCGAAAAGGGTCATTGTTTTAAAGGATGGAAATATTGTATTTGATGGAACAAAGGAAATGCTCTTTGAACATCCAGACTTTGTATCTTTCCATTTAGATTTACCAACACCACTTAAGATATTAAAACATTTAGAAAAAGAAGTTGGTATTCCTTACATTCCTAAATATGATTTTGACAGTCTCCTTAATTACTTAAAGGAGGTTGCTCATGAATAATATTACAATTGGACAATTTATCCCTGGTAACTCTTGGCTTCATAAG
>CAZKLF010000070.1:0-2202 GCA_964553665.1 uncultured Mariniplasma sp. | reverse complement strand
TCTTGTTTTTCAAGTGCAGCCATTGCTCCAACTTGTGCAGCTTCTTGACCTTTATTTGGTGCATATGTAAGCATACGGCCTTGTCTTTGGTACTGCATAGACTTAATATCAGCAGTGCGACCTAAAGTCATTGTCATATACATTTTTAGTAATTTTTCTTTATCTATATTAGGTTCTAAAGCAGGATTTACAATATTGCCTTTAGCATTTAAAATCATAAGTTGTTTTTTCTTAAGTGGATCATAGTCTTTAAATAACATTAATAGATTCCTCCTATGTTTTTCATTCTTATTATACTAAAGCGAGGAGGTTTATTCAAAGGCTTTGCTTACAGCGAGAAACTATCACATATTTATACATATATTTCTTTGTTTATCGTCTTTATTAAAGGATTTATTATTTATTTATAATACCTATATTATAAAATACTTTTCATATTTATTTATTAAAAAAAGAGAAAATATAAACATTTTCTCTTTTGTTATTATATCCTTATTAAATTCTTTTTTCTCTATTTGTTTGGAGGATTAAAACCATTTCTCTAAGGGTCTTAGCAGCTACTGCTGTAGATGCTCCACTTGGATCAAGCATAGGTGCTAATTCAACAAAATCAGCAGCAACCAGATAATTCAACTTTTCAAATTGATCAAATGCCCATAATAAATCTTTGTATTGCATACCACCTGGCTCAGGGGTTCCAGTTCCTGGAAATACTGAAGGATCTAAGACATCTAAATCAATCGTGATATAAACAGGTACATCCTTTAATTTTTCAATAACTTTATCTAAACCTTCAAAATCGAATTTACGCATAGAAACATGCCCACTGGCTGCCCAATCAAATTCTGGTTTTTCACCACTTCTAATGCCAAACTGATATATCTTCCCATCACCAACAAATTTATGTACATGCCTCATAAATGTTGCATGTGATAATTCTCTACCAAAAAAGCTTTCTCTTAAATCGGTGTGAGCATCTAAATGAATAATATGCAAATTAGGATATTTTTCATAAACAGCCTTTATAACGGGATAACTTACAAGATGTTCTCCACCAACCATCATTGGTGTTTTTCCATCATCTAAGATTTGTTTAGTTGTTTCATAGATAATATCTAAGGCATCATCTACAGCACCAATCGGTAAATCTAAGTCTCCAATATCAGCAGTTTTAAACTCATTTAAGTCTCTTTCTCTATAGGGGGAGTACCATTCAACTCCAATTGAATCAACGCGTATCGCGTTGCCTGCAAATCTAGTTCCTGGTCTAAATGATGTAGTTGCATCCATTGGAACACTAAAAATAACGACATCAGCTTCTTCATAGGTACTTTTGCAACTTTGAAACGATAAATCTACTTTATTCATCTTCATATATTTCACTCCATTTTTCCCAATATTCTTTATCAATAATCTTGATATACCCACCTTCAGTATCACTTAGGATGAGTGAACCACTTCTTTGATAGAAATCTAAATCATCTAAAATGTCTTGACTGACAATTTCGCCTGGTATCACAATTGGAATACCTGGTGGATAAATCATAATCGATTCAGCAGCAATCTCATTGACTGCTTGATTTAAAGGTACATACTTCTTAGGTGCATGATAGGCTTCTCTAGGTCTTGTATAAACTTCAGGGAAGCTATACTTAACTTTGGACTTGATAGGAGGCATATGCATTGCCATAAATTTATCTGATATTACTTTAAGAGCATCAACTAAAGCATCTAAATCCTCTTGAGTTGTCCCTATAGATAAGACAGCCAAAATCAGTTGAGTCTCAGCGAGTTCCAGTTGAATATGATGTTCGTCAAATAACTCCCTATAAACATCAAACCCACTGACTCCCATACCTGACACTTTAACAATAATTTTCGTATCATCATAATCAAATGCTTTTTTATGAATAAAATGATCTCTATCTATGGCTTTTAATCCAGGAATCTCACTAATTCTTTTCCTAGTATTCGCAGCCATTTTGATTAACGCTGGTATTTTTATAGGTCCTTCAAAATATATATTTTTTCTAGCAACATCAAGGCTAGCCATAAGTAGACTGCTTGGTGATGTGCTTTGAATCATATTAATAGTCGATCTTAAGCGTATATGATCAATTCTTGATCCTTGTGTAATCAGAATTGAACTTTGAGTAAGTGATCCAACGGTTTTATGTAATGAGCAAGATCCCATATCTGCTC
>CAZKLF010000069.1:0-2303 GCA_964553665.1 uncultured Mariniplasma sp. | reverse complement strand
GAAGCACTATATGATGTTGAGTATTGATACACGTAAAATGGTGTATAGAATAGATGAGGGATATACGCCCAAACATATTGTTTTCCATCTTCCTGTGTAATATCTAAATCATAATAATGCTTATAAAGGTCAATCATAATTTGGGATAATGATTGTTCTGTTAAAGGAACACCTTGCTCAACCAATTGATTTGCACGGAATTCATATGTTGCAAATAGAGTTTGGCGATAGAAAGTTCCCATAATACCATCAATAGCAGTTTCTAATAAATCAATTTTTTGTGCTTTTGTTTCAGCCTTCGTCAATAGATAATCCAATAAAACGTGTTCATTAAATGTTGATGCTATTTCAGCAACAAATATTGTATAGTCTGCAGATGCCATAGGTTGATTTTCCATTGAAAATAAGCTATGTGCACTGTGACCAGATTCATGAGCTAACGTAAATACAGAATTAAGTGAATCATCATGATTTAATAAAATAAACGGATGATGTCCATAAAAACCAGAAGAATATGCACCAGTGCGTTTACCATCTTGTGGATAAGCATCTACAAAACCATCTTTTACAGCATCTTTTTGATGTGCTACAAAATCAGGGTCAAGATGATCGATCGATTTAAAGAATAATTTTCTAGCTTCTTCAAATGGATACTTCGTATCATCTTTAGCCAATTTAAGAAATCTATCGTAAGTATGATATGTTTCTAAGCTTAAGTGTTTTTTTCTAAGTTCAATATAACGCTTAATCGGTGCAGTGTTTTCATATGCAACATCTTTTAGGTTATGGAAAACTGAAGTAGGAATGTTATTTCCGAATAGTGCTGCATCAAGTGCAGATTTATAATTTCTTGATTTAAAATTAGCTGTAAGTTGTTGAAGTACTAAATTATAAGTACTTGCAAATGCATTTTTATTATCTTTATAGCGCTTAAAAGTTGCTTCAAAGATTAATTTTCTATCATTTTCAGTTGGTGCATCAATAATGAGTTGACGAAAATTTGATAAATTGATGACGTGTTCTTTGCCGTTGCTCAATGTAACTTTTTGATCAACTGCATCAATGATAGCAAGTGCTTGATATAAAGAAGACGGTACATTTCTTGTAGGTCCAAAATTAGCAAGAATTTTTTCTTGATCTCCATCAAGTACATGTTTTTGTTGGAAGAAGAGTTTTTCCATTTCAAATCTATAAGTTTTAAGGAAATCATCCTTTTCTATAAATGACATGACTTTATCTTGACCCAACGCTATTAATTCAGGAGCGACAAATGAAATTTTTTGATTTAAATTAGAATACATAAGCATCAATTTTTGGTGTTTGCTTGATTTTACAGTATCCTTTAAATTTAGATCATTACTCAAATGAATATAAGCAAAAAGACGATATAATAATTTAACTGCTGCCTCTTCAGCTAAATAAAAAGATTTGAAGCTTTCAAAATCACCAAGCTTTCCTTTGAACGATGCAAGTTCTTCAACATGCACTGGTAATTGCTTTACATCTTCCTCCCAAGCCTCTAAACTAGGATAGAAGACTGATAAGTCCCATTTTGACATAATTATAATTCCTTTCTTTTCTTTTTCTTTTATTATAACCTAATATGGAATAAATTTATATGATGGTATAACCAAATGTGTTAAATGATGATAAAAACGTTATCACTGGTTGATAAATAAGGTAAATAATTATATAATTGACTAGCGGGGAAACCTAAACAGACACAAAGTGCTATAGGATAATACCTATGCTCCAAGAGGAGGAAGACAATGATTACTATTTTTACAACACCAAGTTGTTCGTCTTGTCGAAAAGCGAAAAAGTGGCTAGATGATCATAAAGTGAAATATATAGAAAAAATTTTATTCAATCAGCCCATTACTGAGGCAGATATTGATCACATGCTGGAAAACGCAGAAAACGGATTTGAGGACATCATCTCTACCAGATCGAAAATATTCAAGGAACAATCTTTAGATGTAGAGGATATGAGAATAAGCGAACTTAAAGCATTTATTATTGATAATCCAAGTGTTTTAAAAAGACCTATCATAATTGAAGGTGAAAAGTTGCAAGTTGGTTATAACGATGAAGAAATACGTGTATTTATACCAAAGCGACTTAGAGAATTAATTATGTGTACAAATTGTACGAATGGTGAACTCTGTGATTATCAAAGTGCGCTTAAGCGTTATTTTGATGAAATAAAAAGTCAACAAACACATACACATTAAAAAAAATGGGAACCTATGAACTGAACCCCGAAAAGTAGACACTAAATAAAAAAGGTCTACTTTTTTTGT
>CAZKLF010000068.1:0-2332 GCA_964553665.1 uncultured Mariniplasma sp. | reverse complement strand
TAGAAAAAGAAGTTGTTGGAGGCATTTGTTTAAATCATGGATGTATTCCTACAAAGACTCTATTAAAAAATGCAAAGGTATATAAAACTGTTAAGCATGCACTTGATTATGGTGTCGTTGTTGATGGAAATATTGCTTTTGATTGGAATTTAATGCTTAAAAGAAAGAAAATTGTTGTTAAGAAATTGACAATGGGTGTTGCTGGTCTTCTTAAAAAAAATGGAGTTGAAATCATTTCCGGAATCGGAAAAGTTTTAAGTGCGGGTCAAGTTGAGGTTAATGGCGAAATACTAGAAACTAAACATTTGGTTTTAGCTACTGGAGCAAGTCCTATAATTCCTCCAATTCTTGGATTGAAAGAAGCATTTGAACAGAAGATTGCAGTAACAAGTAGAGAACTCCTACAAATAGAAAACGTGCCTAAAACCTTAGCAATTATAGGTGGTGGTGTTATTGGTGTCGAGTTTGCTACTATTTTCTCATCACTAGGCTCAAAAGTAACAATCATTGAAAAACTTGATGGTATCTTACCTATGATGGATGATGATGTAAGAACTGCATATACTAAAATATTAAGAAAAGATGGAATAGAAATATTTACTGATGCAGAATTGAAAGCTGTCAATGGAAATGAAGTGACTTATATCCTTGATGGTAAGGAATCAAAAGTTGTTGCTGATACTATTTTAGTTTCAGTTGGCATGCGTCCTAATTCTGAGGGTTTAGAAGCCTTAAATTTAAAGATGAATGAAAGTGCAATAGAAACCAATGAATATATGCAAACAAGTACTCCTAATGTCTATGCTATAGGCGATGTTAATGGTAAATACATGCTAGCGCATGTTGCCTCAGCAGAAGGATTGGTTGCTACACAGCATATTGCAGGTATGCCTGCATCTATGAGATATGATCGTATTCCTAATGCTGTTTATGGTTCACCTGAAATAGCAACTATAGGACTTACGGAAAAAGAAGTTATAGAAAAGAAATTAGCATATAAGGTATCGACATTCCCACTTATGGCAAGTGGTAAAGCAATGGCTGATAATGAAAAAGATGGATTTATTAAACTCATTGTTAGTGAAAAGTATAAAGAGATTTTAGGTGCACATATCTTTTCATATAATGCATCAGATTTGATTGCTGAACTTGGTGTAACGATGGAATTAGAAGGTACAGCATATGAAATTGCTCATACGATTCACCCACATCCAACATTATCTGAGATTGTGATGGAAGCTGCACATGGAGCAATCGGTAAACCAATTAATATGTAAAGCAGATTATAAAAGGCATAATCATTATTAATAGTGATTATAGCCTTTTTTTTATGTATACTTTGTGCTAAAATAACTTCGTGAAGGTAGGGGACTATGAAATATCTATTGCTTTATAATCCATATAGTGGACGTGCAAACTTTAAATCACATTTACCATATATAAAAAAAATGTTTAATCAATCTAGCCATGAATTGACAATCTATAAGTCGCAGGCACCCAAGGATCTAGAAAAATATGCTTTTGAGCATGCATCATTTTTTGATGTTTTTTTAGTTGCTGGAGGCGATGGTACCATTAACGAAGTTGTAAATGGCATGATGAGAGCTGAAAAGAAACCAATTTTAGCAGTTTTACCAGGTGGTACAGCAAATGATATCGCTGCAATTCTAGGTATTAATAAGAGTATTAAAAAATCATTAAACTTATTTTTTAACACTGAACCTGTTTTGCTAGACGTCAATCAGATTAATGATCAATATTTCATTTATACTGCATCTTCAGGTATTTTATCTAGAGTTAGCTATGATGTGTCTAGAAGACACATTAAAAAATATGGTTATTTAGCCTATGTAATTGCAGCCATGCAAGATTTAGCACTAGATTACAGATATCCAATTAAGATAATGGCGAATGGTCAAACGATTGAATGTGAATGTGTTATGGTTTTAGGACTTAGTACCAATAGAGTTGGTGGGGTTAGTTTGACTAATTTTTCTAATGCTAAATTAAATGATGGGTTATTTGAACTAAGATTCTTTAAGAGAAGTAAAAAAATGTGGAGATTTAGATTTTTATCATCTTTAATTAGAGGTGGTAAAAGACTTGGAGAAGATATTCATTTAGTATCAGACCATTTTGTTATTGAAACTGATGAAAAAGTTAGATGGAATACTGATGGTGAATATTCATGTAATGGAAGTATTGAGATAAAAACATATAAGGAAGCCCTTAGAGTTTTTGCAAGTGATAAGACGATAAAAAGATATTTATAAATTAATGCCGAAATAGCTCAGGTGGTAGAGCAGCTGTCTCGTAATCAGCAGGTCGTAGG
>CAZKLF010000067.1:0-2386 GCA_964553665.1 uncultured Mariniplasma sp. | reverse complement strand
CAAGCAACATGACTTCTACAGCTAAAAAGAGAAGAACATGAAGCTATTGTAAAAGCATTGAACGTATTGAAACCAGAAGAAGAGAAAGAAAAAAAGAAATAAACTTTTATTATTTATCACATTATTAAAAAATGGCACTACAAAAATCTATCAAAACAAGGTTTGGGATAAACGCCGAGTATCGAAATATTGCTAAATTCGATCATCAAAAAAGCAGTTGAACAATAAATATCATCCTTGCAGGCTATTCAAATGAAGAAGGAAAAATAGCATGAAGCAATGCACTTGATACAAGAAACTATCATATCAATAGTGAAGAATTGGATGAATATTTCGGGTTTGATGTGTTGAATATAGAAGGGGAAAATCACTTCAAAAAAGCTTACGAATATATCAAAAATAAGAAGATTATTTCTACAGATAGCGAAGGGGAATCAATAGAAGAGGACGGAGAGTTTGCGGATGCTTTAGATGTTTAATATATGTAGAATGCCAGAGAAACTAAAGGCTATAGACCTTGAGAAGCATCCAGTAAAGATTGCTTTACTTTCTTTTGTATTATTGCTTGTGACTATGAGCATATGGGTTTTTGCACAATGAAAGAATATATGAACTTATCAAACACAATTTGAGTATCTACAAAAAGATGTTGTTGAGCAAAAGCAAGACATAAGATACATAATGACTTCACAAGGTGACATGTGAGAGGATATTGCAGTTATTCTTGCGAGCCTCGAAATGATAAAAAAAAATATTGATGAATTGAAATAGGTTGTTGAGATATTACAACATGTGGAGAAGCTATGTTATTGTATAACTTATGAGTTATCGACCTAGACTGAGATAATGATGAATGCCCTTGTGAAAATTTATGTAGAGAATAATTTACAATTTAACTAATAAACATGACATTATTAAAAAGTGCAAGTAAAATTGTTTTGATAGTAGTATTTGTTGTTTCATCTATAGCTCTATTCTTAGATAAGATAACAAGCGAGAATTGGATGGTACTTGCTACAATGGTATGAACATACTATTTTTCAAAGAGAGTTAATAAAGATGAGAAGCAGTTATAAAAAGATACTGCTTTTTTTATTTTATAAAATTACATGATTAAAAGGATTCTTATTTATGTTTTCAGGACAAGAAAAAGAATAGTTTTACAATCTAGTTAATTAAATATGTTACAAAGAATTTACGATTGAGTGATAGGGGTATGATCTAACAAAGATCGACTGATATGAGATAGTCATATAGCAGAAATAGGCATGGCTGATAAAAAGATATTTGAGTATAATCAATACAAGCTAAAAGCAAATAATAAGAGTTGCACGCTTTTTGCTAGTTTTTGAGCTATTTCTGATCTATTTAATTATAGATTTACGGATAAAGATATTTCAGAGTTAAACAAACTAAGTTATGAAGCATGAAGAATGAAAAACAAATGACGACGGTTATACAAAGCTGTTGATATCGTGAGGGAGTATCGAAACACAAACAATCCAGACAAGAAAGTAATGTCTTTTAGCTTAGAGGCTAACAGTGAGAGACACCAAGAGGCATTAGGGAAATGACATACAACCCCTACAGTATTTCATTGAAACTCAAAATACAACAGAGATGTAGATGATAACGGAGCAGTAAATTGAACAAAGTTTTGATCTAGCACATATTGACACGCTATAGATCTAAGGAACGTTGATTATACACGAGTAAAAGATAGTCAGGATGGTTATAAATATAACAAATACTTGCTTGCAAATTATCAAGGGCTTATTGATTCGGGTGTGTATTCTAACGTCGCTTATTTGTTTCTCCCAGAAAGAACTATCGCAGAGTCTCCACAAGCTATGAAAATAAAACAAGCTAGCATAAGAACAATATGAGTTAATAGTTTGATGCACAAGATTATCGAGAAGAATCTCGAAGCTTCAAAGCTGAACATCGAGACTATGAACAACCTACACGAAGCG
Source organism: uncultured Mariniplasma sp. (assembly GCA_964553665.1). GTDB lineage: Bacteria > Bacillota_I > Bacilli_A > Acholeplasmatales > Acholeplasmataceae > Peloplasma. The sequence continues at coordinate 413 of CAZKLF010000067.1, read as the reverse complement.
AATGAATCGCTTAGATCTTTAGATATTATATTGAAATAGCATGCGAGAGCATCTTGATTGAAATATTGACTCAAGCGAATATACATCTTATAATTATGAAGATATCGCTGAATGAATTAAGCAAGATGCTATTGATGCTTTGAATGATTTAGATTCCCAATGATTAGATAAAAATTGATGAGCTGTTAATTGGGTTGATAAGTACGTTTGAATAACAAATGCAGTTGATTCTAATGTTTCATCTTGAAATCTACAATCCGATATATATAATATACTTAAGTAAACCACTACAACTCAAGAACACAAGAATTATGCTTCGAGTTACGTGGTTTTTTCTATTATAACTGGATAATTATGTTTTTGAGCAAGAAGTCTGCCTTGTCTTCTTGGATAGATGAAAGCATTAGTCGGTA
>CAZKLF010000066.1:0-2524 GCA_964553665.1 uncultured Mariniplasma sp. | reverse complement strand
CTTCTGGATAATTTGAGGATAGGCCAAAATAGACTAAAACAGGTAGATCATTTTCATTCGCAATTTGAATAGCTAATTCCAAAGCATGGTTAAAATGAACACGTTGAGCTTGCTGCATCCAATATAATGCATATTGATTTTTCTTATGATTTTGTCCATTCTTTAACTCAATAATTCTTTTGGAATTCATATTAATACCACCCTTAACCTATTATGTTTCTATTTTATCACAACCAATTGAATTGAGCTTTCCTTAAAAATAAGCATCATTTAAAAAAAATATTTTTTTTGAAAGCAAATTATTTCAAATATAAAAAATAAATGTTATAATTAACTCATAAATTTAGTTAGGAGAAAATTATGGAAAACGAAAAATTTTTAAAGTTAAGAAAATTCAACATGTTAATGGGAGGGCTCCATTTGATTCAAGGTGTCCTTATGCTATTTTTGGCGACAACAGTCATCCAAAACATTTCACAGTTTAAACCTGCTATCACACAAAACTTCCTTGAGTTTAATCAAATGACACAATCATTAGAACTTAGTTCTTCTGAAATCTTTAGTCTACCTTTCGGTATTCTTGTAGCTTCATTCTTGTTGTTATCTGCTGCAGCTCATGCATTAATATCAGTCCCTAAAAAGCTAAACAATATTTATAATAAAGATTTAAAATTAGGCATTAATAAATTCAGATGGTTTGAATATGCATTAAGTTCATCAATCATGATCGTCTTAATCTCAACATTATTCGGTATTTACGACATTGCTTCACTTATCTTAATCTTTGTTGTTAATGCGAGTATGAATTTATTTGGATTAGTTATGGAACAGTTAAATGCAAGAAGAAAAGAAGGAGAAAAAGTCATTTGGGGACCTTTCATTTGGGGATCATTTGCTGGAGTAGCACCATGGATAGCAATCTTCCTTTATATGTTTGGAACAGGTAATTACGATATGGTTCCTTGGTTTGTATGGGCAATCGTTGGTACTTACTTTGTTGCATTTAATACATTCCCAGTCAACATGATTCTTCAATATAAGAAAATTGGTAAGTGGAAAGATTATCTATATGGAGAACGCACATACATCATATTAAGTCTCGTTGCAAAATCCTTTCTAGCATGGCTCGTTTTATTCGGAGCAATGCAACCATAAGAAAAACTAAAGCTAGGACATCCTAGCTTTTTTGTTAGGAGAATATATGTCAATTAAAACATTAATCCATCCAGAGTATTTTCAAGGTAAACATAAAAAGAACCATTATTTTGAAGGATGGTATTATAAATTTGTAAGTCAAGACGAAAAGGATACAATAGCATTCATTCCTGGAGTGAGCATCAATAAGAGTGATCAACATGCTTTTATACAAGTATTCATCTCTCATCATGAAGAAAATAATGTGAACTTAACGACACATTATTTTCGTTTTGCTTATGAAGATTTCACATATAATGAAAAAGATTTTTGGATCAAAATTGGGCCAAATTATTTTTCTAAGAATAAAGTTGAAATATCATTAGAGCAAAAAGATATATCAATCAGTGGAAGCCTAGAGATGTCTCAATTAAGCCCTATTCAAAGATCTTTGTTATCGCCTAATATCATGGGTATATTTGGTTACTTATCGTTTATGGAATGTTATCACGGTATTGTGAGTATGTCTCATAAACTACACGGAAGCCTAAATGTAAATGATAAGACTATAGTATTTGATGAAAGTAAGGGCTATATAGAAAAAGATTGGGGACGATCATTTCCAAATTCTTATGTTTGGTTACAGTCAAATCATTTCGAAAACAAGGAAACATCATTCATGTTTTCTTATGCCAGCATTCCTTTTCTTGGTCTTCACTTCAATGGACTCATAGCAAACCTGATCTACAACAATAAAGAATATCGATTTGCTACATATAACAGAGCAAAGATATTGAAAGAAGCAGTTAAACAAGGCATCGTTTATTATGCTCTAAAAAAAGGGAAATACGTGCTAGAAATTGAAGCACACTCAACAGCACATATCAATTTAGTGTCTCCAAGAAACGGTCAAATGATAGAACAAATAAAGGAAGGTTTATCTGGATATATCAAACTTAAACTGATTTATAAAAGACAAGTAGTCTTCCAAGATACTGGATATCATGCTGGTATCGAAATAATGAAAAAATAAGTTGCACCGTTTTGGTGCAACTTTTTTATTTGTATTTAATAATCGTACCACTCAATTGTTTAAATGCTAAATCCGCATGATCTAATGAAGCAATAACTGCAGGTCTCTTTGTTGCTTTAACAAATGACATGCATGCTTCAATCTTAGGAAGCATCGAACCTTTTTTGAAATGATTTCCCTTAAGTAACTCATCGAGTTCTTCTAAAGTTACATCTTTAAGTTCTCTTTGCTCTGGTGTATTAAAATCCAAGAACACATGATCAACTGCTGTTAAGATAACCAGTTCATCTGCATCGATAATTTCAGCCATCTTAGCACTTGCAAAATCTTTGTCAATAACTGCATCAACTCCAAATA
>CAZKLF010000065.1:0-2801 GCA_964553665.1 uncultured Mariniplasma sp. | reverse complement strand
ATGGATGCTATTGGCAGCCAATACGGGTTATATTTGACGATTAAAGAAAATTTCCCAAATAAAAATGTATATGTTGTTGGCGATGTCAATGATATGTGCTATCTAGCTTCAATGGATGACATTAAAGATGAAATATATAAAGGGGCATTAGCAATTATCACTGATGTTGCAGTCACAGGAATGATTAGTGATTCTAGATATAGTTTAGCTAAAGAGAGAATCATTATTGATCATCATCAAAATGATACAAATGTTGAAGATGTAGCTGTTTTTTATAGCGACCCATCATTTGCTTCAGCAGCTGAGATGATTGTAGATTTTATTAGAAGTTATGAACTGAAAGTGTCTTCAGAAGCAGCAACTTACCTTTATGGAGGTATGGTTACCGATACAGGAAGATTTATGCATCTAAACAACGCGAGTAAGACATTCGAACTCGCATCTTATATCATGAAATTTAACCCAAGTTTTCACGAGTTTTATGATTATATCTATACAGAAACATTAAAGAGAAGACAGACAAAAAATTTATTTTCAAAGTTTGAATTGACGCTGAATAATGTTGCATATAGAAAAAATGATGCTAATTTAATTGCTGAAAGTGGGCTAAATTTTCAAGCAATAAGTAGAGGTATGGTCAATCAAATGGCAGGAATCAAAGAAGTTCCTATTTGGGCTAATTTCACTGAAGATATTGAGAATAATGTCATTGTAGGTGAATTTAGATCAAGAGGTATAACGATTGTTGACATTGCCAAGAAGTATGGTGGAGGCGGGCATAATAATGCTTGCGGCGCAAGCCTTAAGGATTGGAATGTTGTAGAAGATATATTAAAAGATTTTGATGAAAGGGCACAAGAACATGCGAAAAATACTAAATAGAATCAAGAAATACGAAACAATTATCATTCATGGACATAAAAGACCAGATGGGGATTGTTATGGAGCTCAATTTGGATTAAAAAATATTATAAAAGAATCATTTCCAGATAAGAAAGTCTATGTTGTAGGGCAAAGAAGTGCATATGTTGATTTTATTGGCAAAATGGATGAAATATCAGATGAAACATATCGAGGTGCCTTAAGTATTGTTGTTGATACGGCAGTAGAGGATAGAATCAGTGATGAAAGATATAAATTAGGAAAAGAAATCATTAAAATTGATCATCATATCCCAGTAAGTGATTATGGGGATATTATATGGGTAGATACTAACTTTCCATCGTGTGCACAAATGATTGCTTATTTTTATTCCACATATAAAAAGGAATTAAAGATGAGTCTTGAAGGCGCGATCGCAATGTATACCGGAATCGTCACAGATACTGGTAGATTCAGGTTTAGAGGTGTTTCTAACCTGACACATCAAATGGCAGGTATGCTCATTGATATGGGCGTAGATGTCGAATATATCGATGGTATGCTCGGTAAAGAATCATTAGAAAAGGTTGCCCTTAAGGGATATGTTTATAGTAACTTTGTTACAACTGATGGCTTTATCTATCTTAAAATGACTAGAGATGTGATTGATAAGTATAACGTATCTGATGAACAAGCAGCTTCTGTTGTTGGTTTATTAGGTGGTATAGAGGGTTTCCCTGTTTGGGCACTCTTTATTGAATATCCCAATGAAGTTAGAATTAGATTAAGATCTAATGGACCTACAATCAATAAACTAGCTAATAGATATGGTGGAGGCGGACACGCTAAGGCTTCAGGCTGCAGACTTGAAAGTTGGGAAGATCTCCCTAAATTCATTAAGGATGCAGAAGCAGTCGTAAAAGCATACAAAGAGGCTTAAGATGCAAGAGTGTCAGACTATTATTGTAAAAAATCCCAAGTTACCACTTGAGGATATTGAAAGAAGTTTAGTTAAGACGTATCGAAAAGATATATTTAGACCATTTGTTCAAGCAATTAATGAATATGAGCTCATTTCTCCAGGAGATAAAATTGCGGTTGCAATTTCTGGTGGAAAAGACAGTTTAATTCTTGCTAAACTATTTCAAGAATTAAAAAAACATAATAAGATAGATTTTGATTTAGTATTTCTATCGATGGATCCGGGATTCCTTGATATCAATTTAGAGGCACTTAAGAAAAACACTGAATATTTACAGATCCCTATTCAAATTAGAAAATCAGAAATCTTTCATGTTATTGGAAAGATAGCAAAAGAAAACCCATGTTATATGTGCGCTAGAATGAGAAGAGGTTTCTTATATCAAGCGGCAAAAGAACTGGGATGTAATAAATTAGCTTTAGGTCATCATTTCAACGATGTCATTGAGACAACGATGATGAATATGTTCTATAATGGACAATTCATGACAATGGTACCTAAGATTACTGCAGAAAACTTTGAAGATATTGAATTGATTCGTCCGATGATGTTTGTCAAAGAAAAAGATATCATTAGATGGATTAGACACAGCGGGATACAAGCAATGAACTGTGGGTGCACAGTAGTTGCAGAAAAAACATCTTCAAAAAGAAGAGAAATTAAAAAATTAATTGAATCGCTTAAGAAGAAACAACCTGATGTCGATCAATTAATATTTAATGCAGCAACTAATGTTAACTTAGAAGCTATTTTGGGTTATCATAAAAATAATAAAAATAAAATTCACTTTAATCAAATTTACAACGAAAGGAGAAAACAAAAATGATATTAGATTCCTCGTTAACTTTGACTGAAATACTCGTCAAGATTATATTGCCACTTTCGATTACTTTTCTAATTGCTTCATTTGTAGGATTAGAACGTCAAAATGTTGGTAAGGCAGCAGGATTGTCTGCGC
>CAZKLF010000064.1:0-2882 GCA_964553665.1 uncultured Mariniplasma sp. | reverse complement strand
CTTTGAGTAAGTGATCCAACGGTTTTATGTAATGAGCAAGATCCCATATCTGCTCCTGCTTCCATTGATCCAATAGGAAGCATTTCAGAAAAAGGAAAATGTGAGCCATGTGCTTCATCAACCAAAACCATGATGTCTTTTTCATGGGCAAGCTCAACAATTCTTTTCAAATCACTTGTAACACCAAAATATGTAGGGTTGATCACCAAAACTGCCTTTGCATCTGGGTGATCTAAAATTGCTTTTTCAACATCTTCATAAACCATATGATTTGCAATACCTAATTCATTATCAATATCTGGTTTTATAAATATTGGTATAGCACCACTGAGTATTAATGCATTAATTGCTGATTTATGAACATTTCTAGGTAAAATAAGCTTTTCTTTAGCTCGGCAAACTGACATAATCATAGATAAAATACCTATCGTTGTTCCACCTGTTAAAAAATATGCTTTTTCCGCACCAAAAGCATCAGCCATTAACTCTGCAGCTTCACTGATAACTCCTGTCGGGCGATTCAAATTATCAAGTCCTCTTGGTGCATTCGCATCAAGCATATACATCTGTGGTCCAGTAAATAACATCATATCATTATTAACTTTCCCAAGCTTATGACCTGGCACATCATGTGCAATTATATTTGAATTAGCATATTCTAATAATTTTGTGTAAAAAGGAGTGAGCTTATGATCTTTGTCCATTATCATTACCTTTCAAAATGCAAATCTATTTTAACACTATTCATTATTATTTTATAATAAAAAATAAAAAATAGTTATAATTATTCTTAATTCTAAAAGCAAAACTTAGAAAATTGTTTGTGGTATAATAAAGAAAAAGTAAAAGGAGAATATTTATGCTTGGTAATATCTTGTTTACATCAACCACTTTAAATATAGGTCTAACTATTGCTGTAGTTGTTTTTTTAATTGTTTTAGGTATTATTGAAGGCTATTGGCTAAAGAAAAAAGAGGAAACTATCCATAAACGGGTTGTTGTCATCATTTATCTTATTTCATTTGTTTTTTTAATCGCTTCAGCTGTTTTTATACTGTTTACATGGAATTTTGATTTATCAACTCATATCAGTAACATCCTGGCAAATGGAGAAACATTACTCAATGAAAGCATTAACCCTTTGATTAACTCTGTTATCGTCATCTTTGTCTCTCTAACTTTACTTAAAGTTGCAAAAGTTGGCTTCACTCATATTAGTAAAAAAGAGGGTCCATTAAAAAAAAGAAAACAGACCATAACAAAAATTTTAAATAGTATAGTTAAATATCTTATAAGTATTATTGCAATTATCGTTGTCTTAGCTATATGGGGTCTAGATGTTGCTCCTGCACTTGCTGGTTTGGGTATCTTAGGTCTTGTTATTGGTTTAGGTGCTCAAAAATTTATTAATGATTTAATTAGCGGATTTTTTATTGTATTTGAACGTCACTTTGATATTGGCGATACAATTGAAGTTCAAGGATTTAAAGGTAATGTTATTGATATTGGTCTTAAAACAACCAAAATTAAGAATTGGAAAGGCGATGTGAAGATTGTCTCCAATGGCGAAATCTCCACACTCATTAACTATACAAGATACTTTTCTATTGCTGTTGCAGAATTTGGTATAGCTTATAAGGAAGATGTTCAAAAAACGATTGACCTGTTAAAGGAAGAACTTCCTAAAATGAGAGCAAATTTCCCAGTCATGATTGAAGATCCTCAAGTATTAGGGGTCATCGAATTAGCAAGTAGCAGTGTTAACATTAGAGTTATAGTTAAAACTCTAAGTGAGCAACATTATGCGATTGAAAGAGAATTAAGAAAACAAATTAAACAAATTTTAGATGAAAACAATATTGAAATTCCATTTCCACAAGTCGTTGTTCATCAACCAATAAAATGAAAAAATAAACGATATCAATTTGATATCGTTTTTTTCTTGGTTGAACAATCATTATTGTACTTCTTCGCATATGGACAATTTGCACAAATGCTTTCATCTTTCTTCTTAATCATTCCATATAAAATCAATGATACAATCCCAACAACTAAAACCAATATAATGATATCTGCTAAAGTCATAGAATCACCTCAATTAAATGTCCAATTTGATAGACCAGAACTGCGAGTATCCACGCTAATCCTGTTTGAAACAATACTGCTTGCCACATTTTTCTCGTTGTACCTAATTCTTTATTCATCGCAGCAATTGCTGCTACGCATGGTGCACTAAATAAATTAAAAACCATGAATGCGTATGCCGATGCTGGTGTAAAGAAACTAAATACTGAACTTCCAAATATCAATACTCCTTCTGTTGTTGTATCGGAGTACCCAGAAATAATTGCCATGGATGCGATAATTTGTTCTTTTGCAACAAGTCCTTGTACAGCAGATACTGCAGCACCCCAACTTGATGTTCCTAACATAGGATAAAATATCCAAGCAAGCACTTTGCCTAATGAGGCTAATATACTTTGGTTTGGATTGATGCCATATTGAAGCGTCCAAGAAAAACTGATTAAAAACCAAACAACAATTGAAGCTAATAAGATAATTGAACCCGCTTGTTTAATAAACGCCTTAACTTTATCAAAAACATCATAGGTTACAAATCTAAAACTTGGTAATTTATATTCAGGTAGTTCTAGAATAAAACTTGAGTGTTTACCTTTAAACCAAAATTTCTTCATGATTAATGCTGACAGAAATATCACTCCAATCGCGAAGAAATAAAGGGATGCACTAATTAATCCTGAATTCTCTTTGAAAAAATAACCTGCAAAAAGCGTAATAATCGGTAATTTTGCACTACACGGAATAAACGGCGTCAACATAATCGTCATTCTTCTTTCCGTTTCATCATTAATTGTTCTTGC
>CAZKLF010000063.1:0-2896 GCA_964553665.1 uncultured Mariniplasma sp. | reverse complement strand
TTAGGGGGGATACTTTTGTTGTTTTTCCAAGACCTTTTGAAACAGCTTTAGACAAACTACTTTCAATTCGCTTAGCAGTATTGTCTAAAGCCTTTTCCATTTTATCTAAAGACTTTTGAAATCTTAATTCAAAATCAACTATAAATGTGTTCTCATTTCCCATTATTCATATCCATTAATAGTCTATCAAGTTCATTGTCATAAAAACCAGCAGTGTAGCTACCGTGAATCCTTAATGAGTCTTGAATTTCATTTTTACACTCTTTAGGATTTTGTGCTTTTGCATAAATTAAAAGGTCTAAAGTTCTTTGACGATGTGCTTCATTGTAGAGAATGTGAAGCTTTTGATTTGGAAGATTAAGAGCAACTAAAATATTCATATTTAAAACATGTGAAATACAGCCGGCCTTCTCAAGTTTACTTACTGATCTTTCTGAGAAGGCTCCGGGAACAAAGAGTCGGTAATATGTTTTACAATTTTACTTATGGCTACAATACCATATTTTTCAAGATCTTCATCTTCGCAACCAAGAATAAGTTTAAGAGCTGCTTTTTGACTTCCTTTTTCAGCTTTTTGCATTAATTCCTGAGCTTCATATGGAATATCATTAAGAGAAAAAAGTTTTCCATTAATTTTAATCTCAACACCACTATCAACTAAATATTCATCTATATCAAACACTTTTTCTTTACTCATTTTTTCCTCCTATTGAAATTTAATGACATTACCAGAAACATCTGGACGAAATACTAATTTTAATTTAATTGGTGCTTGTACATTTATTCCTACAGCTATTGCTGAAATATCAAAAATAATTTTACAGCTACTTATTGTTATAAGATATTTTGGTGATGCATCTAATAAAACAATAGCCCAATCAGATAACGATGTTGACTTAGATATATCTATAGCTGTAGACCATTCTTTAAAATTAGCTTCAATTTCACCGCCAATTAAAAAGTATTCTGGGCTAAAACTTCCAATTGGCGACCCTTGATGAGAAATCAAATTAATTGAAATCCCACCAAAGGTTTTGCCAAGGTCAACACCGCCATGTTTAACCATGCAAGGGCCAAAGAATAACATTAGGTAGCAGTCTGATCGCCAAAAGTTGCAATAATAGAATTAGAATCAGGATAACCAACAGCTTCGAAAGCCATGACTTGCTGATCACTTCTATTAAAGGCAAGATCAATTGTACATTTCATACCAGCAGAATGTAATGTGATCCACTTATTTGCAAGAGCCGTAACAGAACCAGCAATATAAGGTTTAACAATTAAGATTCCGCCTTGATCTTTAAGAGATGTTCCAACACCGGGAACTACCTCAACTTTTTGTTTTGTGCCATCTATTGTTACAGTTGTATGAAACATGAATGCAAAGTTAGCTAAGGTAATCTCAGCTAAATTTCCACTTACACCAACTTGAGTACCAGTTTTATACTCATCAACTGGAGTTTCACCATCCTGATCAGTATGAAGCTCAACCGATGTTTGACCAGAGGTAACTCTTACACCGCCTTCGGTTTTTCCAAGATCAGATCCTTTAAATAAAATCTGGCATGGACCAAGATAATAATTACTCATTATGCCTCCTTATAAGCTATTTCTACGCTTATTGAGAAAATGTTTCTGTTTAGTTTATCAGTACCTAAGCCTATACCTTCAATTTGACCAGCTACCGACCATGATTCACCTACTACACCCCGATAAGCATCAAGAGCGGTTATAATTTCATCCATTAAATTGTTACCAACAACATTGTCAAAATAAAAAAGAATAATCTGAAGAAGTACATTATCAAAACTTCCATCAATTACAATATTTCTATTAAAAAGAACACTTACACCTTCACGATCCGTTGAAGCAAGATTATTTAAAGTTAAGTTATCATCAACAGATAAAGAAGAAATTTGTGTATCTATCCATTCAGCAACAGTTTTTGCTATCATCTTTTTCCACTAACTTCAGCAATAACATTATTTAAAATGTGTTTAACCTCACTTCTTGTTGGTTGAAGATAAAGAAGTTTTTGAAGGTTCATATCTGCGTAATTAAATACTCTATGCAACTGTTGTTTTTTTGCACTAAAAATTATACTTACTGTACCTTCTTTATATTTTGGTACTTCTCCACTAAAATGCGGGCCAACTCTTTGTTCACTTCCGACAAAACCAGCACCTTGACTTTTAAGATGATATGCTGGTGGTGGAGTTTTTCTTGGATCATGATTTGATGCTGTTTCAGTTGGATCAAATGGAAAATTAGGAAGCTTTTTAATAAAATAATAAAGTCTATTCGCCATTTTATCTCTAATGGCCTTTTCTTTTCGGCGAAATTCAAGAGTAAATATTTTTCTGCCATCCCAATGAGTCTTCATTTATATATAAACTCCATATGATGAAACTTTTTTCTGGCATCAGTAAAAGAAGCTATATCAGTAATATCATAGCGACTATCATCAATTAAAATATAACAATCAACAAGATCAATTTCTTCCCAAAGAATAACAAAACCATCACCAATTTTTGTTCTAATTTTTTGTCCGTCAATTACATCATAAGAATACTGAGTATCATTTTCAAGCCAAACTTCATAATTTCCTAAAGGAACAGGATCACCAACTGAGCCATCCCACTCTTTTTGAAGATTATAAATAGCTATTATAGCATTAGTTTTCATCAGCTTTAAATTTGTTACTATCAATTGTTTCAACATCATCAATTTGAGTTGATGTTGCAGTAACTTTTCCAGCTTTTACTCTTCCGCAATACCAATTGTATATTCTTCGATATGATTCAAACTTATCTGAAAGCTTCTCATAAGTTTTTCCCATTCGATAAGTAGCTTTGAATTTTTTCATGAGAAGTTGAAAAGCATGAAGTCCTGCATG
>CAZKLF010000062.1:0-2972 GCA_964553665.1 uncultured Mariniplasma sp. | reverse complement strand
GCAAAAGTAAGATTCAATTATAGTATTTCTAGATCTATTTTGGGTGTATTCGAATCCTTTGATGGTGTATTAAATGCATCTGTAGTCAATCAAATTAAACAAGAGGTTCAAAGAATCATTGACCTTGATATCCTAATTACAAGAAAACGTGTTTCAATTGAGGCTGCTACAAAATTATATACTGATTTTGACATGCTAGATAAGGTTGCTGTTTTAGCTTATAGAGATGAAGATTATGTCAATCTATATGAGTGCAATGGATATATCAACTATATGTTCGGTTATATGCTTCCATCTACTGGTTATCTAAAAGCCTTTAAAATGTTTTTATATCATCCAGGTTTTATTTTTCAATATCCAAGAGCAGAATTTAACGGTGAGATTCCACCATTTTCTGATGAACCAAGATTTGGTATGGCACTTAAAGAGGCTGCTAAATGGGGGAAAATTATTCGTGGTAACACAATCCCTTTGATTAATGAATATGCGAAGGATTTCGCATCTTCAGTTGATTTCGTTAATTTGTGCGAAACGAAACATTCACATATGCTATATGACCTAGGAACTCAAATAGAAAATAATATGGAAAATTTGCGACTTATTGCTATTGCTGGGCCATCATCATCTGGTAAAACAACCTTTTCTAATAGACTTAGAATTGAGTTAATGAGTCGTGGTATTATACCAGTCATGATTTCTATTGATGACTATTATCTCAATAAACAGCACGCTCCAAGAAATGAAGATGGATCACCAGATTTGGAGCATGTAGATGCGCTCGATGTCAAACTTTTCAATAGTGATATGCTTTCACTTGTTCAAGGTTCAGAAGTTGTTTTACCTAAGTTTGATTTTCAAACAGGCATTAGAGGAAAAGGGAAAACAATTCGTCTAAAAGAAAATACACCAATCATCATTGAAGGTATTCATGCACTCAATGAAAAATTGACAAAAAGTATTCCTAAGCATCAAAAGTTTAACATTTATATCTCACCACAAACTCAACTACATATCGATAATCATAATCCTATTAGTATCACGGAATTGAGATTACTTAGAAGAATTGTTAGAGACCAAAAATATCGCAATTCTTCAGCAATTGATACCATGGATATGTGGCCATCAGTAAGACGCGGCGAATTCAAATGGATTTATCCAACTCAGAAAGAAGCTAATTTTGTTTTTAACTCAGAACTCACATATGAATTTGCAGTACTTAAAAAACATGCAGTCACTCAACTTAAGGCAATCCCGAGCGATAATGAGCATTTTATTACTGCGAATAGAATCTTAAAGTTTTTAAAATATTTTAAGGACATCGATGATGAAATCGTGCCATGTAACTCATTACTTAGAGAATTTATAGGTGGCAGTAGCTTCCATTAAGAAAGGTTTGATGATATGAAAGCTTTAGCAAATATGGAACGCATCCAAATATCAAATGAAGTTGTATTACTTTTACTTTCTTTATACGAATCTAAAGGTAAAACTTTTTACTATGACGATCTTTTTAGTAGAGATCTTTCTGCTTTTGAAAAGAAGACAATGGAAAAGAATTTAATAGCAATTGCGCACTATTTAGAGCTCAAGATGACTGATGCTCGCATCAAATTGTTTGCTAAAAAACCCATGTCAGCGCGTACGAAAGATGAATTTTTGTTATCTAACTTAAAAAATGCACTAAATCAGCTACATAAAAGACCAGAATCATTCGAATTATTGGTAAATGAAGTTGGAAATTTAATTAAACTCTTATCGAAAAATACAGATCCAATAGCATTTGCTACCTATCAAAAACAAGAAGATGGTATTCTAAGAATTAAAAAGATATCGAAAAAAGATGATTTAGAAATGCTCATGCAGCTTTTTGAGAAGAACTTAAAGTCTCAAAAATATGAATTGACTCAACTCATTGCTAATTTTTACGTTGATTTTTTAAATATGAACATCTTAACGAAACACAATGAATTGGTTGCTCTAATCTTACTTTATGCGTTGCTTTCGAAATACTTTTCTGTTTTTAAATATGTAAGTTTCTTTAAATACTTCTTAAAGGAAAAAGAAGGTTGGCATAGTGGCATAGTAACAGCTAATTACTACTGGTCTTCAGGGTTTGCTCAAACGGATATGCTATCAAGAATGCTCATACATTTATTGATTAAATCATATGAAGAAGTTGATGATATGGCACATGAATATGTATTTGAAAAAGAATTGAATAAATCAAATAACATAGAAAATAGCATATTGAAACTTGATGAGATCTTTACCAAAGAAGACTTAAGAAACCGTCATCCAAATGTAAGTGATGCAACGATTGATCGAACACTCAAACGGTTAAAACTAGAAGATAAGATTAGACCATTAGGAAAAGGAAGAAGCTCTAAATGGCAAAGAATCGTATCTGGTACTAAAAAATACGGTGTGGAACAGCTTTCACTATTCAACGATTAAGGGCATTGCCCTTTTTTTGTTAATTTAATGCGTTTATTTAAGTATTTTATTTTAATTTGATATAATGGATATGATAATGGAGGTCATTATGGATATTAAACTTGTAAAGAAATTAAGAGAAGAAACTGGAGCAGGTATGCTTGATTGTAAGAAAGCACTTGAAACAGCAAATGATGATTATGAAATTGCTCGTCAGTCATTACTAGAAATAGCAAAAAAAACCTCGAGTAATTCAAGGGTTGCATCTAAAGGATTATGTAGTGTTGTTATTGATCAAAATGAAGCTATATTATTCGAAGTGAATGCAGAGACTGATTTCGTTTCAAAAAACGAACATTTTAAATCACTAATTCATGATTTGGGCAAGCATTTAATAAAAACAAAAGTGACAAATCAAAAAGATGCTTTAAGGATTGAAATAGATGGTATGTCAATTCAAAAAAAGATTGATATAACAAGCTCGATTATTAAGGAAAACGCCCAGTTAAGACGTTTTTACAGAGTTATTAAGAATGATG
>CAZKLF010000061.1:0-3075 GCA_964553665.1 uncultured Mariniplasma sp. | reverse complement strand
AAAATGAAAAAATTACTATTAGAAGAATACAGACAATTAGCTTATGATGCATACCAGGGTACGAGCTTCTCACCAGAACGTAGAGCAGATCAAATTGTAAAAGGCTATTCCGAAGAACTTGAAAATGATTTAATCAAACTTGGTGAAAACGCAGGTAATTATGAAGAAAAATATATCAATCATTTAACTTCATGGTTAAATGCAAAAAGCAGATGTCTTTCTACTATGATTGCAGGACCAAGTAACTTTCCAACACGTAAAGCAGAAAGAGCTAATAGATCAGAAAGTAATAAATGGAATGAGTTTCATGATTGGAGAAACAAGTACTTCAAAGCTGTTAATCGTGTAAAAACACTTTCTCCTGAAGAAGATTTAGATAATAAACTGAAAACATTGGATAAGCTAATAATCAGAAATGAAAATATCAAAACTATGAATAAAATCATTTCATCCGGATACCGTAAGGAATTATCAAATGATGAAATAGTAAAACAGCTAATAGATGCTAAACTAATTACTGAAAGATTAAGAAAGTATTTTGTTGACCCCGATTATTTATATGATGGTAAAATTCAAAAGATGTCAACATTAGGAGTTAAAATCAAAGCAGCAAGAGACAGTGTTTTAGTGCTAAAAGCCAGAGTTGAACAAAAATCTAATTGGGAAGATATTGAATTTGAAGGCGGCACTATTACTATTGAAGATGATCGAGTTAAAATACTTCATGTTAGTAAACCAGGGCAGGAAATAAGAACTAAACTTAAATCTAATGGGTTTAGATGGTCTACTAAATGGCATTGCTGGTGTCGTAAGCATACCATTAACGCCTTAATTACTGCAAAACGTATTGTAGGTGTAGAATGAAAAAATTTGAAGTAGGTAAGACTTATTTTGTGCGTTCGATATGTGATTATGACTGTATTTGGCATATAATAATAGTTGGAATATCGAAAACAGGTAAAAGTGTATCTTTTAAAATTAAAGGTGAAAGCTATATAAATAGATGCAAAATACATAAATATAAAGATACTGAATACATAATGCCATTTGGTAGATTTTCAATGTCACCTTCATTAAGAGCAGAAGATATAATAAAAGAAAGCAATGATGATTAATATAGATAACATAGAACCGGTTACATTTGACGAAATAGCATATTTACATATACGCAGTTTTACCAATAAAATAACTAAAAGAAAAACACACTATTATGCAATGTTATATCATGATGGAAAACATCCATTGCGTAAACAAATAACATATAAGGTAGATGAAGTTACAGCAAAAAGACTTAATATTAAAGATGGTTTAGATGGTGTTATTGGTGCTAAAATCAATGCAGGTGATAAAACAATAAGATTTGATAATAAAAAACAAGCAATGCGTGCAGCATGTGATTACGTATATAAATATAGACCAGAAATCAAAGTGCTGGTTGATGGTGAACCAAATGCAAATTATCCACAAAAAATTATATTTGGACCTTTATCATTCATGGATTTAACTAATGAATTATTTTTACTATACAAAACAAGTCCTGATGAAAAAAACGAAGCGTTAAAAGTGTGGAAGAGTTTCTTTAAGCACAAAAAATGAAATATAAACCAAGGAAGTTTAAATGACAAAACTGACATTTGGTGATCTGTTCGCAGGTGGCGGAGGCACTACTACAGGAGCATTACTTGTACCAGAAGTTGAGGTACTATGGGCAGTAAACCATTCTCCTGAAGCAATAGAATTACATTCCATAAATCATCCTGAAACAGAACACTACCAGGAAGATATTAGGCTCTTAAATGAAACTAAACTTAAACACGTAGATGTATTATGGGCAAGTCTGGAATGTACAAACTACAGCATAGCTAAAGGTGGACTTCCACGTGATGCAGATAGTAGAACCCTTGCATGGGAACTTCCGCGATATGTAATACATTGTAATCCGGATTATATCTATATAGAAAATGTGCGAGAATTCATGATGTGGGGAAGGTTAGATGAAAATGGAAAACCAATGAGTAAACACCGCGGAGAAGATTATTTAAAGTGGATTAAATACATGTGCGATTTAGGATATGTATATGACTGGAAAATATTAAATAGTGCTGATTATGGGGCTTATACGAGCAGGAGAAGGTTTTTTGGAGTGTTTAGTAAAATAGGCGTTATAAGATATAAATTCCCATCTCAAACACATGATAAAAACGGTGCTTTCGATATACCAAAATGGAAGGCATGTAAAGAAAAAATCAATTTAACCAATCATGGAAAAAGCATCTTCGGTAGAAAAAAATCATTGTCTCCAAATACTTTAGAACGTATTGCAGCAGGAATTAAAAAGTACTGCCCGGAACTTGATCAATTCATTATGCAATATTACGGAAACGGAGGATTTAATAAAATAGAAGATCCGCTAAAAACGATAACCACAAAAGACAGACACGCATTAATTAGCATTGAAAAAGAACAATTTTTAGCAAAACACTACAGCGGAAAACCTAAACATAAATCAAATTCATTAAATAGTCCTTCTCCAACAATAACTACAGCAGGAAACTTAAGCTTAATAACAACATTCATTACAGATCATTGCCATTCCGGAAGTGTTCAAAGTACTGATGTCCCATTAAAAACACAAACAACCAGACAAACAAAACAATTCATAGCAGCTCAATTTAACAGCAATGGAAACCCAGGAGCAAATATAAGAAGCATTAATGATCCTGCATTTAGTTTAACAACATCTCAAAAAACACAATTTATTACTGCATATTTTTATAATATTAAAGATATAGAATCAATAAAAAACTATAAACAATTAATAGAATTATTTTTTGAAGGTTTAAATATTTCAATGAGGTTTCTTGATCCTGATG
This sequence comes from uncultured Mariniplasma sp., assembly GCA_964553665.1. Classification (GTDB taxonomy): domain Bacteria; phylum Bacillota_I; class Bacilli_A; order Acholeplasmatales; family Acholeplasmataceae; genus Peloplasma. The sequence goes on along the minus strand of CAZKLF010000061.1, from coordinate 202 downwards.
AACTTGCAGCAATAACAGGTTTCCCAAATGGTTATTTTGATAGCGTTAGAACGAAAAAATTAAAAGTCTGGATGATTGGTAATGCTGTTCCTGTCATAATGGCTAAAGTTTTAATAAATTCAATAGTTGATATGCAAAAAATAGCATAAAAAAGCAAAAACGATAAACAGTCATTATTCCTTTTCCCGCTACTGAAAAAGAA
>CAZKLF010000060.1:0-3264 GCA_964553665.1 uncultured Mariniplasma sp. | reverse complement strand
AAGGTATTTTCTTTCATTCGCACTTAAAGTCAAATCGTCAATAATATTCACTTCTGCACCTGGTATTAGAGTAATATTGTAATTTTTTGATATTATATATGTAACAAGAGTATCATATTCGTTCTTCCAAAAATAATTTGCATTGGTAATTGCCAACAATTGGTATTCATTTGTTAAAGCATCATCAATCTTTCTTTTTGCATAATTCATATCAAATGTGTGAGTCCTTGTATCATTTAATAGATAATCAGCGGCACGTCCACCAAAATGGTTATGAAGACTTGTCTTTGTAAATTCTACTTTTTCCATATTGAGCATTAGTCCTTTCTGTTTATTATCGCAATTCCGTTCCAGTATCATCACCTAAATCAAATGAATATAAGTGCCCGTCACCATTAGAATCAAATGTGACCACGATGTAATTAATAGGATCTTCTTCTACTGGTTGATCACAAGAAAATAATATAAATGCAAATATTATTGCACTTAAAAAAAATAAATATTTTTTCATATTTTCCTCCTTGTTTCCCTATAACGATAAAAAGCGAACATTGTTCGCTTTATCGACTTTATCAATAACTAACAAAATTAACTCCCCCAAAGAAATACGCTTCCCCTCAATTTCTAGTTGTAGAAACACCCCCATGTCTATTTGTGTAAATTTTACCACTAATCTCTCAAATTTAATAGTTAATATTTTTTAAAACCCCTTTAATTATTTATTTCTTTTTCTAAATATACCTTTCACTCTAAGTATCCATTTCCCGAGAAATTCTTTACGATGAATCTTTTTTTCCATCTTCTTTTGATCTTTAAAGACTTTCTCATCTTCTTTTTGTTTTCTTTGTTGTTCTTTGATCTTTCTTATTCTCTCCATACGATCTTCTTCTAAATGTTTATAGAGTTGTCTTTTTACTGCAGTCGCATTCGTTTTTGAAGTAAGCCCCAAAGAATCAGTAACAAACACTTTTAATCCACTAACCCAGGCTTGACCTTTATTAATATCTGAGATAATCGTTTTCAATTTTTCCACTTCTATTTTCGCATAGATATAATCTCTAGATGGAATTACAATATTATGATCATTAGGAAGATTTTCTTTTAATAGATAGCTCTTATAAAAATCAATGTTTTGATTTTGATAAACATATCCAAATCCAGCAATTCTTACATCATTGATATTTTTATTATAGATTGAGATAACAAATTCTTTGTTCTGAGTCACGGCATCTATTTCAAGTGCAGTTGTTATTTGAAATTTTTTGTTAGAGAAATATCTAATAAAGTAACGATTGAAACTCAATATAGATATTAAAATGATAAATGATAGTATAAAGAATATAACAACAATGAGTTCAAAATTCTCTTCGATGAATGTCATTTTTATTCCCCCTTACTCAATAAGTGATGAATCAACTTATTGACTTTCTTAAATGTATCAAGGTTGTAATACTTTTGATCAACCTTCGCGCCCTTATTTAAAAGATAAATCATTGTATCTAAATCATCAAGTTTGGTCCAACTAAGTAAATAATTGACATCGTCTTGATTTAAATACTGACTGATATCTTCTAATAAAGATGTATTTGATACTTCAACACAAGTTTCAGCAATCTTTTTAAAGACTAATTGATTGTGATAGTTCGCAATCAAATGTGAAATGATTTTCTCTTGTTTGTCTACTATCGCTTTTTTGACTACTTGCGTCATATCTGTAAATAGACCTAATCTAGCAAACTCAGTAACAAGATCATATTCATTTGTCTCTAAGACGGCTAACATAGCACCTTGAGCATTTAAACTAACTTTTTTTACCCAGCTGATAGGTTTTTGATAGAAATGATGAACATACATCATAATACCTTCATAAAACTGATGTTCAATAAAATTCTTTGTTGTTGTAACAAAATCATCGTCTCTATTTTGAGTAATCAAATATGATTTTAAGATTTGCTTTAATTGATATTTGCTAATTACTTCAATATAATCTGTTCTTGTTAAAGGAATATTTTCTTTTTTAGTATTTAAAAATGAAAGTACTTTCTTACTTACTGGATTTTTTACCTTCATAAGTTCATAAACAATATCCTGATTCACTTCTTTATCTAAAAGTCCCCATATAATCATACGAGTTGTTTCATCTTCTATATGAAAGGATCCGTGAATCTCAGTATACTTCGAGATATGCTTCAAAACATCCTTGTGATTCTCTTCAAGATAAAATCTTATAATTCTTAAATATACTTCAGATGCTCTATGATGGTAATCAGGAACTAATAAAACGCCGGCTTGATCTACATACAGCATCATATCAAGCTTTCTTTGATCAATAATATAATCAACCAGTACTTTACCATATAGATCAGGCTCAGCAATATTTAAGTCACTAGAACTTACTTTGTCAATTGCAGATAAACCTTGATTAACGACTCTTTCATATTCAGAGATGACTTCAGCTGTCTCTTGAGTCTTTAAGTTAAGTAGGTCATCAAGTGTAATTTCAAAGAGCTTAGCAATATTCATTAAGTTCTGAATATCAAAAGAACTCTTTCCTCTTAAGTTTTGAGATACAGCTGATTTGGATATTGATAGTGCGTTTGCAAGATCATCTTGTGTCATGTGTTCCTTTTTGAGGAGTCTTTTAATATATTCCCCTACCTTAATATTATCGATGACATCTGGCATATGAGCACCCCCTTATAGTTTTATTATAGTCCTTGAATGGACATTTGAAAAGATTGTTTGTACTTAACTAATGATTAACTTTTTATTAGCAGTAAAGGAAAGTATGAAGCGATGTTTCATAATAGTTAAGCAATACTTAATTACTTTACCTTATTAAGTTTTAATAACGCATACTATAGTCAATTTAGAATGATCTCTTCATTATTTTCAGGGACAACATACGCAGTTGCACTTGTAACATCTAAAGAATAGTCTAATTCAAAACTTAATGATCCATTTTCATCGATTGCAACACCATTAATTATTGTATTAATACTGTGAAGAACACTATCTTCTATAACAATCTCAAAATCGACCTTATTAAGTTCTAAGCTTGAGATGAAGTTATATACAGATAATTCATGCTGTAGATTCACATCAATACGAATTGCTTCATTAATATAACCTAACAACGATTCTACACCAACTTTGGTTAATCCTATTGAGTAGACAGTTTGCGTATCTACAGTTGTTGTTATCAATGAAATATTTGAAGATGTAAATAGGCTATTAACTAATAAAAGATAGTAGTTGTCAATT
>CAZKLF010000059.1:0-3275 GCA_964553665.1 uncultured Mariniplasma sp. | reverse complement strand
TGATATGACTGATAGTATTAAAAGTGATGAAATTAATGGAAAGCCTTTTCAACACTCAAGTGTTACTTTTGCTGCTGATGAATTTAATGAACTTATATCCTCCGGTGGTGGGGAGATCATTAAGTTTCTAACAACAATTTTTTCAAAGCCAAATCGCTATGTAGACAGGACACAGACTCAGGGGAGCTTTGAACTTCCGCGCCCATTCTTAAACATTGTTGGTAATGTTGTGCCTCAGTGGTTTTCACAAAATCTTGCTAACGACCTTTCCTCAACAGGGCTTTTAGCAAGATTTATTATAGTAACAGAAAAAGCGAAGCGAGGGCAATTTCCTAAACCTATCATAACACCAGAACAAATAACATCTCGGACAAGAGCTTTAGAGATTCTGCTTTGGATTTACAATAATTCTGGTGAAATAAAAATGTCTGATGAAGCGGAAGCTTACTATGATGCTTGGTATCGAGAACAAAATATTGATCAAGGTGAAGATTTTCGACTTGTTGACTATCTTGTTAGAAAATCTCAAATTCATGTTTTAAAGGTTGCCGCTTTAATGACTCTTGGAGACTGTCGAAAAATTATGGAAGTAATTGATCTTCAACGATCTATTTATATTCTTGATGCTGCTGAAAAAAAACTTTCTGTTTTTTATAAAGAAGTAGGATCTAATCGTTTCGGAATGTACATTGAAAGAATTAGAAATATCTTAGATGAAGTCAAAATGGTACCGACAAGAAAAATTACAGCTATGCTTTCATCTAATTTGACAAGTGAGGAAATTGTAAGTGTTCTTAAAACTCTTAAGATCACTGGAGCCGCTAAGATCGAAACGATTAAGGGAGTAAGTTATTTGATCAAAGCTAAAAAGGGAGATAAATTAGAAGTGGAAGGAGTTTAAGATGCCACATATAGCATGTAGAATAGAAGCAAAGACTTTAAGACGTATAGAAACTTATTGTGCTGATCATAATAAAATGAATAAAACAAATTTTTTAAAAGACGCCATCAATGAAAAACTTCTTGGAGATATAATTGGTGGTGCTGATGATTGGAAAACAAATGCTGCGAGCATGCTTGGCCTAACCATTGGTCAAATTAGTTATGCAATTTCTCAGTCTCAAAATGCTGTCGAAGTCTTTGCTAGAATTAATGATAAGTGCGATATCTTCAACATCTATCCTTTCACATCTAACAACAAAGTAATCATCCAGGTGACGAGAAAAATTGGTGACAAAGATGGAAAGCTCATGCTACTTCAAGTTGATGCTTCAGGAAGTAGAGTTGATAATGTAGTAAAGTTATTAAAACAACTTGAAAATAAAGTTGCAGAGGAAATTGACTATGAAGACGTTAACAACAACAATTAGAGTAAATAAAAATCTTAGGGAAAGGCTTGCTCAAACTAAAGCTACCTTTGGGATTTCTAGAACTATTTTAATCCAGAATATTTTGGAGAATTTTTTACCTATTGATCCTCTCCCAGATGATTTTATTGAACGTTGTGGCTTTGATCTTATGGTAAAACAAAATACTCCAATTCGGGCAATTTTACCCTATACTGCTGCAATGTTAGGGTATTTTATGGATGGCGAATTTAGGTTGAAAATTGGTTCTGATTGCGTTAATATAAATCCATATCCCGAACATTCAATATTATGTAATATAAAAATAATTGAACGGCTATATCAAGTCCTTAGCCTAAATGGAAAATTGTAATGGCGAAATTAATAGAAGATATAGAAAATGATAAGGGACTGTTGAAAAAATTTGCTATACTTTATATAGCAACTGGAAGTTTCACCAGTGTTGAGTATAAACTCGGTTATGAGACTGGTGACATTGAGCTTTACTTTGAGGCTAATCCTGAAACATCAAATGAGTTTGATGACATTCTCGAAGAAGTCGTAAGAATAAAAGCTCGTAGAGAAGGTTCATATAAAATCTTTAAAGTTATTGAAACACTTTATTCTGTGCTTAATAATGATACTGAATATGTTGATGGTGGACCGTCGATCTCTGATAAAGTCAAGGCAGCTAATGCACTTGCAAAGCTTCTAGAAACACCAAAAATGAAGAAAGGAGATAAGGAAGATCATCTTGATGATATACTCAAGCAGCTTGAGGACGAAGAATAACTTGTCTAAAAGTTGAAGGAGGTGAATGGCCAAGCAGGATAAGGCACAAATCTTAAAAATTTGTAAAAGATTATCAAATAAGTATCATGATGATTTTGAAGGTTTTGTAAATGATTTAATAAACTTTGATGGTCTTAACCATAAAGGGCTTACTTTTCAACAGATAGAAATATCTGAAGCCCTTATGGAAGAAAAAAATGTTTGTGTATCAGCCGGTGGAGGAATTGGCAAGTCTGCTCTAGCGGCTCTTCTTACAATATGGTTCCTACCTACTCACCTGTTTTCACGGGTGCCAACTACAGCTCCATCCAAGAAACAACTTAAAGATGTACTTTGGGCTGAAATAGCCTTCTGGATGAACAGGTTTAAGTATAAGGAGATTTTTGAACTGTTCTCAGAAAGGCTCATAGTCGCTGGATTTCCTGAATGGTATGCAGTAGCCAGAACTGTGCCAAAGGATGGAGATGCTCAAACAATTTCTGGAACTCTTGCAGGATTTCATGGTAAAGGTAAAGACGATCTTTTATTTCTTGTCGATGAAGCTTCCGCAGTAGCTGATCCAGTTTTTACTGCTATTGAAGGAGCCATGACTTCAGGAGCTTATGTTCTTTTAATTTCAAATCCTGTTTCTACTGGTGGATATTACTATGATACTATTTTTGATCCAGAAGGAAAGGGAGCAGCTTATAAAGTTCTTTATTATGATGCTCGAACTTCCCCTCTCGTAGATGATAGCTTTGCTCAACGAATTATTGATCGTTATGGCAAAGATTCAGCAATGTATATCACTAAAGTTACTGGTCGTCCGACTGGTAAAACTTCTGCTGTTGTTGTTGCACCTGAGCGTTTCGACCGCATAACTACGCTCAATCGCCAACGCTTTGAAGGCCCGATCCGGATGTCTGTTGATGTGGGTGGCGGAGGTCAAAATCCTGATCCAGCCGTCTTCTGTCATAAAATGGGTAACAGTATTATTCGTTGGGATGAGTTTGGAAAATGTAATCCAACAGATGTAACTAATGAAGTTATTAGAATTTGGAAACTTTATTATCAAGGAAAAGATTTTAAAGTTCTTGTTGATGGTATTGGAGTTGGTGCTGGTGTTGTTTCAAATTTACAAGCTGCAAAATTATTTCC
>CAZKLF010000058.1:0-3514 GCA_964553665.1 uncultured Mariniplasma sp. | reverse complement strand
TAAACATCTGGATTATCAGGAATATAAGCAATCAGTTTCTTTATTTCAAGCGGATTTTTTTTAATTGAAAAACCATTAAATATAATATCACCTGATTCAAAACTTAGAATCCCTGCAATTGATTTCAAAAGAGTCGTCTTACCGGCTCCATTATGCCCAATAAATCCAAATAAATCTCCCTCATTGATTGTTAAGTTGATATTATCACAAGCTTGTTTGATGCCATCGTAGCTTTTTGATACACCTTTAATTTCTAACATTGTATCCTCCTTTATTTTGATAATTAACTAATTTAATATCATTATTTTACCACTAAATGAGTGTAATTTAAATTGCTTTACTGTTATAATAGAGTAAATATATACATAAGGGAGATTATATGGACATTCATGAATTAAAATTTAATGCACGAAGCCAACTTAAAGATCGTTATTGGATGGTATTTATTGTCGTATTAATTTACTTGGCTGTAAGTGGCGGGAGTTACCCACTCATTATAGGACTAGTAATTGTCGGCCCATTAACGGTAGGATTATCCTACTATTTACTTGATGTTGTTGAGACCAATAGCAAGGCTGATAAATTTGAATTGCTCATTGAAGGCTTTAAAAAAAGCCTTGTAGCTTCGATTATTTCTAATTTATTGATTATGGTGTTTGTTTTCCTTTGGTCACTGCTATTAATTATCCCGGGTATCATCAAAGCACTTTCCTATAGCATGACTCCTTATATTATCGCAGATAATCCAGAAATCGAAGCGATGGAAGCAATTGACAGAAGTAAAGAGATGATGCACGGTCATAAGATGAGACTATTCTTCTTGTATTTTAGTTTTATTGGGTGGTTTATTCTAAGTGCATTTACATTTGGTATTGGTCTATTCTTCTTACTACCGTATATCGAAATAACGGTTGCTAACTTTTATGTAGACTTAAGAGGAGATAAAAAAATAATACTTGCTGATTTTTCAGAAAACTAACAAAAAAGGCCAAATGGCCTTTTTTCTTTAGCAAATGTAACTTCTTTTTAATTTTTCTGGAATCGCAATATAATTGTTAGTACTCAAATATTCATTTGTCTCAATGTTTAAGAAGATTGAAGTGTCGTTAGAAAGTGTGATAGTCCCCCATATCTTTTCAACAAATTCTGGATGATCGATAAAAGGATTTCTATTGTTTTGATTAGAGAAAATAACTTCATTTCTATTTTGTTCAAAACTATCAACAGGATCCTCTAAATGCCATTGTAATAATGAGGATAAAATCCCCATCTCCGTACCGGCAGGTAAATAATTCGTTGTAGATGAAACAGGTAAAACATTATCAGTTAGTCTCATACCCGTATAAGCGACATACATATAAAATAAGATTCTTGCAACATCACCTTTATCATCTTCACCAGGATAATAGGTTCCTGATGTGTTATAACCGAAAACATAATTACTTCTCGATGAGTTCGTACTTGGTATTGCTGCTCTTAAATTATGCAAATCACTTCCTATATTTCTGCTATAGTTAGTAACCCTAGGAATCCCTAATCTTGAATTTGGCCAAACATGTTCTCTATTCCATGTTATTCCACTATCCCAAACACCAGAAACTGAGCGTCTATCGTAGATTGTTAGAACATTATTAGAGTTATTTGGATCTGCATCTGTTTCATCAAGAATATATCTTGCTTCGCCATAAGATGTTCGAGTAAATCCTGTATTAACTAATGTTCTTAAGAAGATTTCAAGGTTTGTTCCTGATAAACCATCAGCATCTTCATAATATCCTTCATACGTATACTCACTTGAATATTCCCACTGTGCATAAAGTATTACATTACTTGTTATTGCTTGTCCAAAAGTATAATAATTATCACTGACAGGTGATGTAGACCATCCTAAGAAAAGATACTCATCTTTAGTTGGATCATCAATAGTAACAATTAATTGTTCATATTTAAGTGATTCTGACGAATATAAGTTTCCACCATCATAAAAGCTTAAAGTATAGTCCAAACGATCAAAATATCCAATAAGTTCTACATCTGTTTCTAAATCAATGGTTACAGAGGTTACGCTAAGTTCATCATTTAAAATAAACCCTGGTCTATTTGAGTCTAACTCGACAATTTTTCCAAACTTTTCAATATAATCGTCTGATGAAAAAAGTACATATGATTCATCTTCTAAACTTTCTAAGTAGATATCTACAGTATAATTGCCTCTTTCACGCAAAAAGTATCCCTTTAATACTAAATTTAAGTCATCTTGAATTATACCGCTTACGGTACTCATCTCATCATCTAAAACAAAACCATCAGGGTAGGTGTCTAGTTCAATTGTTTTTCCCACTTTTCCAGTATCACTTTCTACTGTGAAAAGTGTGAATAAATCATCTTCTAGGTTTTCTTTATAAATTTCTATACTATAACTGCCAATTTTACGATCAAAATAAGCCTTTAATACTGTGTTTGCTTCAGAATTAATAATGTCAGTCAATATGCTAAGTTCTTCGTTTAAAGTAAATTCAGTGAAATTAGTATCAACTTCAACTTCTATCCCTACTTCTTCAATTAGGTTTTCTGTTGAGTATAGGGTGTATAGATCATCATCCAAATTTTCCATATATATTTCAATTGTGTAATCAACATATACGATTGCTTTAAAAGATGCATAAAGCGTAATATCTTCAGTAATCGCCGTATCAAAATCAAAAATGCTATCTGAAGTAATATCGGTAACCCATCCAATGAAATGATATTGTTCTAAAGTTGGATCGCTTGGATGAGTAACTTGCTCACCACTAACAATTGAAGATTGTGTTTGCACATCTTCTATATCAAAAGTAACTGTAAAATATACAATCGTACCTTTAACAGTAACATTAAAAACTTTTTGTAAACTATTCGAACCCAAAGCAACATTAACAATTAAAACTACACTTGTATCTTCTAATTGTCTTGTGACAACACCGGAATTATTCAATACCGTTGGATTGCTGCTTTCCCATGATATACTTGCATTGCTTTCAAGTTCCGATGCTAAAGGAAGTGTGATGTTTTGTGTAATGTTTTCTGCTGAATCTCCAGATTGGTAATTAATTTCAAGTTCTTCAATAACTTCTGAGGCAGTATGGGTCGGTGTTGTGACCTGATTGCACCCAAATACAGTTAATGAAAATATCAATATGCCAAATAAACTAAGTATTTTTTTCATAAAATCCTCTTTTCTAAAATAACCGTGCATATCTATTTTAATATGTTTTGATATAAATAACAAGCATAATTTGAAATGTCTTTAAATTGATATCATTTTCATACCTATCTACGATAGAAAATCATATTTTTTCAAAAAAAAGGTATGGATTTTTACCCATACCTCTAAGTTTGCTATTTGTTATGAATTAAACAAATTCAATAATTGCCATTGGTGCAGCATCGCCGCGTCTAGGCACTGTCTTAATAATTCTCGTGTACCCGCCTTGTCTTTCGGCATAGCGTGGTCCGATTTCAGAAAATAACTTCT
>CAZKLF010000057.1:0-3665 GCA_964553665.1 uncultured Mariniplasma sp. | reverse complement strand
GATCAAAAAAGTTGCAATAGTCACAATAAGTATAATCCCGGCGATCAATTTTGCATGAAGAAAATGATATACGTAAAAGCTTTCAACATCAATATTACTTATAATTTCTTTTAATCTCATATTAATGCATTTTGCAATGTCATATGTAGTTTTCAATAATATTTTTAATATTAATGCTTAAGCGGTCTATTAAGATATTTATTTTCTTCATTTAAACTCATCGCAAGTTGTTGAGGTCTTTCGTAATGTTCGATTTTTGTTGTTAATTGAGATTCATTATTCTGTATGCGCATTTTCATAACTTTATTTAATATACTATCAGGTAAAATAATATTTGAAAGTAGAGCTTCATATACAGCATTTCTATTATCTTCTTTGGCCCCAATGTGGTAAAAATGTTCTTTTGTTGAAATATTACAATCTTTCCAAATAGTAAAAACGTATTCATTAGTTCTATATTTATTGCTTAACCATGTTGAAAGAATAAATTTAGTTTTAGCGTTTACTAACATTGTATTTAATAATACTTCATCTTCTAATGACCATGAATCAAAGTAATCAACATGCCTTCCGAGATATGGAGGATCAGAATAAATCAAGTCTGTTGGGTTTAATTCTTCAAGTGTATGTTTAAAGTCTTGATGTTTAAAAGTATAGTCACCTAATTGAATTATATGTGAAATTGCTTCTACTTGATTAGTAATTTTTGTAACCAAAGCTTGAGCAAATCTATTTGGTTTGTTGCAAAAAGGGACATTAAACCCACCTTTTTTATTAAATCGCATCATCCCGTTAAAGCAAGAACGACTTAAAAATAAAAAATCGAGAGGATTACCTTCTTCATTAAATCTCTTTCTAACTTCATAATAGTGTTGTCCATTTGTTTCTAAGAGTATTTTCCCTTCTTTAGTCAAAAACTGTTTTACTATATTGCTGGTTATTTTTTGGCTTTGCAGTGCTTTATAAAAGGATATTAAGTGGGGATTACTATCGCAAAGAAGAGCTTTTTTTGGTTTTATATTAAAAGCAACCACACCTGTGCCCATAAAGGGTTCTACCCATCTTTCATATTGGATATTATCAACATTCGATTTAATCCAATTTACAAGTTTTGTTTTTATACCTTGTGATTTTATTGGAGGCACAAAGGTTTTTTCTTTCACTTTTTTCTCCTTTTTGCACCACTTGAAACAACTTTATCGAATAAATCAATTTTTCCCTTAAATTCCAGAAAATCCCAAATATTAGTGATTTTAACAGTTTCCCCATTTTTAATCATAGTAGCAAATCCATAATTCATCCAATATTCATCAAACCATTTTTCTCCAAGTTTGCTAAAAACGCCATTCCCTGATTTTAGATCTGCAATATTTTTAATTGAACCTATGTTTGCTGTATTTCCTGAACCTTGACTATCACTTGCAATTTTCCATTTTGGTGCAACGAAAAAGTCGAAATCTTTTATTACAGACATAATTGAATTTAAATTATCAATTGTTGTTACTTGTCTTTCACCAATTGGGTCAGGCAAATCACCATAATTTTCTTTTATATCATTAACTTGAAAAATCTCTGTTTCAGTAGAATCTTTGTCATTATCTGTTCTGGTATATATAATACCTAGACAATAATGACCATTGTACTCATTATATGGAAATTGAATATTTTTATCTTTGTCTCTTTCCTTAAAATAAGCTCCATGACTACCTAACGTAAAGCCAGCTGTACTTTTATTTCTGCGGAAGGTGGTTTTTAAATCTAAGGCATATTTTACTGATTCATCTTTTTTGTTAACGAAAGTTAGATCTGGATACCAGTTTTGATGTTCAGCTAACACTAAATTATATCCAATTTCATCAGCAAATCTTAAAATTTCAGGAAAGATATGAATTTCTAAGATTTTTGAAACAATTTTGGTGTCAGAAGATATTGTATAAATATTTTTATAGATATCAATAAATCCCTTAATTGTCCAATCACCGTTTTTACTAGAAATATAAGATCTTAATTCTTTAACAAATTTTGAGAGAGAAGCTTCAAATTGTTTTGTAATCTCATTCATAATGTATCCTTTTGTTCTATGGCTCTATTATATGCTTGGCAATTATCTTTCAATGGGCAGGGAGTTTTATATTTGCTTGATAAACAAATTCCGCTATTAAAAGTTAAATTATCTTCAGGTTCAATTAGCCGTTGATAGCCTAATCCTTGATAAAATCCACATAATATTTTTGTGGAACTCATTTGTAAGTTATTATAAAAATAATCAAAGAAATTATTAACTAAAGTAAAACAGTTTACATATGAATCGTTAACATATTGTGTTATATCCTCAATAACAATTTTTTTATCTGATGTCCCAAGTCCTCGGTGTATATATGATATTGTGTTATTAATTTTATCAATTGTGCAATTTCCGAGATTTCCATGAGTAAATAAGGTCCTATATTTTCTAAGGATTAGATACCAATCATCATGAGCTTGAACAAGTAGGTCTTTCAACTTAATGGGAAAGTCTATACCAGTTTTTCCTTCTTTGGCATTTGTAAATAATTTACTTACTTTGTCTTTTGGAATTCCTTGAACTTTAGGATATAGAGAATATATAATGTTTTTTAAACCGTCTAATACTGCGTATAATTCCATAATTAAACACTCAATAATTGCAGCATAACGGCGTGAATATTTTAATGTAGAATGTCCATGCTCTTCAAATTCTTTTTGCTCAATTTCAAATCCAGATACTATATCCTCAGTTATTTCAGCCAATACTTTAAATTTTTCTTTATGATCATTAATTGAACTAATTCCAAGTAAGTAGTATTGATATTTTTTAGGTGAATCACATTTAAAACTTTTAAATTTTGTGAATGAATCCCACTTTTCTGGTAGAAAAGAAAGCTTGAAGCCATCATGTCCGATAACATTTCCCAACTATATTCTCCTCAAAAATATTTGAAAGATGATTAATCTTCTTCAGCTTCTATGCTTTTTGCCGATATCATAGGTGGTCCGGGTTTAAAGACCTTTTTGATCAAAGGTAAAATTCCGGTTTCAGCTTTTTCAATCTCGGTTTCGGCTTCTTTTAGCACGCTGGCCCACATAGTGGCAAAACCGGGATGCTTTTCGAACATGATATGAATCGCTTTGTCATAGACATAAAGTACATGCAGTTTATCTCTGCCCGGTTTTTCTTTAAGGGAAGAAATAGTGGACTTTAAATTGTCGATGGTTTTGCGCTGAGCATTGAGATCATTTTGTACAGCCTGATTTCCTTTTGCCGAGATATTCATCTGAGTATTTAGATGGCTCTTAAGTTGAGCATTTTCTTCAACATAGGTTTTTATTTTCATGTTCATCCGGATTCGACCCTGAATCCAGATTACAATGCACAATAAAACGCCAATACCCAATCCTATCAATAATGATGAAAATGAAAATGTATCCATATACCAATCCTTTCTATTTGATATTAATCATGTAAATGTACGAAATAATAGTAAATGATGTCAAGATGGAAACTTGCTTATCACGAAGTTTCCTTCATCGATTTTTTTGAAGTAAATAGTCCAAGAAAAAGTAATCCTCCGATCAGGATCACTGATACAAGACATAAAGCCCAGCCAATCCCCAGCCAGTCGGCAAAAACGCCAAATATCAGAGCA
>CAZKLF010000056.1:0-3885 GCA_964553665.1 uncultured Mariniplasma sp. | reverse complement strand
TTTAGCTTGAAACTCCAAAATATTTTGATTGACATCAAAATCGACAATATCGCTTCCTGATAATATAAATTGATCACTGCTTTTATGTTTCACTAAAAGATTATAGGATACAATATAGTCTATCATTTCTTTATTATTTTTTTGCATTCTTTCCAGACCACTAATTTTGTTTTGAATTTGTTGTTTTTTATTTAACAATTCTGTCTTCAACGCCAATAATCTATTCTTTTCTTCAATATCGTTTTGTCTTTCATTATTATTTCTAACAATTGGAGTAAAATCATCTTTTAGAGAAATAATTTTCTTTAGTGCTTTATATTTTTCCATTTCAGAATCGATATTTTTTAATTCTGAATTAATTTTGCCAACATCAATTCCTGAAAGAGATGCTATAAAATCATTAACATCGAATCTATTATTCCCAATAGCTTTTCCTCTGTTTAGCAATGTCCAGCCTCTATCTTGATCAATATACATTATCATCAGCAAATTTTTTAAGAAATCAAAGTTTTCAGTAGCGAAAATAATTGATTGAACAATAAGTCGATTTCTATCGTCATTTAAATCAAACTCTTGGATATATTTATCACTATATTCTATGATTAATATATTATCTTCTCTCGTTATAATCATGATCCTATTAGAGTTTGTAATCTCTAGAACCGTTTGATGCTCTTTCATATTCACCTTTTTGGTTGAAGGTATTTTATATCCCAATGCGTGAAGAAGAAATCGCAATAAGGTTGTCTTCCCTTTTGCATTAGTGTCACTAGTAATCACTGTATTTTTATCAAAAATAATCTCTAGAGGATTAAAAAAGCCTCTGCTTATAGATAGTTTATTAATTTTCATAATCAAAAACCTCCTTAACTCTTCTTATAACTTCGCTCTTCATTGCATAAGCAATAACAAGAACTTTTTGATATGTAATCGTTAAAGTGTCGGGTTTATTATCATCTTCAAAAATCGTTTGTGTGATAGAATCAACTTCTAGACAATGTTGCTCAGCAAATTCTTTGTATAGTATATTTTTACCACGCAATAATGTCGGATTTAATTCTTTAAATTTTGTATAAGCACTTAAAACATTTGCATATTCTTCAAAAGAAACTAAATTCCTTAGCTTTTCATTAAAAACTTGACTCATTTTTTCTATACTTGAATATTCAATATCACCAGAATCTATAATTTCATAAACCTCTTCAAATTTTATAGAATTAATAAGTACATGATTAAAAATTGATCCAATTATGTAGTTGAAATCTAATAACTCTCTCTTGTTTCGGCCATTGTTTTCCATCATAGCGCGCCAGTTTGTTATTAAATCTTTTGTATGAATATTCCTGCTGTCAATGCGTTTGATGTATTCATCAACTATATTTGTTAAGTCAATAAATGGATCTTTACTATCTTCAAACCTTAAAAACCAAAATTCTAATTTATTTAACATTTCTTCATCATTATTACAATATTCCTTAATTTTTTTCTTGAGTTTAGAGGTTAAATCTTGATATGTCCTAATTGTGTGATTAATCTCGTCAAATTTTGGTTGTTGACCAAATGGATTATGATAGTTGAAAATAGAAATCAATTTACTTGCATTATTATCTTTATTTTCATACAGTGTCTCCATACTATCCTTTATATCAGTTGATAGGTGACTTAACGTATATAAGGGATCTGGTTCTAATGATGATTTTGCTTGAGCATAGATGTTGGTATCATCTTTTAGCAGAACACGGATATCATCAGTATCTTCTAAACCAATCGCCTTCACATTTTTCATTTCTATTATAAAAATTAAAATAGCTACTGCATACTGAAAAGCAGTTCCATTGATTAAACTGTTTGCAGACCTTTTATTAGTTTGTTTTTCAGCTATGGTTCTAATCGAAATCACCTCTCTATAATTCGTAATGTCTTCTTTCACTTTTTTCAAATCTTCATTTAAAAAACTGCACGTCAGGAGTTTCTATACCTAGAATTCGTGCAGCTAAACCAGTCCCATTAATCGCAACTTGGTATTTATCCATAAAGTAATCTCCCTAGATATTCTCTTATGTAGAATTATATCATATATTCTAAATTATAGAAATACGTAATAACCAAAAAATCCACCAGTTTATCGATGGGTAGATTTCCTATTTATAGTATTGTAGACTCTTTTCCATTACTAAACTTGAAAGTGATATTTGAATCTCTATGCACTATTGCACTATCAACCATAAGCATCCACACATTCTCATTCCAATCTTCAAGTTGATCTTCTGATTGAGATAGGTTTGCTAGGAAGGATTTCATCTTAAATGCTTTCCCTTGTGTATCGCTTTTTACTTTTAGTAATTCTTCTTGCTGTGCTTGTAATTTTTCGTAGCGATTTGATAACTCATCATATTTCTTGTTGTAGTAATCCAAGCTGATACTTGTTTTAGAGTTTTCTTTTACTAGTTTATTCACTAATTCAGCAGTTATGATTAGTTCGTCATTGATGCTAGATATTTCCTCGTCAATCTTTGTTGTGTCAGTTAGAAGTTCGATAACCTCATTTGAATCTTGAATAATTCTTTCTTTATCTTTCATGACAAAGTTATAAGCCTTTATGAATTTAAGTTTGATATTTTCCTCAGTTAAATTAGGCGTTTGACATTTATCTTTATGTTATTACATTGGTAAACAAATCTTGAATACTTGCTATTGGAGTGCCATCTCTTTTTACCATAGAACCCACCACAATCTTCACATATTAACTTGGATGCGAATACATCAGATGAAGAATAATGCGCACCAAGTTTATTTCGTCTTTCTATTTCAACTTGTACTTCCTCCCACGTATCTCTATTAATTATTGCAAGATGATTGTTTTCGACATAATATTGTGGAATTTGCCCTGTATTTAATGCTTTGGTATGATCTAAGTAGTTTACGGTATAAGTTTTTTGAAGCAATGCATCACCTTTGTACTTTTCGTTGGTTAGAATAGATGTAATAGTATTCTTAGTCCAGTTTGCAGATTTTCCACTAGGTGTTTTAATGTGTTCTGACTTTAGATATTTAGCTATTCCTGTTGGTGTTTTACCTTCTACAAGGAACATTCGGTAAATCATTCTTACAATCACTGCTTGGTCTTCATCAATTATGAGTTTATCATCTTCTTTCTTATAACCTAAGAACCTTTTATATGCGAAGGATACCTTACCTTCCTGGAAGCCTACTCTCTTACCCCAAGTAACGTTTTGACTTATGGAACGGGATTCTTCTTGAGCTATAGAAGCCATAATAGTTAAGATAAGTTCACTCTTTGGATCAAGTGTCCACAGATTCTCCTTTTCAAAGTACACTTCAATACCTTTTGCTTTTAATTTTCTCACATAAGAAATAGTATCAAGTGTGTTTCTCGCAAAACGTGATATAGATTTGGTGATTATAAGATTAATTTTCCCATTTAATGCGTCCTTTATCATTCGATTGAATTCGGCACGTTTTCTTGTTGTAGTTCCTGACAAGCCTTCATCAGCGTATACTTCTGTGTATTCCCAATCTGGTTTATCTTGAATGAACTTTTGATAGTAATTTACCTGTGCCTCATAACTCGTATATTGTTCATCACTATTTGTCGAAACCCTTGCATAAGCTGCTGCTTTTCTTAGTAATGGGGAGTTATGTGGTAATTGAGTAATTGGATTTATTGTTGATGGAATCACTGTGACTTTAGCCATTTTTTGCACCTCCTTGATGTTGAAGAATTGATCTTAGTCTTGCTTGTTCTTTCATTTCAGGTGTCCAGCTTTTACTCCTTGAAGGATGTTCCCAATGGTGATTTACAACAGCACCATCCTTCATATGGAATTCTAATAGTCTATCAGGCATAACGATTATCTTCTTAAC
>CAZKLF010000055.1:0-3948 GCA_964553665.1 uncultured Mariniplasma sp. | reverse complement strand
ACGGCGTCAACATAATCGTCATTCTTCTTTCCGTTTCATCATTAATTGTTCTTGCTGACATGATTGCAGGGACACTGCATCCACTACCTATAATAAAGGGAATAAGAGATTTTCCTGATAGACCAACCTTTTGAAAGATTCGATCAAGAAAAAATGCAACTCTAGACATATATCCAGTCGTTTCTAATAATGAAATAAGTAAAAATAAAATAATAAGCTGGGGTAGAAAACTAAGGATTGCTCCAACACCAGCAATCATTCCATCAACAACGAGACTCACTGACCAAGGTGATGCTCCAAATCCTACGAGAAGATTTCTTGTCCAATCACTAAATAAAGCCATATACTTTCCTACAATACCTACAGTATATCCACCTATTGGTCCAGCAGCAAGGTAATAAATACCAAACATGACAACCATAAAAATAGGGATTGCAAAAAAACGATTCAGCAAGACATTATCAATCCGATCTGTCCATGTCGTTTGATCTTTCTTTGCTGTAACTGCTTCATCTCTAATATTTTCTATATATCGATATCTTTCATCCGCGATAACTTGTTCCATATCACGCATATAGCCTTTACCGAGATCATCGACTATTTTTTTTGTTTCCTTCGTGTGATATTTAGTAAATGTTGGATCCTCTTCAATAAGTTTTACAGCTAAAAATTGAGAATGTAAGGATGATGTTGCTTCCTTAATTGATGCGATACCATCTTCTAACTCATGATCATAAATATGATGATAATAGTTTTGTCTATAATCACCCATTTTTATATATTGAATGAGATTAAAAACATTTGTTTTCTTTAATGCCGAAATTGATATGATTGTTGTATCTAATCTTTTTTCAAGTGTCTTTAAATCAATATGAATACCTCTTTTATCTGCGATATCCATCATATTTAATGTAACAATCATTGGAATACCTAATTCCAATAATTGGGTCGTTAAATATAGACTTCTTTCCATTGAAGTAGAGTCAACAATATTCAAAATTAAATCAATAGGTTCTTCAAATAAGAACTTTCTAGAAATTTCTTCTTCAATACTATATGGGCTAAGTGAATATACACCAGGTAAATCTATGATTTCAAAATCCGTACCCCGAATAACACCTAATTTTCTTTCAATTGTTACTCCTGGCCAATTTCCCACCTTTTGATTTGTTCCTGTTAGGAGGTTAAATAACGTTGTCTTCCCAGAATTTTGATTACCAATAAGCGCAATTCTCATGATATTACCTCGACATCGATCATCGACATATCAAATTTGCGCAAACATAATTCATAACCTCTAACTTCTATATCAATTGGATCTCCTAATGGCGCTATTTTTTTTATCTTAATTTGAACACCTTCAGTAATACCCATATCTAATAATCTTCGACGCAATGCTTTATCTTCAGTATTCAAAAAAACCACTTTGGCTTTTTGTCCTTTTTTTAAATTAGAAAGCTTAGTTTGTTCGCCTTTATGATATCTTGCTGATTTAATTTTTGTCATGTTTACTCCTTGTAAGATATTAATCATCAAGTCCATTATAAGATATCACTGCCATATGTCAAATAATAACGTAAAGATTATAATTTTGGTTATAAATAAGAAAAAAACAAGCCTAAGCTTGTTGATTTTCAAGTTTATTCCTTTTTTTCATTTCATACATCTTATGATCGAGATGGATAAAAAATTTATCAACCGATCCATGCATCTCAGGATTATAGGTATCATATCCTATACTTATGTTAATTTCATATTCATGTTCACCTGTCGCATTAAATATATCTAGATTGAACTTAACTCGACTGATGATATCTCTTAATGCATGTTCATCTTGATTCATAATAACAACAGTAAATTCATCGCCACCTAGTCGAGCGACAAAGTCATCTTTACGAACACTGGATTTGAGTATGCTTCCTAAATTGACTAATGCTTTATCACCAATATTATGACCATATGTGTCGTTGATTAATTTGAAATTATCAATATCAATAACTATCCCTGACATTTTAAAATTTTTTATTTTATGCTGTTTAAGCATTGATACCCTGTTATCATATTCTCTTCGGTTAAATAATCCAGTTAAATAATCTGTTGTTACCAATTTTGATTGAATATATATATAAACAATAAGTAATGATATTGCAACAGATGGCCAAACAATTGTTAAACCCGGAGAAGTAAATTGAAGGATAGCTCCGAATGTAGGTGGTAATGAAAATAATACGAGTGGTAAAACTTCATTTTTCATAATTTTACTGCGGTTATATATAACTACAATTGCTGATGTAATAACGAGACTAAATAATAAGGTTGGTGTAATCCAAATTAAGGGTCCTCTAGAATAGATATTTGCACTATCAATATGATATATATAGTTCCCTTTGATACTCATAATGACTAATACTGTATAGCCTATTAGCAATGGCAAACTCATGTAAATAATTTTACGAATTCGCTTAATATTTTTAAATATATGATAATCAAGATAAATTAACCATAAGAGTGGAACAAACGGATGCAAAAAGAAATAAATGAATATTGAAACTTGTGAAATAATTCTGCCAATCGCTGTTATATTTCCATCAAAAACTATCAGTAGAGAATCAAATATGATAATTACAATGGTCAAATGAAGTAAAGCAATAAATATACGATTAATGAGTTCGTGTCTATTCGTTAGATTACTTAAACTAAAAAATAGCGTAATCAGCATCATAATCGATATAAGGTTCGTTTCAATATCTAAATTTATCATCACTTAACTCCTAATTGATTTATATTAACATTATATCATATTCAAAGTAATTATTTATAAGACATATAATTGAGGTTCAAAGCATTTTACTTAACAGACAGAAAATAAATGTTATAATTAAGTTAGATTAGAATAGGAGGAATTATGGAAAACGAAAAATTTTTAAAGTTAAGAAAATTTAATATGTTGATGGGAGGGCTCCACTTGATTCAAGGTGTCCTTATGCTATTTTTGGCGACTACAGTTATTCAAAACATTGCACAGTTTAAACCAGTCATCACACAAAACTTCCTTGAGTTTAATCAAGTAACACAATCGTTAGAACTAAGCTCTTCTGAAATATTCAGTCTTCCTTTTGGTATTTTTGTAGCTGTGTTCCTATTATTATCCGCTGCGGCTCACGCGTTAATATCATTCCCAAAAAAGTTCAACAATATTTATAATAAAGATTTAAAATTAGGCATCAATAAATTCAGATGGTTTGAATATGCATTAAGCTCATCAGTCATGATTGTCTTAATCGCTACTTTATTTGGCATCTATGATATAGCATCACTTATATTAATCTTTGTTGTTAATGCAAGTATGAATTTGTTCGGATTAGTTATGGAACAATTAAACGCAAAAAGAAAAGAAGGAGAAAAGCTCATTTGGGGACCTTTCATTTGGGGATCATTTGCCGGGATAGCTCCATGGATAGCAATACTTCTTTATATGTTTGGTACTGGTAATTATGATATGGTACCTTGGTTTGTATGGGCAATTGTTGGTACTTACTTTGTAGCATTCAATACATTCCCAGTCAACATGATTCTTCAATATAAGAAAATCGGTAAATGGAAAGACTATCTTTATGGGGAACGTACGTATATCATTTTAAGTTTAGTAGCAAAATCAATTCTAGCATGGCTTGTTTTATTCGGAGCAATGCAACCATAAAAAGAATCATTATTTTAAAGGATGGTATTATAAATTTGTAAGTCTAAACGAAAAGGATATAGTTGCATTCATTCCTGATGTAAACATCAATAAAAGTGATCAACATGCACTTATTCGAGTATTCATTTCTCATCATGAAGATTTTAGATAAAAATAGGACTTAATTATTCCAAATAAAAAAGTTGCACCGTTTTAGAGTGAACCCCGTTTAGTAGAGACTTTAAAAAAAAGGTTTAAATCTTTAATAG
>CAZKLF010000054.1:0-4221 GCA_964553665.1 uncultured Mariniplasma sp. | reverse complement strand
GCTCGAACTGCCGACCTCTGCCGTGTGAAGACAGCGTGATACGAGGAGAGATTTTAAAAGTGTGCTCCAACAGTGCTACGTTTTTGTCCACTTCTGTCCACCTGTGTCACCACTAATCCTTTCTAATTGGCAATGAGAAGTAGAACGTAGCTCCCTTATCTTCTTCACTTTCTGCCCAAACTTTCCCTTTATGACGTTCTATAATCCTTTGAATCAATGCTAAACCAACGCCATGACCCTCAAATTCTCTCTCAACATGCAACTTTCTGAACAAATTAAACATATCATCAACATACTTTATATCAAATCCAACACCATTGTCTTTGATACTATACGTTATTACGTCCTTTTCTTCTTTACAGGAAACAGATATAACTGATTTATCTTTTTTAGATGAATATTTGATTGCATTGATAATAAGATGTGTCCATACTTGTTTCATCATCGCATTGTCGCCCATTGTATTCGGAATATCATCGATTGTGAGATTGATGCGTTCACGCTCTTTAGAATTGGTCACCTCATAATACATGGATTTGACCATACCTTTCATATCAATGTTGTTTAATGTCATTGATTTTCTTCCTATACCCACAAAGATGCGTAATCCTCTAATAAGTTCACCCATTTTATAAGTATTATCCTGAATGACTTTTCCTAAGTGTTTTCCCTCTTTGTCTAACTTTGATGTATATTCTTCTAATAGGATTTTTGTATAACCGTTAATGGCTCGTAGTGGAGCGCTCATATCGTGAGCTATTGAATGAGCGAATGCTTCTATCTCTTTGTTCCTTTCTTCAACTAATTCTTCTAGATGGTTACGATATTTATCAAGCTCTTCTTCCGCTTGCTTGCGCTCGGTAATGTCTACTATAATCCCTTTATAATGCGTGATATTACCCTTTTCGTCTCTAACGATAAATGTCCAGTCGCTGACAAATTTCACTTTGCCATCTTTTGTAACTACTCTATACGGTTCGTGAACAAATTCCTCTTTACTCTTATCACTGCTAGCCTCCATGACGTCCTGTGTTATACGTTTAATATCATCAGGATGAATACACTTTAAGTAAGGTACTTTCCCGGATGTTAAATCTTTTACAGTATATCCGAGTAGTGAACCTACGTTTTCCGAAACATATTTGACTGGCCACCCTTCCTCATTTTTCCATGTAAAAGCTGTTGAAGGACTTTTATTAATTATTGTATTTGCTTCTTCAAGTTTCTCTTCCGCCTGCTTGCTCTCCGTAATATCTTCGAGACTGCCTGCTAATCCAATAACTTTTCCATTTTCATCTTTTAGAGGTGATTCAAATACTTTAACTATCCTTGTTTCTCCATCCTTCCTTTTTATCTCCAGATTGTATGGTTTTTGAGAAATGCCCGTTGCTAAGGTCTTTTCTGTAATTTTAAAACCTATTTCATTTATTGGATTGTCAGTAACTAAAGTTGCCCATTTGACCATCATCTCTTCAGGAGTATAACCAAAATATTCCATACTTTGTGGGCTCACATAGGATAAAACATTTTTGTTATCATGAATATAAAACAACTGATTAGAATGCTCAATTACATTCTTGTATTTTCTTTCACTCTCTTGTAGAACTTTTTCCACTTGTTTCCGCTGAGCGATATCTCTCAATATTCCTTGAATCCCTACTATTTTCCCATTTTTTATCACCGGAACTGCATTTATTTCCATTGGGATAATTTTACCAGCTTTGTCCTTTTGGTTAATTTCTAAATTCATCACAGATTTACCAGATAGAAGTGTTTTGATGGTTGTTATCGCTTTTGGTATTTCTTCCATTGGAGTTGTGAATTTTAAATGCTTTCCGATTATTTCATTGGGGTGATACCCATACAGAGATAATATTCTAGGACTAACATACTCAATATACCCGGTTTTAGTTAATCGAACTAACAAATCAGCCGATATCTCGACAAAATTTTTGAACTTCTCCTCGCTCTCCTTCAGCTTATTATCTGCCTCAATTCGCTTGGTAATGTCTCTTGTAATTGAAAGTAGTCGTTTGCCCACAATATTTATAGTGCTCTGCAAATAACGCCATTCTCCCTTTTTATTCTTGAAACGATATTCGACTGTTTCGCTTATCTCGGCTTCTTTACCAGTAAGGAGTTTTTTGATTTTAAGGTTAACATATTTTTTTAATAAAGGATATAGAACTTTTTTGTCATCAGGATGAAGGAATTCGAAGAATGATTTTCCGACTAGATCTTCTGGTTCATAACCAAGGACAATTTTGATGGAAGGATTTATATAGAGATAAGTAGCTTTAAGATCAAATGTTACAATTGCAATATTTTCAGTTGTATTTTCCGTAATTAACCTAAGTTGTTCATCTGATTCTCGCAATTTCCTTTCCGACAATTTGGATTCAGCAAGAGTACCTTCCAGGTCAGAAATTCTAGTTTTTAATTCTCGAATTTCATTTAAGAGCTGCTTTTCGGTTTTATTAGTATTTTTCATAATTCATTTTTTGTTACCTGCGTTTTTTGGCAAAGAAAAATAAAATGTAGCGCCTTTATCAACTTCACCCTCTGCCCATACTTTTCCGTTATGGCGTAGAATGATGCGCTGTACCAAAGATAATCCTATGCCAGTGCCCACAAATTCTTTATCGCTGTGTAATCTCTGGAAAACACCAAATATTTTATCCACATATTTCATATTAAATCCGGCGCCATTATCTGTTATGCTATAAGTCAGTTTGTCTTTATCCGCTTTACAAGCTACAGAAATGATAGCTTTTTCTCGTTTAGAAGAAAACTTGACTGCATTGGAAATAAGGTTTGTCCACACTTGGCGCATTAAATTAGAATCACCATTTATTTCAGCTAAGTCATCGATTGTGAAATTAATTTTCTTTCGTTCTTTCTCACTAGTTACTTCACGGTAAATAGCGTTAACCATGTTTTTCATATCAATTTTTGAAATTGACATTGAAGTACGCCCCATTCTAGAAAATTCAAGCAAGTCATCGATCAGCTTGTTCATTTTCTTGGTATTTTCCTTAATAACTGTTCCTAAACGCTGTCCTTCTTTATCAAACTTAGAGGCATAGTCTTCAATTAGAATGCGGGTGTAGCCGTCTATGGCGCGCAATGGCGCGCGTAGATCATGCGACACTGAATGTGAAAATGATTCGAGTTCTTTGTTGGCAGCAGAAAGTTGGGAGGTCCGCTGAATTACACGCTGTTCAAGTTCTTCGTTTAGTGTTTTGATTTCTTTTGTGGCTTGCATACGTTTTGTGATGTCTCGAATAACAACATGAATTATCTGTTTACTTTCTAGCATATATTTGCAAGGAGTTGCTTCTGCAATAAAAACAGAACCGTCTTTTCGCTGAAACTTAGTCTCTACTGTCAGCAGTTCTTTTTTCTTCATATCATCCAAAACTTGGCTGGAATGTTTAAACTCTGTCTTGGGATGTAATTCAGTCATTTTCATTTTGAGCAGTTCTTTTTTTGAATAGCCAAACGCTTGTGCTGCCTTATTATTTGCATCCAAGATATTCACATCCATATCATGGATAATAATCGAATCGGGTGAAAATTGATAAATCTGTCTGTATCTATTTTCATTATCTCGCAATGATTTTTCAGTTTTTTTTCGAACTTTAATCTCTTTTTCCAGAGCAACCATTTTATGTTCAAGCTTATTGAAAACACGTTTGCTATATTCATTTATAATATTTTTGTCTTCTTTTATGGGTTGTTCTCGTACTAACAACTTGCCTCCTTTAAAATCAACAATCATTTTCTCAACGATTTTTATAAATTTGGTTGGTTCCATTGGTTTACGCACAAATTTATCAGCACCCATGCCTAATGCTAATTTTTCATCTTCTACATCTGTATAAGATGAAGTATAAATGATAAATGGGATTTCTTTCAGCTCATTATCATTTTTACAAATCTTACAAAATTGAAAACCGTCCATAACAGGCATAAGAATATCAGATATAATTAATAATATATTATTATCCCGTAGTCTTTCAAGCGCTTCCTTTCCATTTGCTGCCACGATTGCTTTATAACCTTTACTTTTCAGCAGACTCTCTAATAAATAAGCATTAGATTTTATATCATCTACAACTAAGATATTTTTATTCATTGCTTCCTACTATTTTTTAAAGTACTTAATTAGTATAAAATAACTATAGTGATTAAAGAAAACTCTCGATTTCACTTAATACT
>CAZKLF010000053.1:0-4566 GCA_964553665.1 uncultured Mariniplasma sp. | reverse complement strand
CTCCTTAATGATGTTTCTTTGGATCTAGCGCATCACTAATCGCCATACCCAATAAGAAAAATACAAAAATAATGAGTGCCATGACTCCTGCAGGAGCTAAAAGTTGAAATGGATATAGAACAAAGTTTGTTCTTCCAAGATCTAGAAGTGCTCCAATAGAAATAGAACTTCCTGGCAATCCAAGTCCGAAATATGACAGTGTTACTTCACTGGATATCATGCCTGGTATTGTTAGTGATATTTCGGTAATAATTACACCTAGTAAATAAGGTAGTAGGTTTTTTGTCATAATTCTTTTACCTGGTGTACCAAGTGTTTTAGATGCGACGTTATATTCCCGGTCTGATATGATTAAAACATAGTTTCTCACAAGCCTAGCTAAACGAACCCACCCAACTAAAGTTAGGGCTATAATAAGTCTGATTTCTGTAGGCATTTCAGGAAACGAGAACGAAAATACGAATGATAATAACATATAGATTAATAAAGCTGGGATATTAATAACTAGATTATAAATTTCAACGAATATAAAATCAAGTCTTCTAAAATAACCCCAAACTAAACCGATAATTGTACCAACGAAAACGACAATCCCACTATTAATCAGTGCAAGAACTAATGATTTACGAGCTCCGCTCCAAACCATGAAAAATAAATCTCGACCAACAGCATCAGTACCCCAAAAATGTACATCATTAGGGCGAATGTTTCTTTCATTAACATTGTAATCAAAGAACCCTTCTGGTGTTAGCATTGGAATAATAATAACTCCAAGTAACATGAAAAACAATGTTATCATCGCAATCCATGCAGCTGGTTTTCTTAAAAACGCACCAAATACAGACTTGAAATACGAATAGGGTTCGGATTTAATTTGTTCGGATTTAAGAATGTCAATATCTACTAGTACAAATAAATCATCTTCATTAACATCATTTTGTTTAGATGGATTTTGCTCAACTTTTGTAGGTTTGGCATTTTTTTGTTTAGATGGATCTTGCTTAACTTCTGTAGATTTAGCATCTTTCAATTTGTCCATAAATTCTTCCACTTCAACTTTGTTAAGTTTTTGAGGATTATCTTTTTTCATAATTAAATATCCCCCTTCTTACTTACAAGTTTGATGCGTGGATCATATAATGCTGTAGCAATATCACCTAATAAAAATGCTGACATTGATAACAAACTATAAACTACTGTTAAACCTTGAATAACAGGTACATTAGGTCTAGGTGCTCTCAAGGCGGAAACCATTAGATTCCCAGTTCCCGGAATTAACCAAATCATTTCAACGAAATATGAGCCAATGATAGAAGCAATGAAAACTGCTGGAATATTACGAATCAAAGGAATCATAGCATTTTTTAACACATGAGTGTACATAATGCGTGTTTCGGATAGTCCCTTAGAACGAGCAAATTTAACATAATCATTCGATAACTCATCAACCATAAAACGACGAACCCATAGGGCTGTAGCTGGTATAGTTAAGAAAACGATTGAGAATATTGCAGGAACCAAAGTGATCGGTCGCCCCGCTATATAAAAATAACTAAAGTTGGCAAATCCAAATGGTCCATCAGGACGCCCTAGAATATTATTCATCAATAAAAAGAAAACAAGTGCTGGAATAGCATAATTTAACACAATAAACGCACTACCTATTTTATCTACCGTTCCACCAGGCTTTTTAGCCATTGAAACACCCATTGGATAAGCAAATAAATAAACAAATACAACTGCGGTAAGTGAAACAACCATTGAAATGCCTATACGTTCTTTTAGAACAACACTAACTGGTTGCAATGTTTCCATAGAAATGCCTAGAAAAATGGTTCCTTCCCAATAATCTATAGGATACTCCCAATTTAAATCCCATGTAATAGGAACTTTTTTAGGGATTGGTGACATCCAATATAGATATTGTCCGATTGTTTGTACAAGCGAAATTGGATTCCCATCAATATCATAACGACCATACTTAAAAAGCTGTTTCGTTTTATATGCATCGGCAGCTGCAATACTTTGTCCTGCCAATCTACTGTATGTATTTAAATCATAAAGTTGTTTGTCTGGAACAGCTCTAATCAAACTAATAACAACCATGATTAAAAATATAAGTGTAACTAGAGATCGCCCAATACGTTTAACGATATATATAAAAATGCCGTTATTAAGGACTTTTTTTATACTATTAAAGATGCTTTTTATAACTGATTTAAATGTATGTTGTTTTTTTTCTTTATCCATAAATAATCTCCTTGATATAGCAGATATCACATAGAATACGTGATGAGAACACCCATTCTATGAGATAACAGTTTAGAAAGGGAACAAATAACATGTTCCCAGTCTATTTCTGTCATTAAATTATATTAATATTAAAAATTATTACTAAACGTTATCTATTGTCTTCAAATGCAGCAATGATAGCTGCTCTAGAAGTTTGTGTAATAACTTCGTCAGCAACGATAACATTCTTATACTTATCACTAGTTAAACCATACGCAGCTTTACCACGTTGGAATGGAAGATAATTAGAAACAACTGGGTTAATCGATGTAGTTGTTTGCCATGGAATGTTTAATGCAGAAACGAAGATTGCATTATATTCAGCTTCAGCTAATGCCATATATCTAGCATCAGTTTGAGTTGGATCTGTGATTGCAACAGCTGTATCATAAAGTGCTTGGTATTCACCAAATACTGTTTGAGCAATTGCATCTTTGGCATCTTGTGTAGCTACAGTTCCAAGTAAACCGAAGTTAGATTGGAAATCTCCACCAATTTTAATTGTATGTAAGTAAGTCTTAGCATCAGCATAGTCAGGACCCCAACCGCCGCCAAATGTAATGTCATAGTTAATACTTTCCCAATTCCATTCATCACGAAGAGCATCACTACCAGCAACATTGAATCTTACATCAATGATTGGAGTTAAACTATCAGGACCAACAGCTTCAATAATATCTTCCCAAAGTGCTTGTTCATAACCTTGTCTAGTTGCACTTCTACTTGCAAGGAAATCGATTGTAATAGGGAAGTCAGCCTCAGTTAAGCCTGCAGTAATAAGTTCTGCTTTAGCATCAGTGAAATATGTAGTAGCTTTTGCAATATCAAATACTGGATCATCCCCTTGGATTGAACCTGATAATGAAATGCCTGTAGTACTTTCTTCTCTATTATAAACTTCATCAACGTAATCAGCATAATCTTTACCATCATATGCTGTTAATTCACGGTTAGTATAACCTCTCATAATAAGCATAGATGGTTCTGGTTGAGCAGCCAATCTAGCCATGAAATTTAAACCGTAAAGTGCGCCTAATCTGAAATTCACATTAAGAATTGCTTCTTTAGTTGCAGCTTGTTCAGCAGTAGTCTTCACAGGAACATTTGATCCTTCCTGAGTGAAATCAGTTCCATATGAATAAGTATCACGGTCAAAGTTCCAAACACCTGCATAAACAGCGTCACCAATAACTAAAACACCATTTGTATTAGGATTAGCAGGATTGTTTACAGTACCTGTGCCTGAAGCTCCACCAGTTACATATGTACCCCAACCTGTTTCATCATCTGAACTAACTGTGAAATTATCAATTAAGTCTGCTTCATACCATTCACGTAAAGTTGAAGGAGTTGCAGCATTTGGTACATATCTTAAATTAACTTTATTAACATAGACATGATCAAAATCATAATAATAACCATTCTTAGTCATTTCAAATGTGTTTTCGTAAATATGATTTGTAATTCTAAAAGCGCCATTAACAAGAAGAAAATCTTCTGTTCCACCAAAACTAGTACCAACTTCAGCTAAATAATCGCTATTCACTGGAAGGAAAGGTGAATAAGTTAATGCTGAAAGGAAATAAGGTGCTGGTGCTGAAAGTGTATAAGCAACTTGATATTTAGAAATTTCTTTAACACCAACTGTACTAAATGCTAAATCATCAGCAGCATCATCTGTTCCAAGTGCAGCAGCATATTCTGTTGCGCCCTCAAGGAACCCTTGAACAATTGTAGTTGTTTGTGAACCGTTCGTTGGATTTAGAACGTATTCAATACCAGATACGAAATCTGCAGCAACAACTTCTGCATAAGGTAAACCTGTTTCGTTGTCAACCCATTGTACATTTTCCTTTAATTGGAATGTGTACACTTGATTTCCAGCAACAGTTTCAACTTTATAACCTACAGCCATTGCACCAACAATAGCACCGTATTGGTCATTTTCGACTAATCCGTCAACCATGTTAGTATAGAATAATGAATTCCATTGACTATTTGCAGTTAAGTAATTGAATTTTTCTTCAGTAACTTCTGTTTGATAATAAGTATTATACGTATCAGAAACACTAAACTCTTTTGTACCTACAGTATACATACCATCCACAAGTGCTGGATTAGCGTGCGTATTTTCTAATGTTGTAAACCCAGTAGCTAATGTAGTAACTGTATCATACATTTTTTCGATTTCAGGCGCGTCCCCATCTTTACACGCACTAATACCGAAGGAAAAAATTAATAATAAAAATATACCGATAATCTTCTTCATTTTAA
>CAZKLF010000052.1:0-5100 GCA_964553665.1 uncultured Mariniplasma sp. | reverse complement strand
CTCCTTTAGTGTATTCTCTTAATGTATCTATCAATCGTCTTCACATATTGATCGAACTTTTCTAACTCATCATTTGCTACATCGTATTTCATTTTAATCACTTGTTCAAAAATACCTGTTTCAATGAGTAAGTTTAGTGATCGTC
Source organism: uncultured Mariniplasma sp. (assembly GCA_964553665.1). Classification (GTDB taxonomy): domain Bacteria; phylum Bacillota_I; class Bacilli_A; order Acholeplasmatales; family Acholeplasmataceae; genus Peloplasma. The sequence goes on along the minus strand of CAZKLF010000052.1, from coordinate 4,955 downwards.
CTTCATCAATAAATGCTTTAGCTTTCTGATGTAAGTAAAGAATAGTATCCATCATCCTTAATTGTTTTTCTAAAGGAACATAAGTATCCTCTTTATGAAAAGCATTTTGCTGCAAATAACCTAAACGGATGACTTTACCAATTTCGATGATTAACTTTTGATCATCCGGTAGGACATCACTACCAATCAATTTTGCAATTTCTAGTAATTTATTTTCTTCTGATAATATACCCATGATTGCTTGACGGTTCGTTAAGAATCTAGGACTTACATTCTTGTCGTACCATTTAGTCAAATCAATAACATATTCAGAATAGCTTGTATTCCAGTTAATTGCTGCATAATGTCTTTGGTATGCAAGTTGTTTATCTAACGCCCAAAAACTTCTAACAAATCTTTTCGTATTTTGAGTCACTGGCTCAGAAAAATCCGCACCTTGAGGAGATACAGCACCAATAATTGTAACAGAACCTTCATGCCCACTTAATGTTTGCATGTATCCTGCACGTTCATAAAATTGTGAAATTCGGCTAGGTAAATAAGCAGGGAATCCTTCTTCTGCTGGCATTTCTTCTAGTCTTCCACTAATTTCTCTAAGTGCTTCAGCCCAACGTGAGGTTGAATCAGCCATTAAAGCGACATGATATCCCATGTCACGATAGTATTCGGCAATAACGACACCTGTATAGATACTTGCTTCTCTGGCTGCTACAGGCATATTAGACGTGTTAGCAATTAAGACTGTTCGTTCCATTAATTTTTTATTTGTTCTTGGATCGATTAACTCGGCAAATTCTTCTAGAACTTGAGTCATTTCATTTCCGCGTTCACCACAACCAACATAGACAATCAAATCCGCATCGCACCATTTTGCAAATTGATGTTGCATCATAGTTTTACCTGTACCAAATCCACCAGGTACAGCAGCTGCTCCACCTTTAGCAATCGGAAAAAGTGTATCAATAATGCGTTGCCCACTAATAAGTGGTATAGAAATAGGAATTCTTTTCGTTACTGGTCTTGGTGTCTTAATAGGCCATTTTTGTGCAAGTGTAAGTTCGTGAGCTATGCCATGACTATCTTCAAGTTTACAAACGACATCAAATAATTTATATTCACCATTCTTAGTAACCCAAACAACACGCCCATCCATACCTTTCGGTACCATTAAGCGGTGTTCTATCGATTCAGTTTCTTGAATAGTGCCATAGATTTGTCCAAAATGCAATTGATCCTCTAATTTAACAGTTAATGTTACATCCCATAGTAGATTACGGTCAAGCGCTTCAACATCGCTACCAATAGGAATAAACATGCCTTCGTTTTCTGATATTACTTTTAAAGGTCTTTCAATACCATCAAAAATATTTTTAAGTAATCCAGGTCCAAGTAATGAAGAAATAGGTTCACCGGTTGATTGAACTGGTTCTCCTACAACTAATCCAGTTGTTGATTCATAAACCTGAATCGTCGTATGATCATGACTAATAGAGATGACTTCGCCTAATAATTTTTCTTTGCCTACATAAACCATTTCAAGCATCGAAAAATCAACAGCGTTTTTCACGGTAACAACTGGTCCATTAATCGAATAGATTGTATTTTTCATGATTGTTACCTCCTATTTTCGAATGAATAATTTAGAGTTCTTATAGAACCATTCCTTTTGTTCTGCAAGTTTTGAATCAATGGTTTCGTCAATGACGATACCATCTTTTTCAATGGTTGCTTCAAACCCACCTAAATGTAACTTTGATGATGGCAAAACTTCATAAGTTGATTTAGTAACTTCCTTAATCAAATCAGCTAAATGCGTGTCACGATCTGATATCGTAAATAATATATGTTTTCCTTTAGCTATCTTATTCACTTTTTCAAGTTTTTCTTTCATGAGTGTTTCATATTTTTTTGATGTAATAAATTGGTAAATTTTATCTAGAACAGAGTGAAAAACAATATTTGTCATAAAAGTTCTTTCTTTTATTAGTTTTTCATCGTACCCAACACTGATTTTATTCATTTTATCTTGATGTTCTAATTGAAGCTCTTTCAATGATTTCTTTAATTCTAAATTTTTTTTCATCGTTAAATCTTCAGTAATCTTTTTTATTTCTTTGGCATACAAATAATCGATTTCTTTGATTAGACCTTCTATTTTGTGTTTAGATTCTCTTTGTATTGCCTTATCAAAATAACGATAAAGTTGGTTGTCATTATAATAAGCCATTTTATTTACCTCCCAGCTTGATGCCAATTGCTTCACTCACATAACGGTCAATTGCTTCACCAATTTTGGAGTTACCATGGCGATCAGGAATTTCAACAATGAGTTTTCTAGGTTGAGTTAATTTCAGCTCAGAAATAATATGTGGTGCAAGTTCGATTAATTTAGTCGTCACTAAAACAATGGCGATAGATTCATCACTCAAAGCGGTCTCAAGCGCGCTTAAAAACTCTTTGGTTTCATGAACAATAACACCATCGATACCTACAAGCCTCATACCTACCTGTGTATCCACATTATCGCTTATTAAGAAAAACTTCATTTGAATCCTTCTTTCTTAAATCTTACCAATGATTAGTATTGAAATTAAAAGACCATAAATCGCAACCCCTTCACCAAGGGCTACAAAGATTAATGATTTACCAAAGTTTTTTTCATTTTCTGAAAATGCACCAATAGCTGCTGGAGCCGCTGCGGCAACTGCAACACCTGCACCAAGTGCAGACATGCCAGTAGCTAGTGCAGCACTTAAGAAGCCTAAGCCTTGTGCCATTGTTCCTGTAATCAAATCAACTGGTACATCGCCTTCAGCACCAAATACTGTTGGTTTAATAAATAATTGAACGACTAAAACAGCAACAATAATAGTGAAAAATCCAACAACATGTGTCGTTAGTCTAGCCTTAGCTGACTGAACACTCACCTTTCCTCTAAATACTTTGATTAGTGGTAAAGATACCAAAACAATCAAAATCAGTGGTAATATCAGTTCCATAAAATTTAACATATACGTTCCTCCTAAATTATTGGTTAATTGCACTAAATGCAATACCGTTTCCTTCATAATATCTTGAAAACATTTCATAAAACTCAAGTCTCAATACTTGAATTCCAACAATCAAACCTTCTAGACCCATTACGAAAATGTTACCGAAGATTAAAACAATCCAACCAGAATTACCTACCATTTCCATCAAGGTCATGACAACAAGCATCATACCAGCATGAGCTAAGATGAATCCGCCGACACGCAAGAATGACATTGTATTGGTGATATATGAAAGGATAATTTCAAATAATTCAAAGAATCCTTCAATAAAGAACCCACCAAAACCTTTGGGAAACATTTTTTCCCCATGAAACACTCTTTCAAGTGGTTCTTTTAAGAAAATCAAAACAAGTGGTATCATAGCAAACCCAATAATCGTAAAAATATTAAATATGGATATTTGCATAATAAGTTGTAATGCAGCACCGACTAAAACAAATCCATATAATATTAATCCTGAAAATCCATTATGTGAAGCAATCATTTCAGCATAGTGCTTTTTCTTTATCAGTGTTACAATGTTTAAAATCATAGCAATGACAATGAAGAGTGCTCCAAGACCAATCGCTGCAATGAGTAAGGTCATTGTAAACTCAGAATCCATCACCCTAATAGGTTTACCAGCAAGCCCTAAGATTCCAGTATAGAGCGGCGTAAGGATTTCTTCATTTCCAAAGAATGAGCCATAAAGTAAACCAAACAATGCTGATGAAATACCCAGTCGCAGACCAATTGCTCCTAAACGATTCTTTTTGAATCTAAATAATAAGTAACCTAGAAGCATTAAAACTAACCCTTGCCCAAAATCACCAAACATAATCCCAAATAAGAGTGCATAAGTGATTGCTAAAAACGGAGTAGGGTCTATTTCTCCATATGATGGTAGTCCATACATCTCAACAAACATTGAAAATGGTTTACTAAACCACCCATTTTTAAGCTTTGTTGGTGGTTTAATACGCCTGTCGCTATATGCATCATTAACTTCTATTTCAATATCTTTGATATCTTCAAGAGATTTCTTTATATAATCAACATTGCCTTCTTCTACGAATCCAGCAATACTAAATTTATTCCCTAATCCAACAACATATTTTTTTGCTTCATAAATTCTATTTAAGTAAAGCAACTCACCTTTCATACTTGAAAGCTGATCACAAAAACTTTTTGTAAGTTCTTTAATATCAGATTGATATGTATCAATCATTTGTTTAGTACTAGCAATCTCATCTTGCAGTGCTTCAACAGCATCCTTGGGAGTTCCATGTACAAAATCTGGAATAAAGATTCTTTCAAAGAATAATGAAGAGAAAATATTATCAACTTCACGCTTATACTCATCAGTTGTGAAATACATACACCAACTATTGTTATGGTCGTGATTAAACGATTTAAACACAAATGGTTTGTTTTGGAAAAATCTTAATTTATCCACACTATCGTTTGGTAATCTACCAAATCTTATATTGATATACTCACAAGCAAACAAATCATCAAGCGCAATATCTAAGTTTTGAATATTTTGAACTTGAATGAGTGCATCATTATATTCATGAACATGTTCTTGTAGTTTTTTAATTCGATTTGTTTCTGTTTCTAGACTATCCTTCACGTCATGCATATACTTAAACATTTCATCAAAGGTATAATTTTGGTCTTTTTGCTCAGCCTTAGGTAGCTTAAGATCATACTTAATTTCTAGATCTTCAAGTTCCGTTAAAAGAGGTTGACAAGGATTTTCAGCGACAAAAGACGTCAATCCGTGAACTTTTTCGACAATCTCACTTGCGAGAATGGGATGAAATCCCTTTAAGTCGATAAATTTCACGAGAATGTCATCTAATTTATCTAAATTTGCAGTTAAATCAATAAATTTGACTTTTGCAATACTCATACTGTCCT
>CAZKLF010000051.1:0-5109 GCA_964553665.1 uncultured Mariniplasma sp. | reverse complement strand
TTATTTTCCATTATTCAGTACCTCTCAGACTTGGGTTAAATGCATCTCTTAATCCGTTACCGAATAAGTTGAATGTGATCATTAAGATTGCAATATAGAGTGCTGGAAAAACTAGTAGATGCGGTTGATTTTGCATGACTTTTTGGCCTTGCTCAAGTAACATACCAACACTAACTGCATCAGTGTAATTAATAATACCTAAATAGGCAAAACTTGCTTCAGTAAAAACAAAACTCGGAATTGCCAAAGCAAAAGTTGTTACCATATATCCAATAGCATTTGGGAAAATGTGTTTAAACATAATTCTTGAATCCTTTGCTCCAAGTGTTCTTGCAGCAAGAATATATTCTCTATTTTTAAATCTATAAAATTGCATTCGCGCCATGGCGTAAGATCCAATCCATCCTGTCACTGTGAATGCTATCACAATGACCCAAGTAGCCGAACCATATCGAATAATAAGTAAGGTAAGTACCGCCATAAATGGAATACCCCCTAAAATTTCAACAAAGCGGTCAAAAAATAGGTCGAAAGTTCCTCCATAATAGCCGGCAACTGCACCCAAGGTTAAACCAACAATCGAATTAATAATAACGACTGTTACAGCCATTACAAGTGAAATTCTAGCGCCATTCCATAGTAATGTGAATAAATCTTTACCTGTTTGATTTGTACCAAACCAAAAATATGTGTTATCTGATGTTTGATCTAATGTGAATTTAAAGAAATCCACTCGAGCAATATAAGTATTTCCATCTTCTGAAACTGAAATAACATCAATAACAAGGTTTCGAGCTAATGCTGTTTCAAATTCATCTTTTGAGAAAATTTTACTCACGCTATCTTCTGAATTGAATTCATCGAGGTAGCTGTTTATATAATTAGTATACGCATACATATCTACCCTGACTGTCAATTCGGAGATATCGGCATATAGATCATCATTTGATGGATCGTTATCGATAAGTACATCAGGAACACCACTAATAATAACCTCGTCGCCGTATATAGAATTATAAAGTGTCAAAATAAAATTTTTACCACGTGTGATTGTTTTCTCTCCATCAAAGATACCAAGTTTTTCTAATCCTTTAATCTTCGGAGGTAGATAACCCAATTGTGATGCATCAGCAGGATTCGATGGCTCTGTGTAAGATTTCATATATGGCCCAACGAGAACGAAAAAGAACAGAACACATATAATGACAAAGGCCACTACTGAAACACTGTTTTTCTTAAACCTATTCCAAGCATCTTGATAATATCCAATTTCCTTAGAATCAAAGGCAATATCAGTTATAACGATGTCTTCATCGTTTATGAGTACTAATTTACTTTTATCTATATCCTTTATACTCATGATAACTTCCCGCTTCCTATTCTCATTCTAGGATCTAAGATTGTATAACTTAAATCCGCAAGAATACTGGCTAATAAGCCAATAAACTCATAAAAAACCATGTCCAAGAGCAACAATGGATAATCTCGATTATTGAAGGCATATAGATAAATTCTACCAGCTCCATCAACTCTAAAGATTACTTCTAAGATGATAGAACCTGATAACAGTCCTAAAAACCCTAAGAAAATACCAGGAGCAAATGGGACCAATGTATTCTTTAAACCATGACGCATAGTTGCTTGTATTTGACTTAATCCTTTTGATCGTGCCAAAAGCATATAATCTTGTGTTAACTGTTCTGTGAGCTCAGCTCTGATCATTCGAGCCCACCCAGCCATTCCACCAAAAATCATAACTAACCCCGGTAAGATATAGGTGACTGCGCTTTTCCAAAAATCAGCATCAAAATCACTCGCGGTAGCTACAAATGGAGGCGTTTGAACCCAGTGAAGTTGCCAACCAAAAACCAATTGAGCTAATACAGCAACGACAAATGTTGGCACTGAAATAAAGATCATAATGCCTACTGAAATAACGTTGTCTGTTAACTTGTTCTTTTTTAATGCAGCAATAACACCTAAAGTAATTCCTAGAGGTATTGTAATTAGATATGGAAACAACTGAAACATAACAGTAGTTGGAATTTTCGAGAAAAGAATACTGCCAACATCCATTCTTTGTGTTTGTGAATAACCAAAGCTACCAGTTGCGAAAATATTCTTTACCCATAGATAAAACTGGACAACAATTGGCTTATCTCTTCCTTCTTTAAAATATTGAATCCAGTAATTTGCATCATCACCCATAAGTGGTGGTTTATGAAAATCTGGTAAGAGATGGACAAATAAAAAGAATAAAAAGATGACAATTGTGAAGGTTATTAGCATCAATCCGAATCTCTTAAAAAAGTATTTTAGCATATTATTCATAATCCTTTCTAAACTGTGCGATATTATATATATTATATCAAAAATTGATCTTATTTTCACTCTTAATGCAAATAAAAAACTAATTAAACTGATTTATCTTATATATTCATATATAAACCAGTTCTATCTTGTATAACAAATCATAAAATCTATATCTGAAAATCATACTATCGTTCACATATAAACTCTAAAATATTTATAAAAATTAATTAATGATTCAATGACAAAGTGTTCTTTTTAGAGACAAAAATAGACAAATTAAAGAGGCAGTTTTTCTGCTGCCTCTAATAATTTGTATCTTTAATTATTATTGACTTTGTAAAACTTGTTTAATTAATTATGAAAAATCTGAATCTGATGATAAATACCAATATCTTGATTGACCCCATATCATAATGTTATGGTAAGCAGGCCATGTATCAACAACATCATCAGAATAAACTGTTGCTCCTGCGCGTCCAGCAGTTGGAACTAATTGAACGTATTCAAGAGCGAGTCTATCAAATGCTCTAGTTACAGTATTTCTGTCATCAACATCACCATCATATTGTGGAGCTAGACCAGCCCAAATATATGTACATGCGATTCCAAAATCATTTAGAACACTTAAATCACCAATGAAGTAACCATCATTTGCGTCTAAAATGTCAAATAAAATTTCAAGTGTACCTTCATCAGTAGTTGCATCCCAATCGGTTTTACCCTTTAAGAAGGTCCATGTCGCTCTTAAATCAAGCTTGTTTGCTTCTAAAATTACAAATGCGTCAGCAGGTATGCCGAGTTCTTCTGGCGAGTTGAATCCCCAATCGGATCCTTGATAAGTCTCTACGTAATATAAGCCTAGAATTGGTAACATTACACTTACGTTAGTTGTTTGTCCTGTACCAATACCAGTTAATGTGATATCAAATTCACGCAAATCTTGCTTATCACTTGATACACCTTGAGTATATGAATCCTTTACGAATGCAATCTTATCTGTACCAAATAAAGTTTCATAATGGCTGATAATATAATCATCAATTCTTGCTTGTTCAGCGCCATCAGCAGTTAACCAAGTAAGTGTGATAGGGCCATCATTTCCAACAACTGCATCCCATTTGGCATAAGCTGTATTAAATAATGTCTGTGCTTTAACTGGATCATACCCGAATGTATCATAATCAATATCCAAATCTTCTAGCATCGCTGCATATTCTGGAGTATTAACATACCATGAAGGATCATTATCATATTGTGTAGCATTTGAACTATATGTTAATAAAGTAGGAACATTTGGTGCATAAATAGTTGAAGTATATTCGATTCTATTGAATCCAAAGAAGAATGCTTGTCTAAAATCTAAATCTTTGATAGCATCTTTAGTAGCTGCATTATAAGTATCACTTTCATACGGAACAGCACTAAACATTAAGTATTGTGGATAACCATCATAAGCAGCCTTAAGATTTGGATCTTCGACATATTGACTATAGAACGTTTGATTTAATCCAGCAACATCTAAAAGTCCATCTTCGAAAGCTGTCATTCTAGAATCTACGTCTGGATAGAATTCAATTGATCTTGCTTTGTAATTATAATATTGATGCATAAATGAATCATAATTCTTATTAAAGACCATCTTTTGGTTAGTATCCCAAGTTTTTAGAACATATGGGCCATAACTTACCGGTGGAGTTGCACTTGTACCATAAGTAGAGTTTGTTCCATTTGCATCTAAACTATCTTCATAAGTTGCAGGATGTACTAAGTTGAAATCACCTAAACTCATCGCTGAAGCATGTTGAACTGGCACTTCAAATTCCATTTCAAATGTATAATCATCAATAACTTTAAATCCAACAGCTTCTTTAGCAACTGCTGGCCAATAAGTACCCTTAGGAGCAACATAATTTGGGTTTGTTACAACATCAGTATGTAAATCAAAATCGACTAACCAATGTGCACCTAATCCGTATAATGCAGTAAGCTCAGGTGTTAAAGGAACATTTGTATCGCCAAGAGCATAGCCAGAAGCATTAAAATCTTCTAAACTGATATAAAGGTCACGGCTAAGACTTGCTCCGAAAATTTCATCGAGGAACAAATTAGCATAAGATGCAGAATAAGGAGGATTTGGACCAGAATAAGTTGTTAGTTTAGCATAGCCATAGTCTCCAGCAAGTGAACCGGGAGTTGCTTCACCTAAACCAATTTCAGTACCTTGCAAGAAGTATCCTCTAGAATTAACAACTTTCATTCCTGAGTTTCTGCTAGCACTTGGATAATAGCTATCTGCTCTAAAGTTATTTTGAACAGGATCTATATATTGGAAGTATGAATAAAAATAATCATTTGCAGTTACATTTGTGCCATCTTCCCAATAAATATCATCTCTTAATGTGTATCTATAAGTAGTGGCAGAAATTGTTCTTGAAATAGCTTCACTGTATTTATCGTTTTGGTCAGTACCGTCTTCACCATCATGTAAACCGCCAACAGCGATTGGATATTTTTCAGCACCATATTTCACATTTTCTCTTTCTAATGCACCAATATTTGATTCATCAATTAATGAGAAATCGGCTTTTGCAGTAGCAAGATCATCTTCAATTGCTTTATCCCAGTTAACATCTGTACCATATAGGTCAGTTGTGATGAAATTCATTAATGTATCTTCATAAGCCCAATGATAAGTCATTGGATTCATTATTGGATCTGTATCCATATCAGTAAATGAACTGTTATAAGTTTGATCAGCAGTATAATCAACTGCTGATGAATCATTAGGAATCCAAT
>CAZKLF010000050.1:0-5218 GCA_964553665.1 uncultured Mariniplasma sp. | reverse complement strand
AAAAGGATTTTGCTGAAAAAGCAATTGATGTAGAATTTGAATTAGTTGATCCAGACGATGAAGAGTTACCGGAAGAAGATTAATAATGAAACCTGAAAACACTAAAATTTATAATAAAAATATTAACAAGTCACTTGCTCAAAAGTTTTTACTTGAAAAAGCACAAAAGAGCAAATACTCAAAATCAACATGGGAATATCTTAAGAAAGATGACCCTCATTTTTTTAAGGAAGAAAGAAAGCATTTAAAGCTAATAGCAACATTATTTGATATGATTGATAGCAGAAAAATATGGAATCTAAGCTTTTCACTTCCGCGTAGGTATGGTAAATCTTATACTACCAGTAAAGCTGTTGCTATTGCTATTGGCAGAAGACCTCAAGGTTCTATTATGAGAAATGCTTATGGAGCATCTAAAGCAGAAGATTATAGCAGAGATACTCAGGCATTCATCAAAACTGATTTTTTTAGAAAAATATTCCCGGCAATAAAGCTTGGTAAATTAACAGCTATGCACAAGTGGAGTTTAGTGACAAGCCTTGAACACGCTTATACGTGTGCTGGTGTTGATGGTTCTCTTACCGGTTCAGGATGTAGTAATTTATTAGTTGGTGATGATTTGATCAGGAATATGTCAGAAGCTATGAGTGCTGCTTCGATGGAAAGACTTGATAAATTCAAGTCAGCAGTACATGAATCATCAATGGAAGATGGTTGTGCTCACTTGGAAATTGGTACACGATGGACACGTAATGACCCACAGGGTGAAATAGAGCAAAATGAGAAATATATAAAATTCGATATGCTGAAAGGTGATAAATTAACAGATGAAGGAATTGATGAGTTTGTAAAACGTATTCGTGATGCAATAGCACTTGGTAACTTTGATCCTGAGTTCGATTGGATACTCGTAAACATCCCAGCTCTTAATCTGGAGGGTAAATCTACATGTGAGGGAATTAGAAGCACTAAATGGCTTAAAAAGAGGAAGGATACTCTATTTAGAAGGGGGCATGACTATATTTGGGATAGTATGTATCAGGGAGCTCCATTTGAAGCTAAAGGACTGTTATATCCAGCAGAAAGTCTTAATTACTTTAGCCTTGATGATCATGAATATCTTTATGGCAAAACAGTGATATACATTGATTATGCAGGTAAAGGTAAAGATTATCATTTTGCGGGAGTTTGTAAGAAAGTTGGCGGTAGAGCTTATATGACTGATGTACTTATGACAAAAAAATCTTCAAAGTTCCATTTCCCAAAAACAGTGCAATTAATATTAAAACATCATCCAGATGTGGTTATATTTGAAACTAATCATGGTGGAGATGAATACATGAACAGAGTCGTTGAAGAACTTGCCAGACATGGATATAGAATACCATTAGTTATTGCAAAGTTCAATACTGTAAACAAAGAAATAAGAATAATTTTATATTCTGATCTTGTAGTTGATAATTTCTATTTTCTTACTGAAGCTGATTATCCACGTGATTCAGATTATGCTCTTTTTATAAATCACTTGACAAATTTCAAAAAAGAAGGTGGAAACCTAAATGATGACCCTGAAGATGCAATTTCCGGGTTATCTGAATATGTGCAAAAAGGCGGTTCAAGCAGAGTTGATGTTGATTCCGTTTAAAAGGAGAATAAATGAAAGATTTGAATTTCAATGATATTAGAAATGATGCTCCGGTAGAAAAGAGAAAGACAGTTAGTGGTCAAGGTGGACGATTAACACCAGAATCAATAGAATATGGCAATGCGAATATTTATGCTTTTGACTTACAGAAACAAGATTTTTTACCAATATTGCAAACAGATGGTCATGTTTCTGATGATATTAGTAAATTAGAGGGATTTGGAGTATTGCCTCAACCTGCATCATTCAGGCTAATGTCAGATTTATCGTGGATGGATTCTACGCAAAGAGCATCTATTAAGGCAACACGGTTAATGGTTTCAGGTTTAGGATTCAGGTTTAATAATGAAAAAAAGTATAATAAGCAATTGAAGGAAGCTATTAAGAATCCTGCCGATAACGTGTTTGAGACTTTTCATAAGATTATAAAAGACTTTACGTCTGATTATACAGAATTTTATAATGGGTTTATTGCATTTAGAAAAAAGGTTGGCGAAGAAGGGTATTCTTTTAGTAGATTAAATGCAAGAGATATGTTCCCAGTTCCACGTAAAAAGGGCGGTGAAATGGTCGGTGGTTATCCTAAGAAATGGGCTCAGATAACCCCAAATTCAATTAAACCTAAGTTCTACACGCCATACACAGGACAAGAGAATATTATAGCAGGAAAGAATTATGTTGCTCATTTATGGACTGGAAACAGCAAAAGTTCATTTATGGGATTACCAGATTATTACCCTGCTTTAACTGCTATGATTGAGAATATACTTATTCGCAGGTATGGGCTAAAGTACTTCAGAAATGATACAAGACCTAATTTTGCTATTATCATGACAGGAGGTAAACTCAATCCAGACCAGAAATCAATGATCGCTAAACAGCTTGAACAGCACCAGGGAGTTGATAATAAGCATAAAACACTAATAATATCAATTGAAGATAGTTCTGGAAAAATAGAGCTAAAAGAATTATCTCAAAAAATAGATGGTGATTTTCTGAAAGAAAGAGATGCTAATAGAGATGAAATAGCTCGCACATGGCTAATACCACCTAAATTGATTGGTATATCTGCACCAGGGTCTCTTGGTTCAGGTAGTGAGAGTATAGGCTCTTTAAAGGTATTTGTGGAGCTTGTAGTAAAGCCAATGGCTATTGATATACAAGATTTCTTTAATATACTACTTAGCACTTTATACAATCAGAAAGATGTTGATATGGTATTGAATACAATGGATTTAACCAGTGCCAAAGATGATGCAGTTATTTATTCATTACTATCAAAAATAATTGCAGAAGATGGTGTTGCTGCTATTACTCCTGCAGAAATAAGAAAGCTAAAGAAGTTTGATGAAAAGCAAAATGGAAAGCCAGCAGTACAAGGCAGTATTTCTTCTAATTCAAAAGGTGACGCAAGGACAAATGGGAATACAGATGAAAGTGGAAATAAAACAGGTATGCCTACTACGGAAGGTGAAGACGGAGAAGATTAAAAAAAATAACTTGACAAAACAAAGAAATTAAGGAGTAAACCTTATTTAGTTGTTTATAGGAGTTTTAATGTTTTTAAAAGAATATAGTTTTAAAGAGAAAGCCAATGCTTGCTTTTGGTTATGTGCCTTTACGATCTACAACGTAAACTGGAGATTTAAATGGTAAAAAAGAAAAAGTATGTAGAGCTTCACATTTCTGCAAATGCTCTTGTTCCAAAGGGAGCAGTTGGTGTTGAGTCGGTATTTAAAGCAGATGGCAATTTTGTCAAAAAAGTTCCTGTTTTAAAGTTTAACGATGAAAAAATGGAAATGTACACAATTCTTTATAAGCTTAATGGTGAAGATAGCCAGGGTTATATTTGTGATGATCCAAAAGTTTTAGCAAAAGCAAGAGAGGAATTTGTACAGAATGGAGGTATGAAGGAAGTAAAATTACTCCATGATGGAATTAACCTTGATGGAAAAGCATTAACATGTGAATTGTGGACAGTTAAGCAAGAAGTAATGAAAGCTGGAGAAGAACTTGATGGTGAAATGCTTAAAGAAAATACCATTTTAAGAGATCCGGTGTTTCCAGATGAAGAGTATATTGGTGCTTTAGCCGTTTGCACTAAGTTTTATGATGAAGGATTATGGAACAAAGTAAAATTAGAGAAATGGGAAACATCAATTGAAGGTAAAGCTAAATTTGTTGAGTTTGAAAACGAAGAAGAAGAAATAACTGAAAAACAAACTGGTTTTATTGCGAAAATAGTAAAATCAATTATTGGTGATGGATATGTTAAACTTAGCAAAGAAGTTCAAGCAAAATTATCAAAAGATTTTATTGAAATGCTTGAAAATGACAAAAATGATCTATGGAAATATATTGATTTATTGTGGTATGCTTTATGGGATATACAATATTCAACTAAAAGCAATAATGTAGATGATCCTGCAAAGCTTGTTAAAGAAAGTATTGCTCAATTTCAAGCACAAATACTGGAAAGTACTGATATATTCAAGAAACCAGAAACCGTTAAAAAAGGAGACGATGATATGACTAAAGAAGAACTTGTAGTATTCTTAAAGTCCGATGAAGGGAAAGGTGTACTAAAAGAAGTTTTAGGGGAAGAAGTCATTAACAAGGCTGATTCTGAAACTCAAATACAAACTGTTGTAGCGAAAATGGTAGAAGATGGAAAAATCACTGCCAATGTAAATGAAGATGTTTTAGCTAAAATTAATAAAACATCTGAAGACCTGGAGGCAATGTCACCAAAAGTTGATGAAATGCTTAAAACATTAAATGATGATGACGAAGCTATTGCCGATCCTAAATTAAATAAGCATGCAAATAGAAAGCCATTTTCTATTGAATCTTCAATTTAAAAGGAGCAACAAATGCCTAAAAATTTGAAATTTGATACTGAAACTATCCTTAAAGCCTTGTCAGTGGGATTAGAAGACGCTTACGGAAAGGATAAAACAGAACCTGTAGCAAAAGACTATATTAATCCTACAGCAGCTACATTGCTTGATATAGCCGGTTATCCTGTAACATATCAGGATGGTACTCTTGTAGAAAAGACTGCTTTTGCAAATTACACACGTAATAACCTTATAACTGGAATAAGAGCACGTGACGTGCTGAAACTTGTATTTGATCAAAGTGAAATCTTGAAACATTTTACATGGATAACCGGTGATGAGCTTACAATACCTATTGACGTTTATCGTGGATTGGTTGAACAGTTAATTTCTACTGAAAGAGCAGGTGCTCAATTAACAGCAGGCGAGGAAACGGATCTGCTTTATATCATGGGTACTGAACTTTATTGTCGTAATATGGAACGGCAATATGACATTCCTATCAAAGACCTTTATAATAATTTATATCGTCCTGGATTCGAGAAAGATATTGAGCTTATTATCAATACTGAAATTGCTAATGACTTTGCAAAAGTATTTACAAGTGGTTACACCGATACTCATGTTAAGGGTAGTTTCTATACACTGCAAACCGGTTATGAAGAAATATTGCAAGCTGCTTGTGGAACATGGACAAATAGCCAAAGCGTAACTTCTGTTTATGGTAAATATG
>CAZKLF010000049.1:0-5368 GCA_964553665.1 uncultured Mariniplasma sp. | reverse complement strand
TGTCACTGACAGTTGCTATATCAGCTACGCGGATTATGGCACCTGTATCCGATGTTTTTAAAATGATATCTTTTAGGTCATTAGCATAAAATTTCTTTTGTGTTGTACGAATAAATAGTTCTTCATCTTCTCCTCGGATGGTACCACCTGTAAGATCAATATTTGCTTTGCTTATGGCATTTGCTGCTTCAGTAAAACTGATATTATATGCTTGTAGATCTGTTTCCCGAAACGCAATTTCGATTTCCTCATCAGGGAAACCGCTAAGATCAATTTTACTTATACCGGATATTTGTAGTAATTCCTCTTCAATAGTTCGAGCTTTACTCTTTAATATTTTTAAGTCAACGTTACCACTAATCATAAATTCAATGGCTCGTGATCTGAATTCCCATTTGCTTGTGTTAGCAGGCTCCATCCCCGCGGGGAATGAATTAATTGCATCTACGGCATTACGTACATCTTGCAATACAATATCAGTGTCGAAGCCACTAATGACCTCAACCACGACTTGTCCGAAATTTTCTTGGGATGTTGAGGTAACTTTTTTAACTCCGGAAATTCCTCGCAGATTGTTTTCAATTTTTAATATAATTCCCTGTTCTATCTCTTCAGGAGAAGCACCGGGATATTGTGTTGAAATAATAATATTACCCGGGTCAACCTGCGGCATTGTTGTAGATTTCAAACTTGTGAAACCAAAATATCCCAAAGCAATTATCAAGAAGACGATAACGTTGCCCGATACGGGATACTTAATAAAATATTCTATTAATTTTTTCATATTAGTATACCATTTGTTCTTTTGATTTTTATAAGATATTTACTTTTTGGCCACTGTAAATATCTTGAGATTTTGTACTAACCATTTCACCGTCTTTCAGACCAATTACAACAGCTGTATCACCATGTAGAGATATAATTTCAATCGGTTTTTCAACAACAATACTATCCTTAACTGTAAAGACAGAATTATCGTTAGTGATAATTCGTCGTGGGATTTCTGTGGCAACTATGTTAGATGAACTAGTGATATTTCCGGTAAGGTACATACCTTCCCAAAGTTCATTACCTTTTACGGTGATGTATACATTTACCATTAAGGTTTGTGGATCTACATTATTGTTGATGCGAGTTACATTTCCGACAATTTCATCACCTACTGATTCAGATTTCAACACCGCTCTATCACCGATTTTTATGAGGTAAGACTGCTCGACAGTAACACTTGTTTCCAAATCATAAGTGTAGGTACTCATGTATTCACCCAAAATCTGACCACCTCTAACTAAAGTCCCAGGTCTTATTTCACTTGAAACAACAGTTCCATTAAAAGGAGCTTTGATCTGATATTTACTAAAAGTGTATTCAAGATTTTTAACATTATAGTAAGATTGATAAACCCCTTTGCCTGAAATATAATATTTCTCTCTTTCATTTTTTGCTTCAGGTAGCGGTTGTATTATATTCTCCACATCGAAATCTGCAAGATATTGTTCCCATTGTGGTGCACTTTCAGGGAAATCATATTGCATTTCCGGTAGAATTTGAGCAATTTGAGTTAACAGACTGCTTCTTTGTGACATCAGATTATATTCTGCATCCTGAGAATTGATAGATAAAAGCACATCACCTTTTCTGTATGATACCCCCTCTAAAAATTCTTTATCTCCTTTTTCTAATACGCCTTGAACCTCAGAAAATATTTGGACATGATTCTGAGCTACGAGTTTACCAATTACAGGTACTTTAATTTGTATGTCTTCAAGATTAGCTTCCATAACCGGTACCGATAATGTATTGTGCACACCATTGGTTCTCTTTGGCGGTTTTTTCATACTTGAGAGCCCAATTATGATTAAAAATGCAACTACAAGTACTGTTATAATTGGATAGAATTTTTTTATTAATTGTTTGATCTTCATTTTCATTTCCTTGGTCATTTATTAATATTGTTCAAAGTTTTTATCGAGGATTCCGATTTGTGCATTGAGATATGCTTCCTGTATCTTAGCATCATAAATGGACGATACGAGATCACTGCGCGCCTGTGTTACAGATACCTGGGCATCCAATAGTTCTAATATCGTAGCTGAACCTAACTTATAACGTTCGCTTATCAGATGCATATCTTCCTCAGCTGAAGACAATACTTCTTCATTGATTGGAATGATCTCATGATAATTATTAACGTTGTTATATAAAGTTTCTAAGCTTACACTTGCATCATTTATAGTTGTGATTAGAGTATTTTCCTGCTTTTGCACATTCAACTTTGCCTGCTGTGACTGTGTTGATAGTGCCAAGCCGTTAAAAATAGGAAATGACAGATTCAATCCGGCTGTCATTGTCCAATCGTCTGTCAGGGCTTCGTTTAATCCACTAAATTCACTATCAGTACCTTGATAAGATAAGGATGCGCTAAGCGATGGTAATCGCATTGCGGTTGTCAGTTTTTTATTGATCTCAGCATCTTGAAGCTGAGCTTTAGTAGCTAAAATACTTGGACTGTGAATCTTCATTGTTTCGATTGCTTCCGTAAAATCAGGAACGATTTGTAATTCTTCAATATTTTTACTGATATTTAGCTCTCTGTTTTCTCCAAAGATACCTAACGCATTTTGCAACTCAGATATAGCAGTAGATAAACTTGTCTTTTGATAGATCAATCCTGATTTTGCAGATCCAAAGGCGACCTTAGTTTTTAATAGATCGGTCTTTTTGGCTGCTCCGAGGTCATATTTCCGTTGAGACAGTTCAACTTGTTGTTCAGCCAAATCAACATTCTGTTCTGCAACTTCTACCAAAGCTTGATTTTTCAGCAATTGATAGTAGGCTCTGTTTATTTCTGCTATAACGTTGATCTTAGTTTGTCTTTCAAGTTGTTGTTGAATAACATAGTTATTGTTGGCTTGTGCTATACTATTCCACCAAGCACCGCCATCAAATATATTCTGATATACACTTACTCCGGCAGACCAACTAGTATTATTGGGATAAACATCGCTGTTTGCGAAACTTGTTTCAGTACTTCCGCCTGTAAGATTTATTGATGGCAATATATTACTGTATGAGCCAATCTTTCCGGCTTTGGCAGATTGCACATCCAATTGCGCTGATAGAATTGTTTCCTTATTGCTTAATGCAATCTCAATACAGTCATTCAACGTCAACTCTTGAGCTGTAATAATATTCAACATAAATAATAATGGTATTATAATGAACTTTTTCATTCTGTAATCCTTTGTTTAAGACACTTAGTTTTCATCAATGTAAAATAAAATTTATTTTAAATCGCCGGAAAGTTATTGAGTGAATTTGGTAGGTTTTAACGATTTTCGATTAACGTCGTTGTTACACGATTTAACACCAATTTTACAGGATTTGTACTAAATCCGAAGAATATCTTGGAATAATAAGTGTTTGTCGTGAGTAATAATCGATTAGTCGAAATTTTTGATATATTAATTCAATAATTATTTAATTTGCATACGCTTAAAAAGGCAATTTATGTTAAATAAACAAATAGATTCATTGATATCACTTCCGTACCGTCAGTTCTTTGAAAAACGGTACGTTCAGCATATTTTATTTTGGACGATTTATATTGCTTTTTTTACAGTTCTTCAATATTCTGTTAGACATGAGAATGTTGCGCTAAGAGATCATTTACTTTTTGAATCGACCATATTTTTAGGACAATTCATAATTGTTTACACAAATCTTGGACTTTTAATTCCCAATCTGCTTAACAAAAAGAAATATTTATATTATGTTATTGCTCTACTAGCATCAATGTTCATTATTTCAATTGTAATCACTAATATTCACGAGATATTACCATTCTCAGATGATTTTATACAAAATAGACCCGGAAAAAGAGGACCGGAGATTTTTATTTTTATTAATATGACGTCTCAGTTATTACTTGTTGCTATAACGTCATTTTTGCATTTCTTAAAACAAACATTACAATTACAAGATGTTGAACTACGCGTTAAAGAACTTGAAAGTATTAATTATAAAACAGAATTGGACTCTCTTAAAGCACAGATAAATCCGCATTTTTTATTTAATACTCTCAACAACATCTATTCTCACAGTTTGCTAGATAAAAAACAAGTTCCCGATATGATCTTAAAACTTTCAGATTTAATGCATTATATTTTATATGAATGCCGTGAGGAACAAGTACGACTGTCAAAGGAAATCAAATTTATTCGTAACTATATAGAATTAGAAAAAGTTAGGGTGGATGAAAGTTTTAAAATTAATATCAACATTAAGGATGCAGAAAATGGATTTTTTATAGCTCCGCTGATATTCATCTCATTTTTGGAAAATGCTTTTAAACATGGTGTGAATATTGAAAAAGGTAATCCATTTATAAATGTTAACATGAAGATTGTGGACGATAACGTATTAAACTTTTTTGTTGAAAATAGTTCTACTGAGATTATCGATGATTCCAAATCCGAAGGTATTGGTTTAGACAATGTGAAAAAACGTCTTGAATTGATCTATCCCGATAAGCATCGTTTGGATATTTCCAACGATGAGGGAAAGTTTAAAGTAAATTTAATAATAGAACTTGATTGAAATGAGTAACAAAACAATTACATGTTTAGTAATCGATGATGAAACACCGGCGCGTAAGGTTGTTCTAAATTATTTATCTAACTTGGACAATATTAATGTTGCAGCAGAATGTAAAAACGCGTTTGAGGCTATTGACGCAATAAATAAATATCATCCCGATTTGATATTTCTTGATATTAATATGCCCAAATTGTCCGGATTGGATTTCCTTAAAACATTGTCAAACCCTCCCTTAGTTATTATTACTACCGCATATCGCGAATATGCGATAGAAGGATTTGAGTTAAATGTTTTGGACTATCTACATAAACCGTTCTCGTTAAATAGATTCTTGCAATCTATGCAAAAAGCAAGAACACAATTTGAACTTCGTTCAAGTAAAAATATTGATACTGCATCTGTTGCTACTAAATCTGATAATGGATCTATCTTTCTTAAAGAGGATAAAAAATTAGTCAGAGTTGACCTAAAAAATATTTTATATATAGAATCATTAGGTGATTATTTAAAAGTAATAACTAAAAGTAAGTCTATCGTTACTTATATGTCCCTCAAAAAGATGGAATCACTTTTGAATCCGAATCAATTTCCAAGAATTCACAAATCCTATATTATTAATACTGCTCATATAGTATCAGTGGAATCCAATATTGTTAGAGTAGCTGACAAGATAATTCCCTTAGGAGCTAGTTATAAAAGCTCATTTAAGAAATTGATAGAAATAACATAGTCTGTATTGAATAGCAGTCTAGAATATTTCCAAAACCCA
>CAZKLF010000048.1:0-5701 GCA_964553665.1 uncultured Mariniplasma sp. | reverse complement strand
TCGATCAATATGTGAAGACGATTGATAGATACATTAAGAGAATACACTAAAGGAGGCCAATATGAATCTCCAATATATAGGATTAGATGAAATAAAAGGTCCACTCATTTTCTTAGAAGATGTAGAAAATGTAGGATTTGAAGAAATGGTTGAAATTAGACTAACAAATGGCTCAGTCCGTTATGGACGCGTGGTCCAAATTGATGGTAAAAGAGTAGCAATCCAAGTCTTCGAAGGCACTCAAAATATTTCATTGACCAATACTAAAACTAAATTTACTGGACACTCCGTTGAAATGTCCTTATCTAAAGAGATTTTAGGTAGAACATTTAACGGTTCGGGACGCCCTATCGATGGATTAGGTGAAGTTTTTATCGACGAAAAAAGAAACATCAATGGACAACCATTGAATCCGGTTTCTAGAGTTTACCCTAGAGATTATATTCAAACTGGAATTAGTGCTATTGATGCTCTAACAACACTGATTAGAGGACAAAAATTACCTATCTTTTCAGGTTCTGGTATGCAGCATAACGAACTTGCAGTTCAAATCGTTAAACAAGCAAAAATTGCCGAATCTAAAGGTAATGATTTTTGTATTGTGTTTGCTGCGATGGGCGTTAAAAATGACGTTGCTGCGTATTTCAGACATTCATTCGAAGAAGCTGGTGTTATGAATAAGGTTGTTATGTTTTTAAATCTTTCAAATGAACCCATTATTGAAAGAATCTTAACACCTAGATTTGCTTTGACAGCAGCAGAATATCTTGCTTTTAAGCATAACATTCATGTGCTTGTTATTTTAACTGATATCACATCTTACTGTGAAGCGCTTCGTGAGTTTTCGAGTAGTAAAGGTGAAATTCCAGGTCGTAAAGGTTATCCAGGATATTTATATTCTGATTTGGCATCACTTTATGAAAGAGCAGGTATTGTTTCACAAGCTAAAGGTAGCGTGACTCAAATACCAATTTTAACGATGCCAAATGACGATATAACACATCCAATTCCCGATTTAACTGGATATATTACTGAAGGTCAAATCGTATTAAGCAGAGAATTAAGTCAAGTGGGTATCTTTCCACCCGTTGGCATCTTGCCATCCTTATCACGTTTAATGAAAGATGGTATAGGTGCTGGATATACAAGAGAAGATCATTCTGTTGTAGCAAATCAGATGTTTGCATCTTATGCACAAGTTCAAGATGCACGCAGTTTAGCTTCAGTTATTGGTGAAGATGAATTGTCTCCTGTGGATCGTAAGTACATTGAATTCGGCAAATTATTTGAAAAACACTTTTTGGGCCAAGGATTTGAAACGAATCGTTCAATTATTGAGACGCTTGATTTAGGTTGGGATTTATTATCAGTTCTACCTAAAGAAGAACTCAATCGTGTCGATGAACAATTAATTAAGCAATATTATAATCACGAAAGAGCAGTTGAACGTTTCCATATTGTAAATAAACCAATTATTAGTGCTTTGAAGGGAATGTAATTTATGGCTGAACAAGTATTTCCTACTAAAGGGAATTTAATGACGCTAATTAAATCGAATGCATTAGCCCATAAAGGCTTTGAACTTATGGATCGAAAAAGAAATATTTTGATTCGTGAGATGATGAGTCTTTTTGAAGATGTCCGCTTGTTGCGTAATGAAATTTCAATAACCTTTAAACAGGCTTATCAAGCGCTTCAGGAAGCAAATATCACATTAGGGATCGTCAGTGACATAGCAAAATCAATACCTATCAATTCCGGCATTTCTGTTACCTATAGAAGTGTTATGGGTGTAGAGATTCCGAAGGTTACATTTGAAAGTGAACCTGTTAGAATTACCTATGGTATTGGGCATACAAACACAAAATTCGATTATGCGTATAAATGTTTTCAAAAAGTTAGAGAAATGACAGTTAAATTAGCGGAAATTGATAATTCTACCTACAGATTGGCCAATGCAATAAGAAAAGCTCAGAAAAGAGCAAATGCTTTAGAAAACGTCGTGATCCCTAGATTTGAGGGAAACATAAAATATATTACAGAGGCTCTTGAAGAAAAGGAAAGAGAGTCATTTACAAGACAAAAAGTGATTAAGAATCAACAAGAAAAAGCTGATAAAGAAAAATAAAACCAATGATTTTAATCATTGGTTTTTTGTTTTTTAACCTTCACTTTTTTTTCAGGAACTGGGTCATATTTCGGCTTAAATAAGGGATTACAAGAAAGAATTCTTTTCGCACTTAAAAAGGAGGCTTTGAAAAAATTAAAGCGAACATAACATTCTTTAGCATAAGCAGAGCACGTTGGAGAATGTCTGCATTTATGATTACTATTTGGAGAGATATCTCTTTGGTACCATTCAATTAATTTTATAGCAAGTTTTCTCATATTTTCACCGTCTATATTATAGCATCTTTTGTGACTTATGTGAAATTTCATATTTTTCACATAAAATCGATTTGTAGGTAGCAATTATATGCTATAATATTGGTATAGAATATGAAAACGATTACAGGAGGTTAAAGATGAAAGAGTATACCACCAAAGAGATTCGCAACATCGCAATATTAGGTCATCAAGGATCAGGCAAGACGAGTATTTCTGAAGCATTATTATATGTGGGCAAGGCTATCGAGAAAAAGGGAGAAGTTGAACGCAAGAACACAGTTTCAGATTATCTTGTCGAAGAACAATCAAAACAGTCAAGTCTTTCACTCAGCGTTATTCCAGTCGAATGGCAGGACTATAAGTTAAACTTTATAGATGTTCCAGGTAGTGATGAGTTTATCGGCGACTTAAGCCAAGCGTTAGAAGTCGTTAAAGGTGCAGTTATCTTAATTGATGCTAGTAAAGGTGTCGAAGTAGGGACTGAACGTGTTTGGAGTGAGATTAGAAAACGTCATATTCCAGCAATTATCTATGTTAATAAGATGGATAAAGAAAATATCAAGTTTGAAGAAGTATTAGAAGAAATACGTTTGAAATTAGGTAAAAAGGCAGTACCTTTCTGTTGGCCAATTGGTCACAACGAAGATTTTGAAGGTTTCGTAAATGTCATTGACATGAAAGCCCGCATTTATGATGGTGCTGATAGTCATGATGCTGAAATTTGGGAAGAAAAGAAAGCAAAAGTTGAAGAACTTCATAACATGATTTTAGAAAGTGTTGCTGAAACTTCAGAAGAATTGTTAGATTTATACCTATCAGGTGAAGAAATTCCTGAGGAACAAGTGAAAACATCACTTCGCTCTGGAATTATTGAAGGCGAATTAACGCCTGTTATCGTTGGTAGTGCTACCAAAACAATTGGCGTAAAAACTTTATTAAATATGCTTATTGATTATTTACCTGCTCCAGACGAACTAAGACCACTCGTAGGTAAAGATGCTAAAACTGATGATGATATCACACGTTTAACGCATGATGATGAACCATTTTCCGCATATATTTTCAAAACAACAGTTGACCCATTCTTAGGAGTAATTAATATTTTAAAAATTAATTCTGGTACGTTGAGTAATGGACAAGACATCATTATTTCAAATAAGGGTGAAACTAAGAAATTAACCAATATCTTCTCACTTAGAGGAAAGGGCCAATTTACTTGTGATTTATATCACGCCGGTGATATGGCTGCAGTAGCTAAAATAGATGGTATTGAAACTGGTGATACTTTAGCAAGTCCAAAGAGTCAAATTATCTATAAATCGGTTGCAATTAGTACACCTGTTATTTATATTGCAGTGCATCCAAAACATCAAAATGATGAAGACAAGATTTCAATGGCGTTACATAGAATCAATCTTGAAGATCCAACATTTGAGATTAAGAGAAATAAAGAAACCGCTCAATTGTTGTTAGGTGGTCAAGGTATGACTCACCTTAACTATGTCTTAGAAAGAATGAAAACAATATTTAAGGTTGATGTAGATATTGATGAACAAAAAATTGTCTATCGTGAAACAATCAAGAAAACAGTTCAAGCTGAAGGTAAACATAAGAAACAATCAGGCGGAGCTGGACAGTTTGGTCATGTATGGATTAAATTTGAACCATCTAAAGAAATTTTCGAATTCGAAGAACATGTATTTGGTGGCGCAGTTCCTAGAAACTATTTCCCTGCTGTTGAAAAAGGACTTATTGAATCTTTTGAACATGGTCCATTAGCAGGATTCCCAGTTATTAATTTAAAAGCAACTTTATATGATGGATCATACCACCAAGTTGACTCTAATGAATTATCCTTTAAATTGGCTGCAGGTTTAGCATTTAAAGATGCAATTAAGACTTGTCAACCAACAATTCTTGAACCAATCGTTAAAGTTGAAGTTACGATTAAGGATCAATTCGTTGGTGATGTTATGGGTGATATGAATAAGAGACGTGGACGCGTTCTTGGTATGAACCAATCTGAAGGCTTCCAAGTTGTTATCGCTGAAGTTCCAGAAGCAGAAATTGTTAAGTACGCAATTGATTTGAAAGCAATGACTCAAGGCAGTGGTTCATTTACACGTGAATTTATTAAGTATGAAGAAGTACCTCATATGCTGATTGATAAAATTGTTGAAGCTTATAAAAAGTAAACTGATACAAGTCCGACTAATATCAATTAGGAGGGCTTGTTATGCTTTGTGGCTTATGTGGGAAAAAGGTAAAAACGAAAAAAAATATTCACAATCTATTTAAACCTGAGATTCATCATATTTGTGAGAAATGCTATATGATGAATCCGTTAGTTCCTAAGGTATCTATCATACCAATAGAACAGGGTCAGATTTATCATCATTCAATGATAAGAGGTGATGCGTATCTTTCAGGGCTAGCTTATATGTCATTTATTAAACCTTACTTAAAGCATTATTTAAGTGAGTATAAAGAATGTGTATTTCTGTACTATGATCATGTTTCAGATATTACATTAAAGATATTGGATTCTCTTAAGTTAGGCAGTGTTTACTTGCTTACACTTAATGAAAATATAGAAGAAGGAGAAAAACTATGAAATTTGAAGTTTTAGGAAAAAATGGTTTTGTGCCAACACATGCTATCAAAGACTATGCAGAGAAGAAATTGAACAAAGTTGTTTCCTTTTTTGGTCCAGAGGTTATCTCTGAAGTACGAGTTGTTTGCAAGGTATATAAAGATCATCATAAAATTGAGGTTACGATACCAGCTAAAGGAACTGTTTTAAGAGCAGAGGTTGTAGATGTTGATATGTATTCAGCAATTGATAGAGCAAGCGATAAACTTGTTGCTCAGATTAGAAGACACAAAGACAAATTGAAACACAATTTGGAAAAAGATGGTATTAAACAAGCATATTCAACTGAATTTGATGCTGAATCTCTTGAAAAGGATATCTTGGCAAGCCAACTTGTTAAAAATAAAAAAATTGAATTGCTTCCAATGACTTCACATGAAGCAATTGCGGCTATGGAACTATCGGGTCATGATTTCTATGTTTTTTTAGACAAAGAGACTTCTAGAACAAATGTTGTCTATCGAAGACATGATGGAGATTATGCAATTATTGAAACGCATAGTTTATAATACTGATGCTCATTAATACCCTTAAATAAGGTGATGATTATCCTAAGTCTCATTTAAATAACTAATTTATAAAAAAAAGGTAGCAACTATATTTTGTATTAAACTATACCCTATGTCAAGGACTAATAGAAAAAAGAGACTTAATATTTAA
>CAZKLF010000047.1:0-5808 GCA_964553665.1 uncultured Mariniplasma sp. | reverse complement strand
TAAACTTTATTGGCATAGAAATGAGTGAGGAATATTGCGAGATAGCAAAAGCAAGGATAATTACGGAAAGAAGCCAGTTAACGATGGATTTTAAGGAGATATCGAATGAAAAAGAAGATTAAAGTATATAACCAGGATAATCTACCAACAGTTAAATTTGCAAAACTTGAGGATTTTCAAGGTGATCTGAAAAAGATAAATGACAAATCACTTAAAAAGTTGAAACAATCAATTCTTGAGCACGGTGTATTTGTGCCCAAATTTGTATGGAAGAATAAAAAAGGTCAGTATCTGACTATTGATGGTCACCAAACTAAGAAAGCATTGATAGATCTTGAAAAAGATGGATATGAAATACCAGAAATACCAATTGTGCAAATACATGCTGAAAACAAAACTGATGCTGCTAAGAAGATATTACAACTAAATTCTAATTATGGTAAATTTAATGCAGATACAGATTTCTTTGAAAGATTAAATGTGCCTGTAGAATATCTTAAGAATGTAGAAATAGAAGAACTTGATATAAAAATAGAAGTACTTAATTCCGCAAGAGATGATGAAGATGATTTTAAACCAACTGCAAAAGAGAAATGCGTACTCAAAGAAGGTGATATTATTGAAATTGGTGATCATCGTGTAATGTGTGGTAATGCTAATTCTACAAAAGATATAGATAAATTGTTTGGAAGAGATAAGAATATCGGTTTCTTGAAACCGTCAGCAACTAATGTCGCCCGTATGGCAATACTCGATCCTCCATATGATATTGAGGAATATGATTGGGTAAATACTATTCCGGATTACATTGAAAATGCTTATTGTTTCATAATTTGTGATGATCAGCAAGTTCAAACAATACTTAAACAAACAGAATTGCATTTACAGAGATTCTTTATACTCGATCATACATTTAGCTCACCAAAAGGCAATGATGTCTATGTAAGGCATTTATTGATGATGAGACTTGCTTGTGGTAAACCAATTCCATTCAAAAACTTGAAAGATGGATTTCAGACAATTATCAAAATGAATTATCGAGGATTTCTAAAGCGAGAAGAGCAAATATTACATCCACACCAGAAGCCAGTTTCATTGTACAATAAGTTCATTCAGCATTTTAGTGATGAAGGTCATGTTGTAGCAGATATGTTCCTTGGCTCTGGAACATTATTGATTTCATGTGAAAGGATGAAGCGTAAAGCTATTGGAATGGAATTAGATCCATTATGTTTACAAAATATAGTAAGTCGCATATGCAAAGAAAGAGCTGATTCTACAATTACGCTTAATGGGAAAGAAATAGATTGGAATATATATCGAAAAGACTTAAAAGCGTTATCATTTTGATAAAAAAGTTAATTTATATTATATAGGGTGTTGTTAAATCAAAAAAATATAGGCACAAAAATTTCTAATTTAACGACACCTATTATATTATATTAGTATTATATTACATTACATTAAGATACCGTACCGATAAATGTAAAATTTATAGGCAGAAATAAAAAGTGATTAACGTGACTGTATTAGGGTAAAGGAGAAGTACATGAGTAAAAGTATTGATATATCGTGGAATTGGGAAGAGATCTTTGTTGCTTATTGCACTAAAGAGATTTCATTTCAAAAATTATCAGATGAATATCGTGCAAAGCATAAAGGTGATGGACCTGCTACTGGTACAATATTCAATAGATCAAAATTAGAAGATTGGAAAGCTCGTAAAAAGAAATGGATTGCTAATAGACAAGATGGCAAATTGCAAGAAATAAAAAAAACTGAACTTGCTGAATTTCGTAAAGGAATATCAGTTATTAATGAAATAATTGAAAAAATGGGTAATGATATACTCGCAAAACTTAATATTCCAAAAACAATAGTTAAAGTTGAAGGCATTGATGAACCGCTTAGTATAAGTAGATATAATGCTTCATTTGCTGATCTGGATAGAGCTATTAGATTAAAGAAACTTCTTATTGATGGTAATGATCCAATTAAGAATATTACTTTAACACTTAATTATCCGGTTATAAATATGAGTGAAGAAGATAAGCGTGACTATAAAGAATTTGTGGAAAAGGAC
Source organism: uncultured Mariniplasma sp. (assembly GCA_964553665.1). Lineage (GTDB taxonomy): Bacteria > Bacillota_I > Bacilli_A > Acholeplasmatales > Acholeplasmataceae > Peloplasma. The sequence continues at coordinate 3,725 of CAZKLF010000047.1, read as the reverse complement.
TTTCGAGAAAAAGCCATTGATGTTGAATTTGAATTAGTAGAACCTGGTGATGAAGAATCACCGGAAAAAGAATAATTATGAGCAAGAAAGAAAATAATATTTATAATAAAAATATAGATACTGCACTTGCTCAGAAATTTTTACTGGAAAAAGCACAAAAAACTAAATATTCAAAATCAGCATGGGAATATTTAAAAAAAGACGATCCACGGTTTTTTAAAGAAGAAAGAAAGCATTTAAAATTAATAGCAACTTTATTTGACATGATTGATTATCGTGAAATATGGAATCTTGGATTTTCGCTTCCTCGTAGATATGGTAAATCGTATAGTGTTAGTAAATGTGTTGCCATTGCTATCGGTAGAAGGCCAGACGGGTCTATTATGAGAAATTCTTATGCTGCATCAAAAGCTGAGGATTATAGTAGAGATACGCAGGCATTTATTTTTACTGATTTTCATAAAAAAATATTTCCAGGTTTGAAACTTGGTAAATTAACTGGCGTGCATAAGTGGAATTTAATTTCAAGTCTTGAACATGCATATACGTGTGCTGGTGTTGATGGTTCATTAACTGGTTCAGGATGTAACAATTTACTAATTGGTGATGATCTTATCAGGAATATGTCAGAAGCAATGAGTCTTGCTGCAATTGAGAGACTTGATAAATTTAAATCAGCAGTACATGAGTCATCAATGGAAGATGGATGTGCTCATTTAGAAATGGGTACACGATGGACACGTAGTGATCCACAGGGGGAAATAGAACAAAATGAAAAGCATTTAAAATTTGATGTATTAAAAGGTGATCAATTAACTGATAAAGGCATTGAACAATTTGTAAAGCGTATTCATGATGCAATTGCATTAGGTAACTTTGATCCTGAGTTCGATTGGATACTCGTAAACATCCCTGCTCTTGATTTAGAGGGTAAATCTACATGTGAGGGAATTAGAAGCACTAAATGGCTTAAAAAGAGGAAGGATACTCTATTTAGAAGGGGGCATGACTATATTTGGGATAGTATGTATCAGGGAGCTCCATTTGAAGCTAAAGGACTGTTATATCCAGCAGAAAGTCTTAATTACTTTAGCCTTGATGATCATGAATATCTTTATGGCAAAACAGTGATATACATTGATTATGCAGGTAAAGGTAAAGATTATCATTTTGCGGGAGTTTGTAAGAAAGTTGGCGGTAGAGCTTATATGACTGATGTACTTATGACAAAAAAATCTTCAAAGTTCCATTTCCCAAAAACAGTGCAATTAATATTAAAACATCATCCAGATGTGGTTATATTTGAAACTAATCATGGTGGAGATGAATACATGAACAGAGTCGTTGAAGAACTTGCCAGACATGGATATAGAATACCATTAGTTATTGCAAAGTTCAATACTGTAAACAAAGAAATAAGAATAATTTTATATTCTGATCTTGTAGTTGATAATTTCTATTTTCTTACTGAAGCTGATTATCCACGTGATTCAGATTATGCTCTTTTTATAAATCACTTGACAAATTTCAAAAAAGAAGGTGGAAACCTAAATGATGACCCTGAAGATGCAATTTCCGGGTTATCTGAATATGTGCAAAAAGGCGGTTCAAGCAGAGTTGATGTTGATTCCGTTTAAAAGGAGAATAAATGAAAGATTTGAATTTCAATGATATTAGAAATGATGCTCCGGTAGAAAAGAGAAAGACAGTTAGTGGTCAAGGTGGACGATTAACACCAGAATCAATAGAATATGGTAATGCGAATATTTATGCTTTTGACTTACAAAAACAAGACTTTTTGCCAATATTGCAAACAGATGGGCATGTCTCTGATGATGTAAGTAAATTGGAAGAATTTGGAGTATTACCACAACCTGCATCATTTAGGCTGATGTCAGATTTATCATGGATGGATTCTACACAAAGAGCATCTATTAAGGCAACACGATTAATGGTTTCAGGTTTAGGATTCAGATTTAACAATGAAGAAAAGTATAATAAACAGTTAAAAGAAGCTATTAAGAAGCCTTCTGATAACGTGTTTGAGACTTTTCATAAGATTATAAAAGACTTTACGTCTGACTATACAGAGTTTTATAATGGGTTTATTGCATTTAGAAAAAAGATTGGTGAAGAAGGATATTCTTTTAGTAGATTAAATGCAAGAGATATGTTCCCAGTTCCCCGTAAAAAAAGCGGAGAGATGGTTGGAGGCTATCCTAAAAGATGGGCTCAGATAACTCCAAATTCAACTAAGCCTAAGTTTTACACACCATATACAGGACAAGAAAATATTGTAGCAGGAAAGAATTATGTTGCTCATTTATGGACTGGAAACAGCAAAAGTTCATTTATGGGATTACCAGATTATTACCCTGCTTTAACTGCTATGATTGAGAATATACTTATTCGCAGGTATGGGCTAAAGTACTTCAGAAATGATACAAGACCTAATTTTGCTATTATCATGACAGGAGGTAAACTCAATCCAGACCAGAAATCAATGATCGCTAAACAGCTTGAACAGCACCAGGGAGTTGATAATAAGCATAAAACACTAATAATATCAATTGAAGATAGTTCTGGAAAAATAGAGCTAAAAGAATTATCTCAAAAAATAGATGGTGATTTTCTGAAAGAAAGAGATGCTAATAGAGATGAAATAGCTCGCACATGGCTAATACCACCTAAATTAATTGGTATCTCTGCTCCAGGGTCTCTTGGTTCAGGAAGTGAAAGTATTGGCTCTTTAAAGGTGTTTGTGGAGCTTGTAGTTAAACCAATGTCTATTGATATTCAAGATTTTTTCAATATACTGCTTGGAACTATTTATAAACAAGAAAATGTTGAAATGATTTTAAATACAATGGATCTTACCAGTGCAAAAGATGATGCAATTATTTATTCATTATTATCAAAGATAATTTCTGAAGATGATGTTGCCGCAATTACTCCTGCAGAGATACGAGAGAAGATGAATTTTGACAAAGAACAGAACGGAAAGCCTGCAATGCAAGGTAATAGTTCTGCTAACTCCGAAGGTGCTGCAAGGACTGAAAGCAACAGTGATCAGTCTGGAAATAAGACAGGAATGCCTTCAACTGAAGGTGAAGATGGAGAAGATTAAATAAAAATAACTTGACAAGCTAAGGAAATTAGTTGGTAAACCTTAATCAGTTATTAATAGGAGACTGAATGAAAAAGAAGAAAAAGTATGTAGAACTTCACATTTCAGCAAATGCACTCGTTCCAAAGGGGGCTGTTGGCGTTCAATCTGTCTTTAAAGAAGATGACAGTTTTGTTAAAAATGTCCCTGTGCTAAAGTGGGATGATGATAAAATGGAAATGTACACAATTCTTTATATGCTTAATAAAGAAGATAGCCAAGGCTATATTTGTGACGATCCGGAAGTTTTAGCAAAGGCAAGAGATGAATTTGTTCAAACTGGTGGAATGGAGAAAGTAAAATTATTGCATGATGGAATTGATTTAGATGGAAAAGCATTAACATGTGAATTATGGACAGTTAAGCAAGAAACAAAAAAAACTGGAGAAGAACTTGATGGTGAAATTCTTAAAGAGGATGTAATATTAAGAGATCCAGTATTTCCTGATGAAGAATATATAGGTGCTCTTGCTGTTTGTACAAAGTTTTATGATGAAAAATTATGGAACAAAGTAAAATTAGAAAAATGGGAAACATCTATTGAAGGCAAAGCAAAGTT
>CAZKLF010000046.1:0-6014 GCA_964553665.1 uncultured Mariniplasma sp. | reverse complement strand
CTAATGAATTTGAGATCTCTTTATTAATGTAGCTCATTGAGTTATTCACTTTTGAAATCTCTTCAGTCGATAGATGCTGTTCTTTTAAATGCTTATTAAACTTTTCAGAATTAAACATAGGTTTTAAGGTTATAAAAGAAAATCTTCTTCTAAGTGCATAATCTATTAACGCTAAAGAACGATCAGCTGTATTCATAGTTCCTATAATATATAGGTTTTCAGGGACTGTGAACTCCTCTTTAGAATAAGGAAGATCAACTTTATATTTACCTCTTTTATCTTTTTCAATCAACATCAGAAGTTCCCCGAAAATTTTAGATATATTTCCGCGATTTATTTCGTCTATAATTAGAAAATAATTTTTATTGGGATTTAACAATACTTTTTCATCAATAAATCTTTTGAATATACCCGGTTCAACAACGAATCCATTTCCATCGCTTGTTGGTCTTAATCCTTCAATAAATTCTTCATATGAGAAACTTTGATGAAACTGTATAGTTTTGATTTGATCGTCACTATTTTCAATATTAAACTTCCCGTCAATTATTTTTTTTATGCAAAAAGTCTTACCTACGCCTGGAGCGCCTTGTAAGATGATATTTTTCTTTCTTAATAACGTATGATATATATCTTCAATTAATTGATCATCAAAAAACAATTCTGATAGTGGATTAGCTGTTACTTCTAGTTCCTCACCAATAACCTCTATATCAATATTAATAAATTCTTGATAATAATTCCATAAGATTTCCGAAAATAACTTCCTGTCGATATTATTAAAATCAGCTATTTCATTTTGCATGAATTTCTTTATGGATATATTAAGTTCAACTGAATCAGCATTTCTATTATATAATCCCATAAAATGATCAGCTATTTTTCTCAATACAATTTGACTATCTATACTAAGCAGTTGACCTGGATGATAAATACTAATAAGTTTACTTTTTATATAATTGGCACCTTTTGGTAATACATCATAATCTCTAGTAATATATGAATCTTCATTAAAATCTGAAATAAATTGATACAAATCATTTCTATACAAATCGAATCTTTCTCTTATGGTTTTATTAGGATATCTTGATGTAATAAAATCGGGATTAGCAAAACCACCATTTTCAGTATAAAACATCTTATTTTTTTGCTGCCCGAATGATCCACCCGAGATTTTTTTTGTTTTATATTCTAATAGATATGTAAATGTATTCTTACTTCCTGTTTGATCATACTGTTCTAGTGTCATATGGGATATTTTCTCTAAAGGAAAAACTTTTTTAAATCGTACTATTTCGTCTCGATACGATTGATCAATTATAATATTCTTTTTATCGGATAAATAATTTGAGAATCCTTCTAAATTGTTGAATAGCTGTTTTGCTTTATTAAAGTCGAATCCTTCTCTTGTTTTCCATTCTTTTGGTCCCGCCGCAGGTCTACCACCTATAACTGCGGCAGCAGCAGAAAGACTATTAAATGTATAATCGTTTTCAAGGATAAAATCTTTGATAATCCTATCGTTCAATAATTTCATTCGCAACTTGAAATAACTATGATCAACAAAGCTTTCCGCAACATTATGTTCAATTGCAGCACCAGCTTTCACAGTAATTTGTTGAGAATTCAAATCACAAACTCCTTCAGCTTTAGCATTCTTCATTCTTAAATACAATTTTATAGTTTGTTCCACATTCCCACTTCTTTCTTTTTTTATCACAATTTTTGAAAATTCTAGTATATTTATTAACTTATAGTAATTTAATTATTTGACTAGTCCTCACCATTAATATCAATATTTACAAAATCGAATTCCATCTGACTTTTGTTCAATGAAAATAATCTGAAATCAGAATATATTATTCCTCCAATATTTATTTTAGAATGGGTTAATCTTGTTACCTGAATTTGCCTTCGCTCACATAGTGAAATCCACTATTATCGAATATAGAAAATCAGTATCCAATTGCATCTTTAGAAACTTCTTCAATAACATCTTGGAGAATACTCTTTATGTCTATCAAATAAACTCTATTGAGTCTTGGATTAAATATTCCTAGTTTCTTGATACACAAGAACTCATCTTTATGATTTGATCTCAATCCCATTAAGTAATAAATTAGAAGTTGAAGCGTGTGATCTTTTGTTGGAGCTGCTACAGATACTTTAAAATCCCACAAAGTCTCTTTGGTAATGAAATCTCCATCGCCAGTGTTTATTAATTTTGTATATGCACCATCAAAAGTGAATCCATCTAGAACAACAGGACCATAAGCCTTGAAGAAGACTATAGCTCTATTAACCATTTCTCTGATATTTGCAATTGTTATCTTATCTGGTTTAATTGTATCTACAGGTCTATAACCAAATATTCCTGCACGATAAATTACATCATAGCCTACCAATTTACATGCATTTTTGATGCTCTTGTCATCAAGACTACTGATATCGTCTAAAAACATTTGAGCATTTTCCAATTCTCCAATGATTCGTGCTCCAATAAAAGATATTTTGAATGCTTCCTTTTTTGATGCTCCACACATAAATCTAGATAAATAATCTACAGCAAGTCCAACTAGACTAGCATGAATATTTTCCTCGGTATATAGTTCAATACTGGAAGTAAGTTGAATCTCTGTTAATGACTTAGGATTAATATATCCTCCTCGTGGTTGTGAGACTGCTTTTATTCTTTGAGTAACTGATGCCATATAATAAACACCTCTCTTTTTATATTATAATCCAAAGAATCTATTAAAAAATTCTATGAGTCTAGAAAGAACACTTCGCTTCTTTTCACTACGGCGCATACCCATATCATGAGCAAACATGCTCATAGGTTTAATTACTTTTACAATAGCTGTTCCCGTTTCTCTGATCTCACCTGACGTAAAAGCTTCTTTAATAAATGTCTTAGTTTCATCAGGGTTTAAGTTTTCTTCACTAATGATTCGGCTTAACTCTTCTTCTTTTTTCTTTTCAATGTAAGTTCTCCATTCATCAGTCACTTTATCATCGATCGTCAGTGTTTGAATAAAGTCCATAATTAAATCTTTCTTGTTTCTAAGTGATGGTGATGAATCAATAGCCTTATTAATTTCAATCTCTTTATCTTTTGTATAGTCACCATGATATTTTGCAACTAGCATTAAGATATAATCAATATTAACTTCTACTGATTTAACGAGTTCAATTTCAAATTCAATATCGTCAGCAATTGTTTCTGCGTCACCTTTGTCTTTTTTCTTGAATTGTTCATAGATGCCAATATAGATACTTTGATAGTCTTGGAAATCGAAATCACTTAAGATTCTTAAGTTCTCAAAATCATCAAAACTAGTCAATATATTCTTTACTCTTAGAATTTGATTGTATAGAGATATAAAATCTTTCTTATCGCTATCTGATATGATTTCAATACCAATAGGAAATTTAATAGAAAGCTCTTCAATTAAATTTTTATAACCCTTAAACCCCTCATAACCTTCATAATATTCTTTGAATGATTTTAGAATAACAATCCCACTAGCATCTTTATCACCAAACAGACTAACTGCCTCGTTAACTTGATGCTCTAAATTTCTAAAGCAAACAATGGTGCCATAAGTCTTAATAGAGTTTAAAATTCGATTTGTTCTAGAGAATGCCTGAATGAGTCCATGCATTCTAAGCTTCTTATCAACCCAGATGGTGTTAAGTGTCGTTGCATCAAATCCAGTAAGAAACATATTAACAACTATTAATAGGTCTATTTCTCTATTTTTAACTCTTAAGCTTAAATCTTTATAGTAGTTTTGAAACTTATCACTTGATGTATCGTAACTTGTTCCAAACATTTGGTTATAGTCTTGTATAGCTGCTTCTAAAAAATCTCTTGAACTCTTGTCTAGTTTATCCGTATTCTCATTATTTTCTTCCTCTAACCCATCTATTTCTTCATTAGCACTCCAACTAAAAATGATACCCACTTTCAATTGATTGACTGGTACGATATCTACTTGTTGTTTCTTGAATTCCATATAGTAGCGTTTAGCTGCTTCTATAGATGCTGATGCGAATATTGAGTTAAAGCCTGTAAGCTTTGTGTTCATCTTGATTTCTTTATCATCAGTTAGTCTTGACTCATATTTACTTTTAGCGACTTTTTCAATATTAACTAATCTATTAAAGTCATAAGCTCTTTCATTACGTTTAGTCTTTTGAGCAAAGTGCTCTAAAACATAAGCAACATTTTTTGTGATACGTCTTGGATCTAGCAATGCTTCTTCACGCTTAATATCATAGACTTCTTGACTGTCATCTACATCATCAGCTAGTCTTGCAGTATTGAGATAATCAATTCTGAACGGTAGAACATTACCATCATGGATTGCATTAACAATGGTGTAAGTATGAAGTTTTCTACCAAAGACTTGTTCAGTCGTCTTCATGGTTGAAAACTTATTATGGGCTGTTGTGTTACTTGCAAAGATTGGTGTACCTGTGAATCCAAAGATATAGTACTTCTTAAATGATTTTATAATATCTTTGTGCATATCCCCAAACTGTGATCTATGGCATTCATCAAAGATTAATACTGAAGGTTTTAGGTATATATCGTGTTTAGGATTCTTTTTAATAAATATGCTTAATTTCTGAATCGTTGTGATAATAATTTTAGCATTTGAATCTTCTAACTGTTTTTTAAGTACTGCTGTACTTGTATTAGAATTAGCAGATCCTTTTTGAAATTTATCATATTCCTTCATCGTCTGATAGTCTAAATCTTTCCGGTCAACAATGAATAGCACCTTAGGTTTAAAGTCAAGCTCAGAGGCAATTTGAGCGGTTTTAAAAGAGGTCAAGGTTTTACCTGAACCTGTTGTATGCCATATATAGCCTCCTGCATCAATAGAGCCAGCCTTTTTCGCATTATAAGCTATTTGTATCTGATTGATGATCTTTTCAGATGCTGCAATCTGATAAGGTCTCATCACAAGCAATAGATTATCAGATGTAAAAACGCAGTACTTCGTAATGATGTTTAGAATAGTATGCTTAGATAAGAAAGTCGCAGTAAAGTCAGTCAAGTCTTTAATATTCTTATTACTGGCATCTGCCCAATAACTAGTAAATTCAAAGGAATGACTGGTCTTCTTTTTATTCGTTTGTGTATTTGTAATTTCTTTACTTGCTTGTTCTCTAGTTGTGTTGGAATAATATTTTGTTTCAGTCCCATTAGAGATGACGTATATTTGAGCATATTGATAAAGGCTGTTATCCGCCCAGAAGCTATCTCGCTCATATCTCCTAATTTGATTAAAAGCTTCTTTAATAGATATGCCTCGTCTTTTTAGTTCAATGTGCACTAAAGGAAGCCCATTAATTAAAATGGTAACATCATAGATATTTTTATAGGTACCTTCGACTTCATACTGATGTATGACTTGAAGACTATTATTATGTATATGCTGTTTATCTATTAGCTTAATATTGATTGACGACCCATCATCTTTTCTAAGGTTATGGATATAGTCAGTCTGAATCTTGTTTGTCTTCTCAATAATGCCTTCATTTGGATTGTCGATATATTTTGATAAGAACCTGCTCCATTCATTTTCACTAAATGTATAGTGGTTTAGAGTTTCAATTTGAATGCGTAGATTCAAAAGAAGATCGTCTGGTTTGTGTATGTTTAAAAAGACATAGCCTTGTCCTTTAAGTTGATTGATTAATTCTATTTCAAGCATTGCCTCAGATTGATATTCTTTTGGTCTAGTAAATTCTGATTTGTATTCTGTTACAACAGTTGATTCACTTTGTTGGACGATGACGTTAAATTTATCCAATGTTATACCCCCTTAAAATGTAAGTAGTTTGTTTCGGTAATATTTATATTGCTGTCTGCGAGCTTTAATTTCTGCAGGAAGACCATTGGTTAGTGAGGTTACATATGTACTGAAATTGTCAAGAATTGAAACTACTCGTTCCATTTTTTTAATCGGGGGTATGGGAATTGGTATTTTGTTTAAATT
>CAZKLF010000045.1:0-6329 GCA_964553665.1 uncultured Mariniplasma sp. | reverse complement strand
CTCCTTATAAAAATAAAAGTCCCTAGATTAAAATCTAAGGACGAAATATCGCGGTACCACCTTAGTTCTAGAGAAATTCCTCTAGCCCTCTATAGGTCTTTAACGCAGACATGCGGATGGGATTAGCATCACTCAAGAGGAGATTCGTTGACTTCCTTGATTCGCTTGCACCAACCGCGAATTCTCTAAACAAAAATGGTCAATTACTATGCTCTTTTTCGTGTTATCTATATTATATGATTTTTATGATTAAATGTAAAGCATCAATAATAGCAACTTAGTATGTCATGACTCGCTATAATATTTCTAATTGCAGCTTATTTTCTTCATTAAAATCAACTCTTAAATCTATTTTAATTGAAACAAGATTTACATATCCAAAAATGCTTTACTTTATTTCTCTTGATCTAAAATTGACAAGTTAGGAGTTAAATTCATAGATACACCTAATATACCGATCGTTCAAACAAAAAACTTTTATCTTTTCAAATTCTTGTTTGCTAATATCTTTAGTGTGCTTTATTAAAAATTGATTTCAATTTATCTAGTGAAAATGATATAATTTTGATGCGGAGGTATATATGAAAGTTATTCTAAAAAAGTGTACAGAATATGATGTGTCCAAGATGAAAAAAGGTATTCTTGCTTCACTCAACGAGCTTGGTGGTTTAGAAAAATACGTTAAACCAAAAGAGAAAGTCCTCTTAAAAGTAAATTTACTTACTGCGAAGAAACCTGAACTAGCAGTTACTACTCATCCTGCATTTGTAGAAGCGCTTGTTGAAATATTTAAGGAAAATGATAACAAAGTTATCATTGCCGATAGTCCCGGTGGACCATTCATAGATACTTATATAAAAAGAGTCTATAAGTCTACTGGAATGGCACAAATAGCAAAAAACCAAGATATTACTTTAAATAGAGATTATAGTAGTTATGATATTTTTACTAATGATTCTAAATTATACAAGAAAATGAAGCTTTGTAGTTTTGTCAAAGATGCAGATCATATAATAAGTGTATCTAAAATGAAAACACATTCGCTTATGACATTTACAGGTGCCGTTAAAAATATGTTTGGTGTTGTCCCCGGTTTATCAAAAGCTAATCTGCACTTACAATACCCAGATATGCTTGACTTTGGGGATATGCTTCTAGATATTTGTAATTACATAAACCCAACACTTTCATTTATGGACGGTATCGTCGCAATGGAAGGTGAAGGTCCAGGAAGTGGAGATCCTGTTAGCATGAATGTTATTCTAACATCCGATAGCCCGTATCATTTAGATGTTGTTGCTACTAAGATAATAAATGTTGATCCAATGAAAGTTCCTACAATAGTTAAGTCTATTGAAAGAGGAATTGTAAAAAAAGATTTTAGTGATATTGAAACAATTGGTAATATTGATGACTTTAAGAAAATGAATTTCGTTAAAGCCAAAACTAATGAAATAAAAAATGTTGGTAAATTTAGCATTTGGAAATACTTTAAAAGATATCCTAAAATAATCAAAAAAAATTGTATTGGTTGCGGGGTTTGTGCTGAAGTATGTCCTGCTAAAACTATCGAGATAGTTGATAGAAAAGCTATCATTAATTTCGATAATTGCATTAGTTGCTTCTGCTGTCATGAGTTTTGTCCAGAAAAAGCAATAACAATTAAAAGAAGATTTCTTAGAAAGATTAAATAGGTCTTTATCATCGATAAAGGCTTTTCTTCTGTCCATACAAAAAGACTATGATATCTTAATTTTATCGTAGTCTTTTTTTTGCTTTCAGCGTTTATTGTAACCTTGAATTACACGTCTTTTTATGTTTTTCATAGAATATTTTATAATTACTTATGTACGGCTCTTCATAACATACACTAAACTAACAGTAGTGTCATTCTTTATTTTCCTCTACAAAAATAACAAAGCCACTCCTATAAATGCAACCACAGCTGCTGCAATTTCAATAGTGTTAACCTTTTCCTTAAATAACCAAATAGAAAAAGGGATGATTAAAATAATGTTTAACTGTGCAATTGTTGTAGAGACTCCTATACTGGTATATCGCATTGCAAGTAAACTACTAGTAACTCCTAAAAATGGCCCAAATATACTTCCTAAGACAATATACTTCATTGCTACTTTATCTTTTAAAGCACCAAATACATTTCTCCATTCTTTCTTAATACTAATATATATAATAAAAGTAGGTAAAGCTGCTATTACTCTCATCTGAGTTGCTTCAAAAGCTCCTAAGCTTTCACCCATACCTAATTTACTAAACACTAATCCAAGGCTTTGAGCTACAGCGCCTATAAATGCAAATATAATTCCTTTTATAATATGTGGCTCAAAAACTTTTTTTTCAGACCTTTTAGATAATATAACAACACTAATAGCGCTTAAAGTAATAATTATTCCTGTTATAGCAAGAAAATCTAATAGCTCATCAAAAATAAAATATCCAAGAATGGCAGTCATAATAGGTACACTGCAATATATCAACAATGATATTCTTCCACCTATATCAACAAAGGCTTGAAACAGAAACAAATCCCCTATAACTAATCCAATTACTCCAGATATCAGTAACATGTTCCAAGAATACGTTCCAGCATTAATAGGAATAAATGATCCAGTCATAATAAATATTGTTAATGTTAACAAACCCATACCAATGACTAATCTAATAATATTAACAGGTAAGCTACCAACTCTTTTGCCCGCACTTTCAAATCCAATAACAGTGAATGTCCAAAAAAAAGCCGTACCTAAACTAATCAATTCACCAAGAATCATAAACACACCGGCTTTCTATCTCACTTTATTTTTATAGTCTTTATAATGAATATTTCAATTTTGAAAAACATATAATTTCTAAATATGTTTCGGAAGATTAACCATTCCCTAAATGTTTATCTAATTTATTATATCACTAAAATATAAAACCCCAATCCAGTACAGAACTGAATTGGGGAATAGATGGCTTTTCTATCTTATATCTTACTCTTCTTATTAATTAATTTTTGTAATCCTTTTTTAAGTTCCGGTTTTTCTAAACCGAAATCTAGGATTGCTTCTATATAATCAATTTTATTACCAACATCATAACGTTTACCTTTGATGTCATATGAATATACTTTTTCTTCATCCATAAGTCTTAAAATTGCGTCAGTGAGTTGAATTTCATTACCTGCACCCTTTGTTTGATTCTTCAGGTACTTAAAAATTGTTGGCGTAAGTACATATCTTCCACCTATTGCAGATCTAGAAGGTGCATCCTCAATTTTTGGTTTTTCAACAACACCCTTAAGTTCATTTAAACGTCCTTCTTTTTCATTTTTAGGTATACAAATGCCATATCTATAAGTGTCTTTGTAATCAACTTCGATTGTTCCAAGTACACTTTGTTTAACTTGATTAAATGCATCAATCATTTGTCTAATTGCTGGTTTATCTTTTCCAACATACATATCATCACCAAGTAATACGGCAAATGGATCGTTTCCTACAAATGCTTCAGCTTGAAGGACTGCATGGCCTAATCCTAATTGTTCTCTTTGTCTAATATAATGGATATTAGCACCTTGAGCGATATTGCGAATAATGCCATACTCTTCATGTTTGTTTTTACTTAAAAGGATTGTTTCTAGTTCGAGATTATAGTCAAAATAATCAATAATTGCATTCTTATTACTACTCACGATTAGTAAAATATCCGTAATTCCACTAGCAATTGCCTCATTGACGATATATTCTATCGTTGGATGATCAATAATTGGTAGTAGTTCTTTTGGTAATGCCTTGGTGATAGGTAAAAATCTTGTGCCATAGCCTGCAGCAGGAATAACAGCTTTTTTTATCATATTTTTTTCTCCTCTACTAAATCCTTTTTAGACAATAAATAGGTCGCTAAAGCGCCTACAAAGAATAAGATTGCTCCAATAAGCCACATATACCATTGTGATGCAAAGACATTGTTTGTTGTATTTGCTTGAAGGGTAAACAAAATATTAAATGGTGATATAAATACAATCCCTAAAACAGCAAAATAGAAATGCACTTTATAATGCTTCAGTAATTGATACATGACCTTACCCATAAATAATAATCCAATAATCACACCTAATGCAAGAAGTCCTAACATAGGTAATTGACTTGAAATTGCACTAAAATTAAGTGATATAAGAGACTTAATAATATCATCACCTAATGTAATTAGAGTTTGAAAATAACCCAATGCCATCAACATCGTTGCACCACTAAGTCCTGGAATAATGATTGAAATCGCAGTTATTGCCCCTATAAAAAAGACGATAAAATACTGTGTCCAACTACCAACGACTGCTGTTTGTTCTTGAATAAAAAGGAATCCAATCATAACAAGCATTGCCATAATCATAACAAAAAAATGATGCCAATGATATTTATCTGTTTTTATTTCTTTTTTTAATCCCGGAATCGCTCCTAAGATAAATCCTATAAACAGTAATGTTAATGGAATAGGTGCAACATCCAAAAATGCACTAATAAAGAGAAACCCTAACCCTAATCCTACAAAAACACCTACGATATATTGCCAAACTTGAGCAATGGATTGAAGCGGATGTTTCGTGAAATTATTCAAAGCCTCAATTAAATCTTGATATATGTTTAAAACAGCAGCAATCATCGAACCACTGACTCCGGGAAGAATACTTCCCATTCCTACTAGACTTCCTTTAATTATTTTTATTAAATGGTTCATGTATGCTCCTTATGGATAGCCTAAATATATTATAACCTATTTTGATATATAATTAAATTTGTTGCTTGATATATATTATAAGATTGTTTCTATTTTAGCATATTTCATATAGTTTATCTATGCTATAATAAAGTCGGTGATCTTATGATAGAATTTATAGAAATCTTAAAATATATTATTCTTGGGATTATCCAAGGAATAACTGAAGTTTTCCCCGTTTCTAGTAGTGGACATCTAACATTGTTTGCTACAATTTTTAGTATAGACTTATCTAATTTAACAATTTTCTTAATGATTACGAATACTGGATCTTTCCTTGCATTACTATATTTCTTCAGAAAAGATGTTGGTCAATTGATTAAAGGGACTTGGCATTACTTAATTAAAAAAGAAGAAACGAGTAAGGAAGACTTTCATTATGTTCTTAAGTTGTTAATTGCAGTTGTTCCAATCGGTATTTTTGCCTTCTTCTTTAAAGATTACTTACCTAATGATCTTCTTTCTGTAGGTTTTGCTTTACTACTGACTGGGGCATTATTGTATTTTGTATATAGAGTTAAAGATATTCAATGGAAAAATCAGATAACCTGGAAAAATGCATTAGTTATCGGAGCATTCCAAATGTTTGCAGTCTTCCCAGGAATCTCTAGAAGCGGTATTACAATTACTGGTGGTTTAATGCAAAAGATTGAACTCAAAAAAGTTTTAAGATTTTCGTTTTTGAGTTACATTGTAGTTTCGGTTCCCGTATCAATTTTAGGTCTTTATGAGGCTTTAACTGTCAGTGAAAGTATCAATATTATAGGCTATAGTTTAGCGTTTATCATGAGTTTTGTGTTTAGCTTGATATCAGTGAAACTCTTATATCAATATGTTAAGGTGAAAAATCTAGTATATTTCGCTGGGTATTGTTTGATTGTGGGATTATTTTCGATTGTTTTATATTTCATTTAAGATACATTGAGCTGAATCATAAATAATTGTATCTAATGGTATAATTAATAGTAAATAAGATAAACAATAAAAAAAGAGGAGAATTAGTATGAAATCAGTTAGTTTACTTGAGGTAAAGAAAGAAGATTTTAAAGATTTAGAAAAGTATCTTCAAAAGAACAATCTATTAGATGAAAAAGGTGTTTGGTTTGCAGGATATGATGATCGTGTGAACGGACAAAATAATGCAATAGCTGCTAATTTATTTTATGGTAATAAAAGAATGATAGCTATTTCTATCAAGGATGATATAATTTACCAATTACAGAATTCTAAAAAAGGATTTAATGTAAGTGAATTAGGTAATATAAATGAGAAATATAGCATTAGTATCAGAAGAAACTTAGTACATCCTTGTATCGAGATTAATACACCAGATGCTGATTTCATTAAAATTTTAGTAACTAAAAATAAAAAGGTTGTTTTTGCGTTTAAAAAATTAGTAAAGTAAATATTCTTTTTAAGGATAATTTTGTTGCAATAAAAATGTTACATCTAACTCAATCAATTGCTAGTTCAAAAGGAATTCTTTTGTCTTGAATATTCAAGAAAGTGAATTCCTTTTTTGTTTTATTCATTAATTTGATTTTATAAAA
>CAZKLF010000044.1:0-6345 GCA_964553665.1 uncultured Mariniplasma sp. | reverse complement strand
CGTGAAAAATAATAAACCAAACGCAATGAAAAACCTCTTAGGACTATTAAAATCAGGTGGTAGTGATTATCCAGTCAATCAAGCTGCTAAAGCTGGCGCTGACTTAACGAACAAAGATACCTTTATGGCGGTTATTACACGCTTTGAAAGTCTAATTGATCAATTAGAAAAAGTCCTTGAAGAAAAATAAAGAATCATGTATAATTAAATTGCAATGAGAAGGATAGAGCTTAAAAACAAATTTATAGAGAACTGGGATGGTGGAAACCAGTAATTATGTTTAAGCATATGGGCCCTTTGAGCAAAAAGTAAATCGGCTTTAACGATATCGAGGGCTGGAATTTATTCCAGAACTAAGGTGGCACCGCGTATATATACGTCCTTAGATATTTATCTAGGGACGTTTATTTTTTAGGAGGAAAGATTATGGCAACAACAATAAAACCAAAATCAAAAACAAAGGTAACGAAAAAGAAAGAGATTGATATTCCTGTTCCAATTAAACATCAAAGATTGGTATCGGGCATCAAACCTACAGGTCAATTGACGATAGGCAATTATATTGGAGCTCTTAAACAATTTGTAAAGCTTCAATATGAGATGGAGAGCACAGAACTTTTCATTTTTATTGCTGACTTGCATGCGATAACCACACCAATAGACCGTCAAGAGTTAAAGAAAAACATTAGAAGTGTTGCAGCAATCTATCTCGCTTGTGGATTAGATCCTGAGAAAGTTAATCTATTTATCCAATCAGAAGTCAATGAACACGCTGTATTAGGCTACGTCATGGAGTCTACAGCCTATATTGGCGAAATGGAGAGAATGACTCAGTATAAGGATAAAAAAGCGAAACAGACGGAAGGTATTCGAACTTCATTGATGACTTATCCAGCATTGATGGCAGCTGATATTTTGCTTTATGATGCTGATATCGTTCCTATCGGGGATGATCAAAAACAGCATTTAGAACTTACAAGAAATCTTGCTAGTAGATTCAATAACGCCTATGGTGAAACGTTTGTCGTTCCTGAAGGATTCTTTCCTGAAACCGGTGCACGTATTATGTCACTTTCCGATCCTAAGAAAAAAATGGATAAATCGAATGAAAATCCGAAATCTTATATCATGCTTTTAGATGATCTAGCGACCGCAAGAAACAAGATTAAAAGTGCAGTGACTGATTCTGACAATAAAATCAAATTTGATGTTAAGAAAAAACCTGGTATCTCTAATTTACTTACAATCTATTCTTCGTTAACGAACATTCCTATTAAGCAACTTGAAAAAGATTATGCAGAAAAATCTTATTCTGCTTTCAAACTCGACTTAGCTGAAATCGTTGCCGATACATTAAGACCAATTCAACAACGATATTTCGAATATATCAATAATCCAGAATTAGATGAAATTCTAGATCAAGGAGCACAAAGAGCTCAAGTGATTGCTTCAAGAAAAATACAAAAAGTGTTTAAGAGACTTGGCATGGGTAGAGTTCGATAAATAAATTATTAAAAAAAAGACAAATCGTGATTTGTCTTTTTTTGTGTTATTCAAATGCTTTAATTGTCACATCTTGGATAGGATATTCTACGTCTCCATCAATTTGTAAATAAGTTGGTTTGTCGAAATGCAAAGACACTTCTTTCCCTTTGTAGACTTTAACAAATGATTTGAATATTAAATGCCAGCCTAGATAAATTGTTGGAAAAATAAGAACAAGAAGCCATTTAGGAATATCTTTTAACACGATTAGATGTAAATTATTTACCTCACGTTTTGCATGAGGTGCTATTTTCATGCCTCCTCCAAAATAAGGGGCATTCATAACAGATGCAAGCCATACTTTTTCTTCTCTCCATGTTTTACCATCGATTGTGAATTCTGCAGAAATCCGTTTAAACTTTGCAAAACCTTCAAAGGCATGTCTAAAATAATTGAGTTTGTTCTTCTTATATTTTGAGGTGTTTACCAAATGTCCTATATAACCATCTAATCCAGCACCTGCTCCATTTAAGAAATGTCTTGATGTGTTTTGATAATGAACCATGGGTAGTTTTTTTATGTACTTTTTAATGGGCACAACTTTATCTTTAACTCTTAAACTGCGTATAAAATCATTTCCAGTCCCAGCTTGATACATATATAGGTCCTGTGTAAAATTAAGATTGTATAATCGGTTTGCTAAGCGGTTTACAGTACCATCACCACCAACAATAATAATTCTATCATCAAAATTACATCCTGAAGCAAATGCCTCAACATCATCGATTGCTAAGATATTATAACTGACTACAGCATGTCCATCTTTCTTAAGGTGGTCAATTACTTTTTGAATAAATTTTTC
Organism: uncultured Mariniplasma sp.; assembly: GCA_964553665.1. Classification (GTDB taxonomy): domain Bacteria; phylum Bacillota_I; class Bacilli_A; order Acholeplasmatales; family Acholeplasmataceae; genus Peloplasma. The sequence continues at coordinate 3,998 of CAZKLF010000044.1, read as the reverse complement.
ATTCTTCCCATTTCTTGACAATGGATTATATAAGAGTATATCCATGTTTCCCCCTAATGATAATGAATCATTGCGTATTTTTTCTTACCTCTACGCAAAATGATATAAGATCCAAACAATGCATCTTCTTTTTTAATGATGTAATCTGTATCTGTAATTTTAAAATCATTTAAACCGATTGCTCCACTTTGTATAAATGTTCTACCTTCACGTTTAGACGAAGCTAAATTGGTTTCTATTAATATATCTAATAATGCTTTATCTTCTTCAATAGTAACAGATTCTAATGTTCTTGTGAGCATTTGGAATCCTTTTTCATTAATATCTGAGAAATCTCCTGAAAATAATGCTTTAGAAACTTTAAGTGCCTGATCTAATGCTTCTTTCCCGTGTACTAAGCGTACAACCTCAGCAGCTAAAGCTTTTTGAGCTTCTCTTAGTTCTGGATGCTTTACTGATTTCTCAATGAGTATTTCTATTTCATTTATGAGAAGAAGTGTTAAAGATTTTAAGTAGTTTGCCACATCAGCATCTGATGCATTTAAGAAATATTGGTAAACTTCATAAGCGCTTGTTAGATTAGCATCTAGCCATAATGCACCTGATTCGCTTTTACCAAACTTTGAACCATCTGCCTTAAGTAAAAGTGGTGAGCTCATCCCTACAGCCCCATTTTGATCACCTTCAACTTTTCTGATTAGTTCAAGACCAGTTGTGATATTTCCCCATTGATCAGATCCACCGAATTGAAGTTTGCAGTTATTTGTTTGATAAAGATGTAGGAAATCGATAGATTGAATGAGCATATAAGAAAATTCCGTATATGAGATTCCAATATCCATTCTTTTTTGAACAGTATCTTTAGCAAGCATGTAATTGATTGAAAAGTATTTCCCATAATCTCTTAAATAGGAAATCATATCTATTTTGCCAATCCAATCATAGTTATTAACGAATATTGAATGTTCTGGATTGATAAATTGACCTAATTGTTTTTTAATCTTTTCAGCATTTTGCAAAGATTCTTCGAGCGTTAACAGCTTTCTTTCGCTGGTTTGTCTTGGGTCTCCAATTAAACCAGTAGCTCCACCAATTAATACAATTGGTGTATGTCCATATTTTTGTAAAATCATCATTCTCACTATTTGAACTAAATGACCAACAGTTAAAGATTCCCCAGTTGGATCAAATCCACAGTAAAAATTGACTTGTTCATCATTTAATAAATGACGTGCTTTTTCTTCGTTACTCACATCTTTGATTAAACCACGCCATAATAATTCATCATATAATTTCATTTCTTCATCCTCCAAAATTTAATAAAAATCGCCCTTAGAAACTCTAAGGACGAAATATTCCGCGGTACCACCTTAGTTCTAGGGTTTAATCTAGCACTTATTGTTCTGATGATCTCCATAAATGTATTTCGAACTTTGTTTTCTCTTCATGTCACACCATCATGAAGTCTCTGCATAAGGTTTACAATTCTCTACTTTTTTTATATCTACGATCGATTTAGTTTGTTGAATTTCTTTTGACAATATAATGAGGTAAAATAATTCGAATGTTATCGACATCTTTCGAATTCATTAACTTTGTTAATAATCTCATTGAGACAGCACCTATATCATATACTGGAATATCAATTGATGTTAAGGTTGGTCTCGCTAAAAGTGCATATTTTGTGTTTTGGAATCCAGCAATTGCTAAATCTTTAGGAACATTTCTTCCATTATCTCTTGCGATATTCATAAATGAAACTGCGATAGAGTCTCTGACACCGATTGCAGCGTCAATTTTTTTATCACTAAAGAATGTTGAAAAATGTTGACGATTAATATTCGTGTCACCACTTGTTCTAAATATTTTAGGCTCAAGTCCTGCTTCTTCCATTGCTCTTGCATACCCAGCTTCTTTTTTATCATTAACTGAATATCTACGAGCAGTACTTAGTAAGTAGACATTTTCTCTTTGATCATTAATCAGTATCTTAGTGATTTCATACCCAGCTTTTTCATAATCAATAGAAACTGTTGGAACATCAATATCATCTGACACAACATTTGCAAAAACAAAAGGAATGCCATTACTATTAAACATCTTTTTAATATCTTCAACTCTGTTTTCTGATAATTCATCATTCAAATAGAGAACACCATCAACTTGTTCAGCAACGATGTCATGAAGTGTATCAATAATATCCATATCTTCACGAATGGAGAATAATTTAATTGAGTATTTGTAATTTTGAGCAATATCACTAATGCCACCTAGCATTTCAGCTACTGAAGCACGTGTAATATCTGAGATTACAACACCAACTGTTGTTGTTTTTCTGCTTGCAAGACCACGCGCAATAACATTCGGACGATAACCTAGCTCCTTAATTACTTTTAAAACACGTTGTCTTGTTTCTTCTTTTACCTTTTCAGGATTGTTGAGAACACGAGATACTGTCGCTAGCGACACACCTGCAGCACCTGCAACATCATAAATGGTTGCGTTACTCATAAAAATCACCTCTAAATCTATTTTCTTATGAAATAATTATAACATGACGTGTAAAGGCTTTCAAGTAAAAAGATGAAAATACTTTCATTCGCTTACAAAAAAATAAAGAGGCAATCGCCTCTTTACTAAACTTACCGTTTTTCTTTGATTCTTGCAGCTTTTGCTGACAATGTGCGAATGTAATTTAACTTCGCGCGTCTGACCTTACCTCTACGTGCAACATCAATATGATCAATTGATGGTGAATGTACTGGGAATGTTCTTTCTACACCGATACCATAAGATACCTTACGGACAGTAAATGTTTCAGAAACTCCTCCGCCTTGTCTTTTTATGACTAGACCTTCAAATAACTGTAAACGTTCACGGTTTCCTTCTTTAATCTTTACATATACCTTAATGGTATCTCCAGGACTAAAAACAGGAACTTCCTTGATGTAAGAACTGGTGATCGCTTCAATCAGCGCTTGCCCTTTTAATCTTGACATGTTCGACTCACTCTCTTTCTTCCAATGTTCATGTTCTTTGACAGCGGACCATTGTGCTAATTTGCTTTGGCTTTATTATTATAACAAAGTTATATAAAACTTGCAACCTGTTTGTATAAACTTTGCTGATAAATATTAATCATTAGGAATATAAGTCACCTTATCCCTAAAATAATCTGATTGAAACATCTTTTCATATTTACTAATCGTATCATAAACAAATTGCTTTTGTTCTAAATAACGATCTTCATCATCGTTTCCCGATTTGATGATATCAAATTGGACAACATTTTCGTAACTGATCCAACTTGTATATGAAAGAATCACATGTAAATCTTTTTTATCATCCAAAAATACACTTTGTCCATAGTAATAATATTGGATATAAGAGATGCCTAAAAAGTCTAGTATAGTAGGCGTAATATCATATTGTGATGTAATCACATCATTATGCCCTGAATCTAACAATTGACTGTAAATGACAAATGGAACTTTTTCAATCTCAAATGGTATATCACTATTTGGAGTACGTTCAACAGTCATTTCATAATCCGAATAATTCTTGTGGTCACTATATAAGATGATTGTTGTATTATCTAATAAATTTTTATCTTCAAGGTTATCTAACAAGATCTCTAAACCCTCATCAAAATCCATTTGAGCAGCAACTAATGTTAATAACTCTATCGATTCATCTTCATATAGGGGATCTAAAGCGAGTGTATCATAATGTTTTTTAAGCTCTTCTCTATATTTGTGATGAGGTCCATGCGGCGTAACAGTGATGATAAAGGTGAAGAATGGATTATCTTGAACAGGTACCATTAAATCTTGCATTTGATCAAACATTGTTGAATCTAACGGCATATATTCGTTTACATCAACTTGTAATGAATCTACGGCATAAAAATCATCAAAACCCATGTTTGGATAGATAACATCGCGATTAAAAAATGCGCCATCATAATTGTGAAATGCATTGGTTGAATATCCTTCTTG
>CAZKLF010000043.1:0-7195 GCA_964553665.1 uncultured Mariniplasma sp. | reverse complement strand
GAATCGATTGGTTATAAACAATTTAGTGGAACTGGCGGGCAAGTTGATACTGCCGTAGGTGCACAAAACTCAAAAGGTGGAAAAAGTTTCATTACACTTTACTCTACGACTATGGTTAAGAACCATGAAACTGGTGAAAGAGAAGAGATTTCAAAAATTGTACCTTTCTTAAAACCAGGCGCTGCTGTCACACTATCAAGATCTGATGTTGATTATGTTGTTACTGAATATGGTTGTGTCTGTCTAAGAGGAACATCAGTTAGAGAACGTGTATTGTTATTGATTAGTATTGCACATCCAAAATTCAGAGAAGAATTAACTAAAGAAGCAATCAATCTTGGTTATATCACAGGAGTATAATATGTCACAATTAATATTCAAAGGAAGAAATATATTTTATGATATTCAAGGTGAAGGCAAACCTATCTTGATTTTAAATGGCATCATGATGTCAACTAAGAGTTGGGAACCATTTGTTAAATCCTTTACAGCATCGAATCAACTCATACGCCTAGATTTCTTTGATCAAGGACAAAGTGATAAACTCGAAAACAGTACATACACTCTAGATATTCAAGTTGATGTCATGGAATCACTGTTAAAACATTTAGGATTACATAAGGTAAGCATTGTCGGAATTTCATATGGTGGAGAGGTTGCAGCTATGTTTGCAATCAAATTTCCATATATGGTTGATCGTCTTGTTTTATTCAATTCAACTTCTTATACATCACCTTGGCTTGCTGAAATCGGACATCAATGGAATGCTATTGGAAAAACAAGAGATGGAGCAATCTATTATAAAGCAACAATTCCGGTCATCTATTCACCAAGCTATTATGAAGCAAAGCTTGACTGGATGAAAAAAAGAGAAGCATTTCTTCTACCGATATTCTCAAATCCAGTATTTTTAGATGCTATGGAAAGATTGACAAATAGTGCCGAATCATATGATGTGAGAAATCAATTGGATAGAATTACTGCACCAACACTTCTTGTTGCTGCAGATGAAGATTATTTAACTCCAATTTCGAATCAAAGAGAATTACATAAAAAGATTAAACACTCAGAATTAATTATTATACCTGGTGTCGGACATGCATCGATGTATGAACGTCCAATGATTTTCGTCACTTTGGTTTTAGGTTTCATCAATGCACTTGAAACCGAATATAAAATATAAAGGGGAATCCAAAATGGAAAAGAAAAAAGTCACCTTAAAAAATGGTGAAGTTATATCTTATGTTGAACAAGGACAAGGCGAGAAAACAATTATTCTAGTTCATGGAAATTTTTCATCATCACTTCACTTCACACCTTTATTAGAAAGATTACCTAAAGATATCAAGGTCTATGCACCAGATATGAGAGGGTTTGGAGATTCAAGTTATTTTAGAAGAATCTCAAGTCTTGCAGATTTAGCAAATGATATTCATTTATTTACTGAAACACTAAAAATCGATCCAGCTTATGTTATAGGTTGGTCGCTAGGTGGAGGCGTTGTTTTAGAACTCGCAGCTGCTTATCCAAAAGACGTTTTAAAACTAATCTTAATTAATTCTACGACACATAGAGGTTATCCAATCTTTAAGAAAAGTGAAGCTGGAGCGCCACTTGTTGGACAAGTCTATGAATCAGCAGATGAACTTGGCAAAGATAAAATACAAGTTGTACCACTTCTTGAAGCACAGAAAACTAAAAACTTTGCAGTCATGAGTTATATATTTGATGCAACTATTTATACAGTTGGTAAACCAAGTGTAGAAGATAATAAACTATGGATTGATGAATCACTCAAACAAAAAAATCTAATTGATGCTGATTGGGCACTTGCAAGTCTAAATATGTCTGATATTCATAATTTCTACAATGCAGGTACACAAACTATTAATAAGGTTAAATGTCCTGTATTACATACTTGGGGTGAAAAAGATATTGTTGTTCCTGAGTATATGGTTAAAGAAAATGTTAAAGCATTGGAAAAAAACTCAACATTGATTGTTTATCCAAATTGTGGACACTCACCACTTGTTGATGTTCCAGATCAATTGACTAAAGACATTTTAGAGTTTATAAATAAATAAAGGGCTTTGCCCTTTTTTTATAAGGAGAGACAAAAAATGAAAATTAAAAATTTAAAATTCTTTGTAGAAGATCTTGGAAATCATAAAGGAGAAGCAATTGTCTTTTTAAATGGTGTTATGGCATCTACCAATAGTTGGTATGTTATTATGAAACCTTTTATTGAATTAGGATACCGCGTTATCTTGCATGATTTTAAAGGGCAGTTAAAATCTGATAAGCCAGATGGTCCTTATACATTCAAAGAACATGCAGAAGAAACAATAATGATCTTAGAAGCATTATCAATTAAGAAAGCTCATTTTGTCGGTACGAGCTATGGCGGTGAAGTTGCCTTAAATATTGGGTTTAGATATCCAGAATTTGTTGAGTCACTTGTTATTATCGATTCAGTAAGTGAGACAGATAAGCAAATGCAAGACGAGATTAATCATTGGATAGATTTATGTGAAAAGAAAGATGGTTATGCATTCTTTTGGGGTATGGCAAAAAGTATTTATGGACCAACGTTTATGAAAGAAAACAAAGAGTTTCTAGAAAAAAGAGCATTAGCAACCAAACATGTTCAACCAAGTTATTTAGAGGGTCAAATCATACTGTATAAGACGTTTAACGATGATGTCTATATGACGAATCGATTAAAAGACATCAACGCTCACACGCTCATTATATGCGGTATGGATGATATACTTAAACCTCCTAAGTTCTCAAAAATGATTGAAGCAGAAATCAAGGATAGTAAATTGGTATTACTAGAGGATTGTGGCCATGTTGCAATATTTGAAAAATCAGATGAAATCATTGAGTTGATAAAAAAATGGATTATTTAAAATCTATTTTTGAGTAACAGAACAAAAATAAGAGAAAAAATATTGTATAATATATTTGTCCTATTAATTAAAATTAATAGTGATTAAGGAGAAAACTCAATGAACATTTACATGTGGACTTTACTGATTGTAGCAAGTTTCATGTCTGTAGCATTTATGATCAGCCTACAAAACATTAAGCAAAATAAAAATTATCGATACTTTAGATATTATAGTTATTTACTTGTCATCTGGTCTGTTATCAGTATTTTAAGAAATGTTATAGAAGAACCTTTCTTAATTTATCATTTAGCATTTCTTATATATCCAATCGTCTTTCTAGTCACAAGTTTTTTATACATGACGATAAAAGTCTATACAGGTGGTACAGTAAATAAATACATTAAAATATTTGTTGCAGTATTTTTCGTTATTGATTTAGGTTTGTCTTTAACGAATTCTTTCCATCATTTAATGTTAGATCTGAATTACACAAGTTTAATCATCTCAAGAGATTTCGGTCAAGCAGGTTTAGGCATATTTTTCTACATACACACTTTAGTATGCTATACACTTATGTTTGTAAGTTTATATGAGTTATTGAAGTTCTTCATTATTAGAATCAAAAGAGATAAAGATATTTATCCTTTCATATTATTTTCCGCGAGTATCATACTAGGTATTATTCTTAATATTATTCATGTATTCTTCACACCATTTGAAGTGGACCCAACTTTTGTATTCATGGTTGTTGTAGGTGTTATCATGATGGATATATTTAGGAAGAGGGATTTAAAGCTTTTATTGAATGCAAATGAGAATAGAGATATCTTGGATAATATAAGAGAGTTATACATCATCTCAGATCACTTGGGTATGGTCGTTGACTGTTCGAAGAATTTAAAGAATAAATATCAAGAACTAATTGATCAAGGCATCACCTTAAAAGATCTTAAGAATAAGATGAAAGAAAAAACTGTTCTATACTATTCTGATAAAGAATTGAATCGTGAATTCGATCCGAAGAAGAGATATTATCACATTAAAGAACAAAAAGTTCGTATGCCTCGTTTCAAATATTTTGGAAGAATAACATTGCTTTATGATGAGACGTCAGACCTTAAATTAATCAACGAAATGGATCGTGCTATGTCTCACGATTTAATGACTGGTTTGTACAATCGGAATCACTTTGAAAATCAGATTCCATTATTAGAAAGTAGTAATAATAATTTTGGAGTTATCATCATGGATGTTGATGGGCTAAAACTACACAATGATTACTTTGGGCATAAAAATGGAGATGAGTTATTAATTAAGTTTTCTAACATGTTACTTAATATAAGTAATGAGAATAGCGATCTTATACCAATACGTTTAGGTGGTGATGAGTTCTTATTAATCTCAAAAATAGGAAATAAAGAAACTTTGAAAGAGATCTCTGAAGGATTACAAGAACTAGGTAAGAGCGATGATCCTAAAAAATGTATTTGTTTCTCCTATGGTATATCTGTAAGAACTAACAAATTAGATAAGTTCAGTCAAGTATTAAAGGATGCGGATAAAAATCTATATATTATGAAAGAGAAGAAGATTGAAAAAAAGATTGAAATGGAAGCATACTTTAATAGTTTAGATAAATCAATCATAAATTAACACAATTAATTATAAGAAAGTAGTATATAATAGTATTGATAAAGAGGCTTATAGTGTTGCTGCAAATATATAAAGGTATAGCGATATACCTTTTTCCTAATTATCTATGTTTAGTATAACTAAACTTTTTTTGATTATTTTTAATTTTAGAAAATTAGTGAAAAACCAATAAAAAATAAATAAGTCGAAATTATAGAAGAGAAAAAATTGATGAAAAAAAATAAAGACAGATATCATTAAGAAAAAATCTGTAAAAATATAAAACCTAAAAATCTAATTTCTATATTAAATAAAGAATATTAGAGACTGCAACAGCTCTAGTAAGTAGAAGTAATGAAATCTAATCAATAAATGAGCAACTATAAATATAAGAAGCTGTTATAGACAAATTGTGTGGAAACCTCATTTCATACTTTCATAACGCTTCTCATATGCTACAAGGTTAAAAATGTGAGCGTCGAAAAAACAAAAAACTAATTTGATAGAATGAAATGTTAGAAATACACAAATTGCTGAAAAAGCATTTGATAGTAGTTTCCAATTATTAGTAGGTTTAAAATATTTCTGATTTAACACAAGATCGAATTTCACAAGTTTCATATGATTAAAATTTGCAATCTATAAAGTGTTAGATGAATGAAGAAGATGCAGCTTATCAATCTGGCGACCTAAAAAGAGAAAATAACAACACACCCCTATGCTGTAAAAGAAGAAGAGATTCAAGCTCACAATAGGATAAATCTTAAATCACTAAAAAGTGCTAAAATACGTTATTTCAGCCTCTGAGCGCTTAAGATACACAAATGTCCGTCTACAAATAGTTCAAACGCTCATAACGCACTCTCCACATTTATTATTATAGTCATTTACAATTTGATACTATGTTTAATACGAGAAGAAGAAATAATATGTGCATGTAAACATAGTAATACTGTAATTATTATAGTCATTAATTTGATTAATCTCTGGTTTTCTATTCCACATTTGTTCCTATAATATATATTATGTTAACCTATTGATATAATCGTTACTGTGCGGTTAACGAGTTTTATGTGGGTATGTTGGTTAGTTGCTTATGTGCAAACTTCGGCTTCTTGTGCACTAATAACGTGTGAACTATCAAAAATTGACTAATACTAAACTTATATTTCTCATATCGCAAAAAAACGCAAATATGATACAATATAGGTGGTGATAATATGAAGAAAAAAACAATTTTGATCATTTTTACAGGTGGTACCATTTCAATGCAAAAACTTGACTCGTCAAGTAAGACTAATATTACTGATAATCAATCAGAATTATTGAATAGTATCACATCAGAAATAAGCGGTATTCAATTGCTTTCACACCAGTTTTCCCTTATGCCATCGCCTTCGATGACTCCAAAAAATATGCTTTCATTGGCTCAGTTAACTGATTCTTATTTATTGAAAGATGAGATTGATGGCGTGGTTATAACTCATGGTACTGATACTATTGAAGAGTCTGCTTACTTCTTAGATATTTATTTAGAATCAAAAAAACCAGTTGTTTTTACTGGTTCTATGCGTTCATTTTCTGAGCTTGGTTATGATGGTCTTAGTAATCTAGTATCTTCAATCCGTGTTGCTTCATCCTCAGATTCCCGTGATAAAGGTGTTTTATTGGTAATGAATGATGAAATTAATGCTGCTTCTGAGGTAACCAAAACACATACTCTAGCATTAGACACTTTCAAGTCTATGGAGTTTGGTCATATTGGTATTATCGATGAAGACAATGTTTTATATTATCATGATGCTCATCATAAACACTTACATTTGAAACCATCTATATTAAATGCATCAGTTGAAATTATCAAAGTTTATTCAGGCTCAAGTTCACTTATACTAAACTTACTAATAGAACGTGGTATTAATGGAATTGTTATTGAAGCTCTTGGAAGAGGTAATGTTCCACCTCCTATGATAAGTGGGATTCAATTAGCAATTGAGAAAGGTATACCTGTTGTTCTAACTTCTCGATGCCCTATGGGACGTGTATTAGATACATATGGTTATGAAGGTGGCGGACATCACCTTAAATCTATGGGTGTGATTTTTGCTGAAAATTTAAATAGTCAAAAAGCAAGAATAAAATTACTTATAGCATTAAGCACTTTAAAATCACACAAAGAGATAATTTCATTTTTTGAATAAATGGAATGAGGATTTAAAATGAATTTAGTTCTTCAGTTACGAAATAATAAAAAGCTTGTTACTTCTTTTTCTATTTTTGTTTTTCTTTTTTCTCTATTAGCCGTGTCTTTACTAATAGGGCGTATATTTATTGATGATAATCCTTTAGAGAGATTCTTAGTCACAATATTTTATTTCACGACTCAAAGCAATTTCTTAATATTTATAATTATGTCTCTATTTCTTTTGAAAAAAAATAATAATAGATGGTATCCCATATTATGTTTTATAGGACTGATTGATATAACAATTACAGGTCTGATTTTCCATATTTTCCTGTCATCCTATATGTCCAGTATTGGATTGATGCAACAACTTTTGCACACTGTTATTCCGATTATTTATATATTATTTTATTTCGTAGTGTTTAATGAAAAAATTAAAATTAAGTATTTCTGGATTTCTTTAATTCATCCAATGATTTTCATC
>CAZKLF010000042.1:0-7355 GCA_964553665.1 uncultured Mariniplasma sp. | reverse complement strand
TTTTTTAGCACCCCTAAATAGAAGCCTCTTTTTAATCAGGCAAGAGGTGTGAACCCGTTTAATTGCCTTTTGCGTACAGCTATCTATTACGTAACATAGTTAATTGAATGCTGGGCACAAAAATACTAAAGTTACTCACTATCTCTAACTTTAGAATAGTCTATTTTTTTTACGCTACCATCCTTAACAAAATGGTATACAACATCCTTTGATTCTCGTAATATACCTTTTACTGTTGATTTAATAATACTGCTATGTGGGGCAAACGAAGTTGTAGCTTTACCATCTATAGTTCCTTCAATCGACTCAAGTTTTTTTCCACATGTCATACCAAAAAAATAATCAAACTCATTATTAACTGATCCTCTTTCGCCAGTCTTAAAATTACCAACATAATTAATTACATCATTTATGAGCCTTCCTTGTTCATCATATAATTTATAATGACCAACTATTGTCTCTATTAGGAAAAACTCACCCCGATCATTATTTCTAAAATATTCATGCAAATCCACTTCGGAACCATCTGAATAATTAGCTTTTTTCACTGATATGATCGCTCGTGTAGATGATGTAGTAGTAGTGATTTTAACAGTTTTACTAGATACATCTTCTAGGTATAGTGGTGCAATTTCATAGTATACTAAAACTTTAACCGCACCAGAATTAAATCCTTTATTAGACAAAAATGCACCAATAATTCCCCATTCAGGATGTTCTTCTTTTATATCATGAATCACTGTTATAAATGAACATGCAAGGGACTTTTCAACTGCATTTTTATAATTTTTGCATTCACAGATTAAATGATATCCCGGAAAATTAGTGGAAGTAAGATGAATGTCTATTTGGTGTTTTGCACCTGATTTCCCCTGTATTTTTGAAGGTGATTCAACCTTATCAAATACCATTCCTTCATCATTCCAAGTAATATTTTCCAATAATAGTATTTGTCTAGAAAAATCTTCATACGCATCACCTTTAACTTGCTTATCTGTTAGCATCTTCCATTTCCTCCTCATTAATTATTTTGATCTTCTGAAAACTCATGTGGTAACCTATAGAAATCACAACGAACTAAGTAAGCAGCATATCTTATAGCTTCTTTTTTTGATGCTGCATAAGCAATGTATTTCATGTCTAAGGCTGTAAATAACAATTAACTATGCCTTTTTATTGATTCAATGATTAAATCTATAGCAACGCCAATGTCGATCATATGGATTAATTTCTTCTCATAGACATCAAGATACATTCTGTTTTCTTCTATCACAGCTTTTCCAACTTCAATCCAATAAAAACAAAACATAAATTCAGATGGTAAGCTGTGCTCTTCTGGGATGTCTAATTCTACAATGATTGGTGAATTCTTTTTCCAATCTTGAATGAGTTCAGTATCGCAATCCTGAACATGACGTAATGAAAAAACTCCATTTCTAAAAAAATAGTCTCTTGCTTTCATCTGATTCTTCTTAAGATATGAGATTAAATCTTTATCACTTGTGATGGTGATAAAATCTCCCTCTTCACGATAAAAAACATCTGTATACATGCCATTGATTAAATCAACAACATAATCACCATCGCCATATGGTTCTGGATGTGGATAAAACTTCTTAATCAAATTCCTTGGTACATTAATCTCAATACTTTTCATAAGTATCTCCTTTTGGCTTATGCCAATTATTTACAGGTTTATCCTGCATTACCCTTTGTACCAAGGAATTTGATTATGCAATCGTTGAAACTCTTCAAGGAATTATTGATGATCAAATTGATAACAATTAAATCTAAATAGGAAGTTTTAAAGATTTTATTTTATAGAAAACTTATATTCTGTTGGTGTTTTTACATTCTCAAACTCTGTTATTTTCATTGGTGCCAAAATTTCTTTTTTATCTAAATCAACAAAATACAACTCGTATGAATCTTCATTGTCTTTCGCAAATTCATATTCTGATGCTGACATATAAAACTCATTAGACAATGTTTTAATTTCTACATATACTTTGCCTTTACTATTTATGTAGTACATATCAAATACAGTTGATTTATTTCTTTCAGGCAATCCTTTATCAGCATTTTCTGATGTCCACTTAAGTGATGTGTGTTTTTCTAAGAGAGCAATATATGCCAATTTTTCCGCCTTTTTACCATTTTTGAGTTTAGTTCTATCTGATTTCTCTCTAGTGGTCCTAGTCCTTGTTGTTGTCTTCGATGTAAAGTTATAAGGCTCTGTCGATTTAGTTATTCTTGGTTCAACTCTTCTATCCGTTAAGGTAGCTACAATTATTTTTTCTTCTTCGACTGGATCCAATTTCTCATCGTTATCAATAGGTGGAAAGGTTTCATTAAAGTCTTTTATAATTAATTCTTCATATTCTTGTGATAAAAAATAGATTAATGATTCTAACTTATGATTTTCATTAATGTAATCATTAAATCTATTGTCATTAACTTTAGAATCTATTTGCATCAAGTTGTTAGAATAAATTTCTTCTAATTTTACATCAATATTAAATTTTGCTTCTAAAGCATTGAATTTTTGAATGATTTTCTTCTCATAATCAAATATAACATCATTTGGAATTTCATCATCATTAAATGGAAATTTTCCAAACTCCTTAACTTGACTTAAGTACATTTCTTGTTTTGGTTTGCCTTCATTCAGTAACTCTCCATACAAGTTGACTTTATATATCTCCTCATAAGATTCAGTAAAGAATTTGACCTTTTGTCGCCAATAATCTTTCGTATTAATAAACAACGTTTCATCAAGTTTGTTTAAATCCTTTATATTTGCGTCTATGGACTTTAGTGCATCAATTAAAATTTCAAAGTCGATGCTGGATGAATTTGAAAAATCAATTTTTTTAATTTGTAAAAACAGTTCGCTATCTAAATTGTTTTCAGCAAACCAATTAGAAATTGTTTCATTGACTAAATTCGTTTTGTTTAAAATCTTGTATGTGTCATTCCACTTATCGGTTCCGTATCTATCACTTATTATTTTCTTTCTATTATCATGATTTTTTGATATTAACCAATTAACTAAACCTTCATCTAACTCTAGAGTTAAATAATATTTGAATATTTCATAAAGCGCTGAAGAAAATTCTGTTCTATCTAGTAGCATTGATATTTTATCAATATCTCTTGGTATTTTAATATATTGAACATTGTCTTCCTCGATATAAAAATAATTATCTAAACTCATTATATCTTCATGTAGATTTCTAGTTTCTATTTCTAAACATGGAACTATTTTTACATTCCTTATTCTATTAATATTTGTTTCATTAGTGGTTTCAATCATTGATAATATTGCAACTTTCAAATGATTAATCTCCAATTCAAAATCTTTCTTTATTTTTTGGTGTTCAATCTTGTTAACTAGTTCCAAGGTCATTTCAAAACGAGAAACTCCCAACCAATTTTTAATTGTTTCAGTACTTTGTTTTGGGTGAATCCAAATAAAGTTATTAGCTTCTTCTACTTTTCGAGGATATTTCTTATCTGCATATTTAACGTTTATTGAATCAATATATTTGCCAGATTTACATAAGACTTTAATGTCTTTTGTATTATAAGATTTTGATGTCTGTATGTTTTGTTTGTTTCTGATGATTTCAAGATACAGTTTCCTGCTAATCTCGCCTGTTTTATCAAAATCTGGAAGTTTAAATAATATATCGTTTATTTGTTGAGGGTATAGGTGACCGAGAGAAACATTAAATTCCAACAATTTAAACAAATCATTTCCAATAATGTCTTTTAATTCTGTCTCATTTATTCCACATAGGTTTGGAACATTAGTTTTAATTTTTTCATATGTGACTATTTGATTTGGTTTATACTTTTTACCATCTATTTCAATCCATTGTATAAGATTAAGAACGTACATAATGTACACATTGGATGGTAAATATTCTCCCGTCCAATTGCTTTGTTGAGTTACCTGAGTATCGCGATTTAAAGATAATAATAATTCTCTCATTTTTTGATCTTGGTTAATCCATTCAACAATTGTGTTTGTATCGAGTTGTTTAATTATGTTCTCAAAATCATCAATTATATATGTATAGATATAATTTAAGTTAAATCCATAATTTTTCTTTTTCTCTAAGTAACTCTTAAATCTGTGGTTTTCGAAATATGTTTTATTTATTCCTGGATACTTCTTAACGCCTAGAATCATTAAAAACTCGGTGAACATATTTACTTCTTCATCCTTAATTCCTATAGTCTGTGGTGTGACAAATTGCTTATATTTACTATCACAAAACAACCTAGATCCTAGATCGTTGTTCCACTTATCTCCAATATAGACATAATTAACTGTTTCAATTCCGTTTTCAGTTGGCAATATATATGGAATTTTCTTTATCCATTCATCATTTCGGATGTAATCTTGATTATATAGGCTATACAACCAAAGAATAACTCTACCAGCTTCATTAGAGTCCTTTACTTGTTCATTCACTGACCTAACAATTATTTCGCGACTACTTTGCTCTGTGAATTTATTCTTATACTTTTCACTATAAGAGGCTAGAATTCTTTTATCAGTAGTTTTACTATCATACTTGTTTTTATTCAATTCCCAATTCAAATTATCTTTACTTCGGATTTGTCGAATAAATTCATTTGTGTATTCATTTGATAACACTACCAATGTTACAAAATCTAAGTCACTAGGTAAAGTATTAATTCCTGTATCTGTAGGTAAAAATATTTTATCATTTCGATCATAATTAATCAAAGAACCGGAACTATCCTTTAATAACTTGGGAGAAATTGGTGATTTTCTATAATGCTCATTCCACCATATAAACATATCTATATTATTAGAAATCGAAACTTCATTAATTTGTTCCATAACATCACACAATTTTTCACTAGTAAAGTTAATGTTAATGTCAGTCATTTCAGCTATTTTTGTAACAAGATTGTTTTCTTCTTCAGTATCAAAGTGCGCTAATAGGTTTTTGAAATTATCACATTTGAATGCATAAGGGACCTGTTGCTTAATCCGTTTTACATCATCAATAATTCCTGTATATCCCCCATTAATTAACGGGAATACTTTTGCATCTTTAACCTTATCAAAGAAAAAATGTTCAAGATTGAAATCACCGAATTTCCCCTGAAACTTCCAAGATTCAAGAGTCAAGTTATTTGGTGTAATAATTTCTATAGCTTGATAAGAACTGTTATTAATAAATTTTGAAGAAATTAACTCATTTGCCATTTCTATTAACATGACTATTAGGTCCTTGAATAATTCTTTATTGAATTCTTTGTTGTCTGTAGGAATATAATTTCTATCAGAACTCAAAATAAAAGGAGCATGCAATAAAGCCGGAAAAGGGGACTTTTCTTTTGTTGGAAAATATGAGTATATGCTATAATTTTCTAGTTTAATGTCCACTGGGACAGCTATCAATAAGTATTTATTACCATGAAGGTTCACTAAACTCTTTTTCTTTGAATAATATGATTCCTTTATTTCAACATCATCATAAACTTTTTTTAAAATAATTAAATCTAGTTTATCTGAAGCAATTTCTTTTATATATTTTACACTTGTAGTTTTTGTTTTAATGCTTATTTGATTTAAGTTAGGTAAAAATAATAAAGTTCTGTAATCCTCATCTAATTTATTTAGCTGATTTTCTAAGCTATAGTCACCAACATTAAGTTCATCCTCGATATAAATCTTTATCACTGTATCAAACTGTGACTCAAAATCATCCTCAATATATTGTGGCATTGATAGAATAGGAAAATATAAATCTTCTTTTTCTTTACTTAATTGTTGTTCTAATTGAATTAATATATTTTCTTTATTAGCTACTTTATTGAACTCATTCCTAGCATATTCTTCTGAAAATCTTATTTTATAACTACCAGAAAAAATCTCAACCTTTTTCGACCAGTTAAGTACACTTCTGAACCCAGAACCTTTACTTCCAATGTTTTCACTCCCCTTAGCACTTATATGACCAAATACTAGGGCTTTAATGCCTTCATAATCAAACCTTGTCCCAGTATTGGATATTGTTAAAACATTGTTCATATATTCGATATCAGCAATTACTGGTTTTGCGTTATTGTGATTGCCATTTTTTTCGAATACATCATCAATATTTTGAAGAAGTTCAAGGATTTCTCTACCATGATATCCATTTACATCACTCAGCTCTATTTCAACATCTCTAGTTAAATCGAAATTATTTGAAATATATCTATCAATGGCTTCTTGACGAAGTTTTTCAATTTCAGTTTTCAATATTTACACCTCCATGTATTTAATCATGGTACAATGTCAAAGAAAGAGCACATATTCATATTTAAATCGGACAAATAAGACAAGCATTTTTAATTGCATAATTAAGTCTTCACACAATAAATACTAATGTTTTGGTTAACTATTTTAATACTTTTACGCACCCCATTAAATTCTGCGCATCCTTACTTTTTAAACACACTTATTTTTCTACGCATATAGGATAGTGAGGCACTGTTTATATTCCATGCCGATCCAATTTCATCTGTAGCAATCTTCTTGTTTATCTCTTGGATTCTTATTTTTAGCATTAAATATACACATCACAAAATGACTCATTTATTGATAGACTGTCACTATTAACAAAGATCATAAATCCAATACTATATGAGAAGCCTTCGTTATTTCTGGTCATTGTTCTCAACCTCTCTTTATCTGCCAAAATAGCAATATTCGACCTGGTTGTATTGCGTGGTTTCTTCATTTCTATACAAATTAAATTGCAGTATCCTATTATTTGCCTTTCACCGTGTTGACGAACTTGTTCGCTAAATCCTCGTTTATGCACAATTAAATCAACTGTTATTGGTTTGTCATTGTCATTAAGTCTTTTCGGTTCATAATCCTTACCTTTAGCTCCTCGATTATACTCAACATCAACAATATAATCTTGATAAGTGCATGAACCTGAAATTTCATTTTGAAGATAGAGAGCAAACCGCGCGCAAATGCAACGCTCGCTTAAATTATTTTCAAGCAAGTACTTCTCATTTGTATTAAATGAACCAATAGAATTCTCCACAATTCGTTTCAATCTTGCTTGCTCGATATTCATTTTTATATACTCCTTTTTTATACTGTCTTGTTATTACAAAATTTATCGCCATTTTCACTAAATAAATTGTACCTTATGAAATTAATTTTGAAACAATTGTATACTCCTAGTAAGGCCAATATCATTACTTAGAATGGTTATGTAACCTTCAAACAAAAAATAACATAAAACTGGCTATTTAGTTTCAGATTTACTTAAGTCTTTTTTACTATTCACTTTAGTGTTTTTTCT
>CAZKLF010000041.1:4933-7434 GCA_964553665.1 uncultured Mariniplasma sp. | reverse complement strand
CACCAGGTTGAACACCAATAATTGGTCCCAATTGATTTTCCATAAAGATTGTTGCCAATTTATTAGCAGCACTATATGTTGCAGATGATGTTAGGAGCGCCCAATTAAGAGAACTATAAGAATCAATGCCTTCAATTTGAACATAACTCGTTGTTTTGCGTCCGGTGCCTACATTTATTGAAGTCGCTTTGAATGGTTGATCTGTGATAAAACCCACAACACGATATAAAGCACCAGAATTACCGCCTCCATTATCAGTTAAATCTAAAATAACATTTTCGACAAGTGGACTTGCTTCAACGATTTCTTCTAACATGAATTCCATGTAAACAGCACTATCTGTATAAGCGATATCCGAACTATCTGTTACAAAAATATCTCCAATATCCTCTGATGGAAGTTCTGCTTGAATAATTCCTACGTAGATTGCACTATATTCTTCATCATAAGAAAGACTTAAAGTATATGGAAGACTATTAATCGTCATTGTATAGAAATCATTTTCAGCATCATAAACATAACCAAAACTAGTTAGTACACTTTGATAATTTGTATAATCGGTTACATCAACATGTTTCACCAAAATTTCAGAAAAATCGTAGTCTAGTGTACCGCTATTAAAATAAAAGAATTTATCACCGAAACTCATTGTAGGAACTAACGATTGTGTCACACCTTCAAATAAATCTGTAATTATCTCACTATTAAATACTGAATCTTCAGTAATATCAGCTGTGTAAAAGTCATTAAGAGTTATAACAGCTGTCTTCATTTCATCATCTGCAAACCAATAAAGTGGTCTATCTGAATCAGCGTATCCCCATTTATAATGAATTTCATCATCGACTGCCCAGTATCCATCTTCATAAAGTGATCTATGTCTAGGTCCTAATTGATCAAGTGAGTTTAGTATGGGTCCATCCCAGGTGGAAAAGTTAAAATAAGATTGTGATGCATAGTTTGTGTGTGGATCATCAAATGTTTTATAGATCAAATTAAATAAAGTGTTATCAAAAGTTTTTGCTCTTGTTGATAATAAACTTGTTTTATTTGCATAAAGCAAATCATAATATGTATCCACTTCCTTGATGTCTCTTAATCCATAAAAATTATCTAGATTGAAAGCAAGCATATTAAAATTATGAATAACTAAATCAACAGGTAATGTCGTTCCATTCATTGAACTCGTGCCAACCAAGTTGTCTTCATCACTACCTTGGAAGTAATTACTATAGAGATGGTCATAGTTATAATAAACATTGAAATAATTAGGGCTAGCAAATAATTGATTTGTTAAGTTAAATGGAATGACCAAGCTATCTTCGTAAAATAGAGCATCCATACCATAATCATCTAAATCATAGACAAGGTCTCCGCCTTCTTCGTCAGATGCATCGAGATAATCCCTCAAATAGTTAATGTGACGACCATAATTGGTTGCACTTGAATAAACATATGCCCAATAGAAACCAGGATCGTTGACTGAAATTGTATTTTCAGTAGTATTGATTGTTAAAATCAGATCATAAGTATAATCTTCTTCCTCATCGTAGTACTGATATTCCATTTCATATTCATCACTCGTGATTGTCTTGGTGAAGTCAATATCAGGATCTATAAATCCTCGTAATAAACTAAAGAAATCATCCAATTTAACATATGGCACTGATCCGCCCTCTTCATAATATAGATCAAGATTACCATCTGCAATATCATACTCTATTGTTAAATTTTCAAATGGAACAGAACGCGTTTCTGCAATGACAACATCTTTTAAAGCTAAGTCAATTTGAAATGTTTTCTCAATTGTCGTACTTTTTAATGTGAATATAGCTGTCACGGCTACTATTGAATCTTCTGTATCATCAGAAATACGAACGAGTGTACCATTACTTGTAATGTATTTAGAACTTACAATCCATCCGATAAAACTATCGTTGACTTGTCCAGTTCTTTCATAGTTCAGTTGATAATCACTTAAATACAAATGTTCTTCAGCATAAGCAATATCTTGATTAATTAAAGCAATGATGCCAGCTTCTGTAATTTCCCATTTTGCATTTAAAGCAAGATCTCCTGTTATCGGAGTGTCAAAAACATAAGGAACACTGTCATCAGTGATATACCAATATGCGAATGTATAATTTTCTTTGGTTGAGTCAGCAATTCTAGCTACACTCTGCCCATCAGTTGCATCAACGATCATATTTTCAGTATCGTTGTTTTTATTAAATGTCACTTGAAATACTTCTAACCAAAGTGCATTAAGCGTTAGATTAGATGTGACTGGTGTATCAAAGTCATAAGGAATGCTTTCATCAGATACATACCAATGTCCAAATGCAAATGAATCTTTGGTGATTGCTGCTGGTTCAGCAACTAACCCGTCTTTCACTAAAGTCTGGTCGCTGATTATATTTTCTGAATTTGCATTAAATGAGACAACATATTCAGATACTTCTACAGTTGGTTCACATGAAACCAACAATAATATAAAAATA
>CAZKLF010000041.1:0-4833 GCA_964553665.1 uncultured Mariniplasma sp. | reverse complement strand
ATATTCAGATACTTCTACAGTTGGTTCACATGAAACCAACAATAATATAAAAATAAAAGCAATTGATAAAGAAACTATTTTTTTCATGTTTTACTCCTCTTCTAATATAAATTATATGTTATGAAAATAGTATCATACAAATATGTCTTTGTAAAACAAAAAGTAAAATTGAACATAAAAAAAACTAAATCCATAAAACTTAGTTGGATCTAGTTTTTGATTTGATAATTAGATAAGTCCTAAAGCAGTTAACAAGCTGTCATTTCCAGTTGGTTCAATATTTAAGTCATTGATATCACCTAAATAAATAACGGTTTGTAGCGTTGTATCTTTAAATGCATTGGCATCAATCTGTGTCACTGAAGCAGGGATTGTAATTGTCCTAATACCACTTTTTTCAAAAGCATATTGAGGAATCACAGTAATTCCATTTGGAACAATAAAAGATATTAAATCTGTTGTTCCATAAAAGCTTCGAGTTCCAATTTGAGTAAGATTACTTGAAATCACAATTGATTCTAAACTAGAAACACGATAAAACGTTGTATTATGAATCATTTGAATGTCATAAAACTCAACTGATTTTAACGATTGTGGAATGAGATTGTTATGTAAATAAGTATTACTTCCAAAGAAATAAACAAGTATATCGTGGCTCTCAGCTAAGATATCACTGGTTTCACGCTCATTTCCAATAAATGGTGAGGTGAGTGACTCTAAGCTATTTGCACCTGCGAGAACTCCTAATCCAAGGCTTTGCAGAGAAATTGGCAAGGTGACTTCTGTTAATTTAGCAGCATTAGCAAATGCACGGTCTCCAATAGTTTCAATGGTACTGGTTTGCTCAAATGTGAGTGACTCAAGATTAATAGCACCGATAAATGCTTCATCTTCTATTACTTTTACATTGCTACCGATGGTTAATGATTTTAAGTTTATTAAATCTTTAAATGGTCCTTGAACTATCACTTCGTCATCTATATAAAGCGATTCTATGCTTATTGGAACCATTCGAATAGAACCGTCTATTTGGTATAATACATTATCTTCAACATAGAAACTCGTATTTTCAGGTACAACAGAAATTGTGTTTAGATGATCAAGAACAATAGCAGTTCTATATGATACTTTTTCTACATATCGACTTATCACTAATTGCTCAATTAGATAATCCTCCGTGTTAGGAAAAGACACATCAGAAACTTTAATTCCGCCAATCATTTCTGGAACAGTATAGTTTTTTTCGTTAGTTTGAACAATCAAATGAATACCATTACTTTGAATACTTAAGTTGTATCTGCCTAGAACATTATATTGTAGAAGTATCGCAATAGAAGAAATGATCGCAAAGAAAACGAGAACACTTGTTAATAAATTGTTAAATTTAATCTTAAAATTATAAATAAAGACTCCAGCAATACCAATATTCAATGCAATTACAAAAATAAGATTATAGCTGCTTCCAACAAAATAAAAAATTGCTAATGTATTTAAATATATGAAAATTAAAATATTTAAAACTATTAGAAATTTTGATATTTTCTTTTTATAATACAATCTGGAAAAAATGACGCCTATCATCGAGAAAATGAGAAATGTCGGTAGAACAATTCGATTTAGGACACCTAAAAATTGATTTTTTAAATAGTTATCAAAAAGGAAATCACCCATGAGCGATTGATATGCAATTTGGAAGAAATAAGAAATAAGCAACCAAATAAAAAGATTTTTGTGTAATGTTACGAGATGTTGCGTATATTTTGTTTCTTCTGCTATTGCCAATTCTTTAGCAAAAAGCTCGTCTTTTTGAACACCACACAAATGGCACGTATCTTCACCTTCTAGATTAGTATTTCCACACACACACTTCCAATAAAACGGATTATTTTGTGCGATAAATTTTACTTCTCTATAAGGTCTGCTAATTTGTTCGCCTATTTTATGCTGGTAGAATATACGCTCATATCTTAGAGTATGCACACTTTCAGATGGACTAATGTTTAATTTCTCATAATCTTTAGTCGAATAAACAACACCCTCAATGACTACATCTTTAATGCAAAAGGATTTTTCGCTAACTGAACCGGATTTCTTCCCAATAACAGCATAAAAATACTCTTGGTCAGAATCAATGTCTAATTGAATTAATTCCTTCCCAAAAGTTACACTCACATGATCCACTTTGTATCGTTTTTGATTCCTAAAAGTGAGTTGGTATCCTTTGTCGATTTCCTTTATAGAATTTAAATGAATAGGAAAATCAATGAATATATGATTAATAAATTTTTCCATGATCACGCTCCAAATATGAAGAATATTAAATAGGAAAAAGCAATATTTAAAAGTGAGGAATACAAAACAATCCTTTGACTTCTACGAAAAGTAAGATACTCAGTAGACGTTTTATCCATTTTTGTTGATCCATAATTTTTCATGTTTTGACGATCCAAATGGTTGTACTTCCCTAACCAAACCATCAAACCAATTACACCGAAAACAAATAGAGATAATTGCAAGTAAATAGATTTTTCAGCGATTAAAAAAATAATTAAACCCAACATCAATGGCACTATAATGCGAATTCCTATAGATAATAAGTATGATTTCATTTTTATACCTCAAGATAAAAAAGCACTCTGTAGAGTACTTTTATTATTTCATCCATTTCTTAATCAATTCTTCATTACCAAGTACATATCTGTTTGGTGAAACTTCAATAAATGTATTTTCTTCATAATTGATATCACCTTTTTTATATATAACTTTAACTCTATCATTTTTCGAATGAGGATCAGGTTGTGGGATTGCAGTCAATAATGCTCTGGTATATGGATGTATCGGATTTTGATAAATATCATTTGCATCTCCAAGTTCAACAATATATCCTTGGTGCATGACAGCAATTCGATCTGAAATGTACTTAATAATTGATAAATCATGAGCAATAAAAAGATATGTTAAATCATGCTCACCTTGAAGTTTTTTAAGTAAATTTAGAATCTGTGCTCTAATAGAAACGTCTAATGCCGAAATTGGCTCATCAGCTAAAACAAGTTCTGGTTCAATGACTAGCGCTCTAGCAATACCAATACGCTGTCTTTGTCCACCAGAAAATTCATGTGGATAACGAGATAAATGTTCAGGTAATAAACTAACTTCTTCTAACATTTTATAAACTTTTTTTAAACGATCTTCGGTATTTTTGAAAAGTTTAAAATTGTATAAACCTTCAGAAATAATATAGTCAACATTAGCGCGTTCATTTAATGACGCTGCTGGGTCTTGAAAGATCATTTGAATGCTATGTTTAATTTCTTTACGTTCTTTTTTTGGTAATTTTTTAGCAATGTTTTGGCCGTGAAAATAAATCGCACCTCTTCTAAGATGATTAATACCGATGATTGCGCGACTAATCGTTGTTTTACCGGATCCCGATTCACCAACTAGCCCAAATATTTCACCTTTATAGATTTTAAAATTTAAATTATTACATGCTTTTACAATATTGTGTCCAACTTTAAAATAAACATCAGCATCTTTAACTTCAAGTAAAATTTCTCTGCCATTAGACGAATCGATTGTTGGGACATTATCAGGATATACGATTTCATGAGGCTGATTGCGTCTTGTAATTTTATCTAAAAATTTACTCATTTTTTGTCCCCTCCTGAATAAATATCTGCTACACGTTGTGAGATTTCGCCGATAATCTTAGGACGTTCAACTTTAGGTGCACGTGGATCTAAAAGCCATGTTTTCGCATAGTGGGTCTCTGAAATATTAAATATTGGTGCTTCTTTAACAAAATCAATTTTCATTGCAGTACTACTACGTGGTGCAAAAGCGTCTCCAACCACTATATTATAAAGTGAAGGAGGTGTCCCAGCAATTGAAAACAACTCTTCATCTTTAGCTCCAAGTTGTGGAAGTGATGAGAGTAGTGCCCAAGTGTAAGGATGTCTTGGATCATAATATATATCCTCAGCTGTACCTAATTCTATGATTTGACCTGCGTACATAACTGCAACACGATCAGCTATCTCAGCAACTACGCCTAAATCATGAGTGATAAAAATAACAGTAAACCCAAATTCTTCTTTTAGAGATTTAATAAGCTCTAGAATTTGTGCTTGGATGGTTACATCTAGTGCAGTTGTTGGTTCATCACAAATTAAAATGTCTGGTCTACAAGCTAATGCTATTGCAATAACAACACGCTGTCTCATTCCACCAGAATATTGAAATGGATAATCCCGAAAACGCGTCTCAGCATCACTAATACCTACACGTTCAAGAAGCAAAATAGCTTCTTTTTTAGCTGTCTCTTTATCTACGCCACGGTGTAATCTAATTACTTCTGTGATTTGTGATCCAATTCTTCTAAGTGGATTAAGTGAAGTCATAGGATCTTGGAAAATAGTTGCAATTCTCTTCCCTCTAATAGTCATCCAATCTTCGTTAGCTTTATATCTTGTTAAGTCTACGCCAGAATAGTAGATATGACCATTAGAAACATGCCCATTATCATCAAGCATACCAATTAGAGTCTTAGTTAATACTGATTTCCCAGAGCCTGATTCACCAACGATAGCAAGTATTTCATTCTTTTTAATATCAAGTGATACATTGCGTATTGCTGTTAAGAAACGTTTTCTAACTTCAAACTGAACTTCAATATTTTGCATAGAGATAATCACTTCACCATTTTTTAGATGATTGTTAGATTCTAATTTTTGTGATGAATTGTCATTTAAGTTCGATTTCTTTTTTCTTTTTGAAATCATTGCTTTGAATTTATTTAATATTTTCTCTTTAGTAGTCATCATGTTGCCT
>CAZKLF010000040.1:0-7704 GCA_964553665.1 uncultured Mariniplasma sp. | reverse complement strand
AGCACTTCAGCGCCGAAGATAGTTCCAAGGAGCGAAAATAGGACGTTGCCAGGCAAATCTTACTTATTTTAATAAATGAAACAAGTGTCGCTAAACCGATGTGCCTACATAGCTCAGTTGGTTAGAGCACCTGACTGTTAATCAGGGGGTCCCAGGTTCGAGTCCTGGTGTGGGCGCCACTTACAAACGCAAACGGCTATAGCCGTTTTTTTATTATTCAATTATAAGAGTATATATTTTCTTTGAGAGGAAAAGATTAATGGTGTCTGAAAATATAATTAATGAGTTCATTATTTTTAATATAGATGATTGACATAAAATGTTAAAAAAATTAAAGATAAAAAATTGTATTGAACAATAAAAAAAGCCTTCAAGGATTTTCCTGAAGGCTTTATTTTTAATTAAATAGAAATTTTAAGATAGGATCTATTTCAGCTAAGATAGGGACGATAATCAATGAAACAATGCTCATAAGTTTAATTAATATATCCATTGATGGCCCAGCTGTGTCTTTAAATGGGTCTCCAACTGTATCTCCTGTAACAGAGGCTTTATGTGCTTCTGAACCCTTACCACCTAAATTTCCTTCTTCAATATGCTTTTTAGCATTATCCCAAGCTCCACCTGAGTTTGCCATAAAGACTGCAAGCATGATTGCTGAAACTAAACCACCGACGAGTAAACCTCCAAGGCCTTCAGCACCTAAAAATATGCCTGCAATGATTGGAGATAAAACAGCAATTAAAGCTGGTAAAACCATTTCTCTAAGAGCAGCTTTTGTTGAAATATCGACACATTTTGCATAATTTGGAAGTGAAGTTCCTAACATAATACCAGGATCTTCATAAAATTGAGTTCTAACTTCTTCAATCATTTTATTCGCTGCTTTACCGACAGATTTAATTACTAATGCTGTAAATAAATAAGGAAGCATTGCACCAATAAAGACACCAATCATAACCCCTGGTTGCAAGATATTAATGCCATCTGCATCTGATAATCCAGCAGATTTTTCAAATGCAAAGAATAAACCAATAGAAGTTAAAGCTGCAGAACCAATACAAAAACCTTTACCGATTGCTGCTGTCGTATTTCCAACAGAATCTAACTTATCAGTAATCTTTCTAACACCCTCATCTAATTTACTCATCTGCGCGATACCACCTGCATTATCAGCAATTGGACCATAAGCATCAACAGAAATTGTAATACCTGCTGTTGATAACATACCAACTGCAGCGAGTGCAATACCATACATGTCATTCGTAAAAAGATAGGATATAACGATACCAGCTACTAATATAGAAACAGTTAGGAAAGTAGAGAGCATTCCTACTGCAAATCCTGATATAACATTTGTCGCATGACCAGTTAAAGACTGTTGAGCAATTTCCTTAACGTGTTTATAATCTCCAGAAGTATAGTATTCAGCGATAAATCCGATACCAATACCAACGATTAAACCTGTTGCAACAGCACCAAAGACTCCCCAAGCTCTGACGCCATCAAATATGATTTGGCTAAAAATAAATGTTGCTATAAGCATAATACCTGCTGCAACATAGGTAGATATACTTAATGCTAGTTGTGGATTTTTCCAATCTCTTGATCTAATAAACCATACTGCAGCAACAGCAGCTAATGCTCCTAATCCTGCAATAAGTAATGGGAAAATAACTGAACCTATAATTCCAGAAAAAACGTTATTTGTCATTATAACCGAGCCGTCAGCAACGTTATGAGGTGTAAATGATACGAATGCATAAAGACCAAGCGTAAGTGCTGAAATGATTGAACCAACATAGGATTCAGTTAAATCTGAGCCCATCCCTGCAATATCACCTACATTGTCTCCAACATTATCAGCAATAACTGCTGGATTTCTAGGATCATCTTCGGGTATACCTGATTCGACTTTACCAACTAAGTCAGCACCGACATCAGCAGCTTTTGTGAATATTCCACCGCCAACACGGCCAAATAATGCGATAAGTGAAGCACCAAGTCCATAACCAGTTACTGTATTAACGGCATGAGTTAATGCGAAATACTGCTCTTTTGGATCAATACTATTCCCACCAAATGCCCAATAGAATATAAAAAATAGCGCCGTAAGTCCAAATAGTCCAAGTCCGACAACTGTTATGCCTAAGACAGAACCTCCAGAAAACGCCACTCTAAGTGCACCTGACATGCCAGATGTATTTGCAGCTGATGTGGTTCTTGCATTTGCCTTAGTGGCAGTATGCATACCAATCCAACCTGCTAAACCTGAAAATAAAGCACCAAACAAAAATGCAATAGCAGAACGCCATCCTACACCCTCAGCACCTTTTAATGCTGGTATGAATTCCGTTAGGCTTAAAAGTGTAGCGACACCTAGTGCAAAATAGATAATAATTCTATATTGCCGTTTCATAAATGCCATAGCACCTTCATGAATAAAAGAAGAAATTTCTTCAATTCTCGCGTGGTTAACCTTCATTTTAGTAACTTTTCGATAGAGTACATAAGCATAAAGAAGAGCGATTAGAGATGAAACCGCTGCGATACCAATAAATAATGCTGTTGTGGAAAATTGGTTAAAGAACATTGTTTTTTCTCCTTTTTTTCATAATCAAGTATGAGTCATATTCAGTTTGTTCTAAGTTGATATATATTTACATTGTAACATAAAATTATATATTTTATAAAAACTTTTTTAAAGCAAAAAAAAACACAATGATTACGAATAATCATCGTGCTTTATTATTTCAATAATAACCTTAAACTATTTAAGATAACTAAAATAGTTGATGTCTCATGAGCAATCACCCCAGTAGGTAATTCAATCAAACCGAAAACGTTACTCAGCATCAATATTGAAATGACAGAAGTTGAGAATATAATGTTTTGCAAAGTAACCTTACGCATGCGTTTCGATAAATCAATAATTTTAGGTAAGTTTTCTAATCTATCATTCATAAAGATGATGTCTGCAGTTTCAAGTGATACATCAGTACCTGTACCCATAGCAACACTAACATCAGATATTGCTAATGCTGGAGCGTCATTGATACCGTCACCAATCATCATAACTTTACCGAATGATTGTTGTAATTCTTTAATCTTTCTTACTTTATCTTCAGGGAAGCAATCAGCCTCAAAACTATCGACTCCAGCTTCTCTAGCGATTGCAGCCGCTGTAAACTTATGGTCACCAGTTAGAAGAACTGTTTGAATGCCTTGGGTTTTCAGTGCAGTCATAACATCTTTTACATTTTCACGAATTGTATCCATTAAGGCGGCGAATCCAACCATCTCTTTATTTTTAATAATGGAAATAATACTATGACCTAAACCAGTACAACGATCTAATTTTTCTTCCATTTCTTGATGTAATGAATGCTCAAATCTACCGATTTGCCAAACGTCACCATCTAAAACTGCTTCCATACCTCTGCCAGAAACTTCTTTAGTTTCTATATCACTTAATAAATATTTTTCATCAAGTGATTCAACGATTGCCTTAGCAAGAGGATGTTCTGATTGTCTTTCAAGTGTATATAATATAGAAAGAATTATATCTTTATCAAGTGCTGATATAGATTCAATGCGAACAACTTTAGGAATACCAGTAGTAATCGTTCCCGTTTTATCGAAAACAACAGCTTTCAAACCAATTAATTCTTCTAAGTGCTTTCCACCTTTTATAAGAATCCTATGATGAGCAGCATTTGATAATGCGGATAGCATTGCAGGTGTTATTGAGGCCACTAAGGCACAAGGTGAACCAACTACTAAAACTATAATTCCTCTTCTAAATGCTTCTGATTGAGTTAACCAACCAAATAATGGGGGAACAACCATGAAAACAATAGCAAGTAATATAACAATATACACATAATATTTTTCAATTTTATCTATTAATGATTGCGAATCAGTTTTTTCTTCTTGTGCATTTTTTACAAAATCAATGATTTTTTGAACGACGGATTCACTAGGATCTTTCGTTGTTTCAACTATAATAGTTGCTTCGATATTGATTGAACCTGCAAAAACAGATTCCTTTTTACCTCTATATACAGGAACAAATTCTCCTGTAATTGCTGCTTGGTTCAGGGAAGTCGAACCTGAAATAATCATACCATCAACTGGAACCATTTGGCCAACTTTAACGATGACTTGATCATTTACTTTGATATCTGCAACTAAAACTTCCTTTTCCTTACCATTAACATAGAGTAAAGCCGTTTCAGGTGCAAGTTTTAATAGATTAGTTAATGCTTTTTCACTTTTTGATGTTGCATATGATTCTAAGACACCACTAATTGAAAAGATAAGAATTAAAATAGCTCCTTCGGAATAGTTTCCAACAATAAAAGCTCCAAGTGCTGCTAATATCATTAATATTTCTACATTTAATGATTTATTTTCAATCGTCTTTAGGATACCTTCTTTTGCTTTAGCAAATCCACCAATTAAGAATGACAAGCCAAATAATATAACTACGATGAGCGCATTTGGTTCAAGGACTTTGCTCAATATGAATGCAAGCAAAATAAAGATAATGGAAATGCTAACTGATACTGTTTCTTGAATAAGTTGTTTTTTAGTCATAATAATCTCCTACTGTTTAATTTAATATACTATTATTATATCAAAGATTGCAACAAAATTATAAATAAATGCTCTTTTTATAATAAATTAGCGCCTTATTTATAAATAAAATAACTTTAGTGTGTTATGATATACTAAAGATGAAAATAATTATACAAAGGGTGATGGAATGAAATATGATTGGATTGATTCCTATTGTTTAAAAAAAATCGCTTCAACTAGAGATTATAAATTTGAATGGGATGCTACGCGGTATTTAATTGACAACAAAATGTTTGTTCTTATAGGTCATAACAAAGAAAAAAAAGAAATAATCAGTCTTAAACTTCAACCAGAATATGGTGTACTACTTAGAAGTGAATACGAAGATATTAATCCGGGTTATTACTTAAATAAAGAACATTGGAACTCAATAAATCTTGATGGATGGGTTCCCGATGATTTGCTTCGTGAACTTATTGATCAATCATATGATTTGATTAGATACTCATTAACTATAAAGCGTCAAAAGAAAATTGAAAATCTATGAAATGATGACTTTTAGAGGTTAAACATGCGTGTTATTCAATGATTTTTGATATACTTATATAGAAGGCGATGAGAAAATGAAATATAATTATGAAAACCACAGAATATATGTAAACGATGATACAGGGGAATTAATTATTGATGCAACATTTCCTTTTATAGAAGAAGGTGTTGTTGTCGTTGATCATACATATGTTGACCCATCATTGAGAGGGCAAGGTATTGCTGGTCAGCTTATGCAGGAAGTATACGATTATGCAAAAAAAATGGGGTATAAAGTTGTTGCTACTTGCCCATATGCAGTAGTTTGGTTTAAGAGACATCAAGAGTGTAATGACATTTTAGATTTAGATTTGCAGTCACACTTAGCACCAGAATGTCAAATTTAGATTGGAGATAACATCATGAAAAAGCCATTATTAATCTTAGTATCTGGTGGTTCTGCTTCCGGAAAAAGCACTGTTGTACAGGAAATATTGGATCGAGCAAGTCTCGATGACGTTTTAATTATCAAACATGATGATTATTATCTTAGTCAATCCAATTTGCCATTAGAACAACGTTACAAAATGAATTATGATCATCCGAGCTCACTAGATAATGAGCTTCTTTATGAGCATCTTATGCTTTTAATGAAAGGTGAACCCATTCAAAAACCGATTTATGATTTTGATTTATATACTAGAAACTTAGAAACGGAAATCGTATATTCAAAACCTATTATTATTATTGAAGGTATTCTTATTCTTGAAAATGAAAAGATAAGAGAACTATCAGATATTAATCTATTTGTTGAACTTGATGATGACACACGTTTTATTAGACGTATGTTAAGAGATATGAAGGAACGTGGTCGTTCATTAGAAAGCATAATTGCTCAATATGAAAAAACTGTTAAACCGATGTTTCATAAATATATAAAACCAACAAAAAGATATGCAGATGTTATTATTCCAAATGATCGTAAACATGACATCGCCGTCGATCTTATCGTAACTAAAATTAAGCAAATATTAGGAGAAAGATTATGATCTTATTTGTTGCAGCAATGAAAGAAGAAGTCAAGTTGTTTTACGATCAAGAAACAGAGAATGTCAAAGTCCTTTTAACTGGTATTGGTAAAGTGAATGCTGCAATGGTTTTAGCTGATTTTTTAGCTAAAAACCAAGTTGAAGCAATTTATAATTTAGGATTTGCTGGTGCAACTGAACCTTACGATGTTGGAGATTTAGTTCTTATCAAAGAAGCAATGTACCATGATTTTGATCTAACTGTTTTTGGACATGAAAAAGGTCAAGTCCCTGGATTTCCTGCATTATTTCTATCAGATGATAGTCTCATGAAACAAATTGAGTCTCAATTTCAATCGATTAAAACAGGTCGATTACTTACGGGTGATTATTTCATGACTAAAAAACAAGAAAAATCGTGTATTTTAGATATGGAAGGTGCTGCTTTATATCATGTAGCATATAAAAATAACATCCCAATTGTTAGTGTTAAAATAGTATCTGATGTAATGGGAATGACAGATCATTATCAATCATATAAGAAATTTGAAGCACAAATTGGAGCAGAATTGCTTCATAATGTATTTAAGATATTAGTCAAGGAGGTCTCTAAATGAAAGGTTTACTCGTACTAAGTCATCAAGTTGAAGATGGGGAAGCATTAACGACCCGTGCATTATTAATAAGAGCAGGTTTAGATGTTGTAACAATTACATTTGAAAAGACTTTGGATATAAAAACTTTCTTTGGCCTACAGGTTAAAGCAGATTACTTTGCTAAAGATGTTGATTTTTCAGAGTTTGATTTCGTTATTATACCTGGTGGAGCATATGTTTCTAAGATCGTTAATCAAGATGTTCAGATTAAGGAATTAGTTAAATTATTTAACGCTCAAGATAAAATGGTTGCTGCAATATGTGCAGGTCCACGTTTTCTTGGACAGGCTGGGATTCTTAACGGAAAATCTTATACAGCATCACATGGATCAGAAGCAGATATGCCTAAAGGCATATATTTACCAAGCTACAAAGCGATAAGAGATCACAATATCGTTACTGCACGTGGAGCTGGTGCTGTTTATGAATTCGCTTTTGAAATTGTTAAGTATTTATTAGGCGAAGAAAAAGCGCAACAATTACTTGCTAGTATTTTGCATTAATTGACTTAAAATATCCATATTTTAAGCTAATTATTTGTTATGTTTGGCCAATGAAGAAAAAGATGGAGGAAACGGGTTTTTTTGTCTTGACAATTCTTAATAAATTGGTATAATTATATATGCGCTTGCACAATGGCCCGTTGGAGAAACGGTTAACTCACATGCCTTTCACGCATGCATTCATGGGTTCGAATCCCATACGGGTCACCATATATTTTACAAATAAAAGCGTATTCGCTTTGAGATTATAGTTTTTGCGTAAACTCAAGATTGTACCCATAGCTCAACTGGATAGAGCGTTTGACTACGAATCAAAAGGCTGGGGGTTCAAATCCTCTTGGGTACGCCATGTTCGGGAAGTAGCTTAGCTTGGTAGAGCGCCTGGTTTGGGACCAGGAGGTCGCAGGT
>CAZKLF010000039.1:7138-9066 GCA_964553665.1 uncultured Mariniplasma sp. | reverse complement strand
ATTAAATATTAAGTCTCTTTTTTCTATTAGTCCTTGACATAGGGTATAGTTTAGAATTCATCTGAAATGCCTTTTTTAATAACTATAATTGCCTTTTTAACACAAAGAAAAAAGCGTGCCATAGATGGCGCGCTATTTCATTTAAATGCCTTTATTAAACTTCAATAATTGCATCTGATGGACAAACAGCTTGACATGCACCGCAATCTATACAAGCATCTTCATCAATAATGTATATTGGTGAACCTTCAGCAATGCAATCAACAGGACAAACATCTACACATGATGCATCGCAAGTACAATCTTCAGTAATTCTTCTTGGCATATTCTTACCCTCCGTATCTTATAGTATTATTTTAGTAACTATCACTCATAAAGTCAACAGGTAATCGCGATTATGTGAACATTCTTTTATTGAATGCGTATTCATTTAGGCTAAATCATCACTTTAAGTGATAATAACAAATCATTAACTGGATATGATATAATACAGTCAAAGAGACGAAAGTTGACTATTTATTATATCAATCAAGAGGGTGAACATATGCAAAAGATAAAAACTAGATTTTATCCTGATTGTCCTTTTTGTGGACAACGATTAGAAAAAAAGAATGAAATACTACCGGGTTTAGTTCAATGCCCGAGGTGTAAGAATGAGTATTATGTAGAAATATCATATGATCAAAAGGTCATGTCTTTACTGTCGGCTGCGGATATTAAGAAAAATGCCCGCCACTTTAATGAAGCTTTAGAAGATTATGAAGCAATAGCCCATGGCAATCCCCAATTAAGCGAAGCTCATATGGGTATGTTTCTTTGTACGTATGGCATCATTTATACACAAAAAGATGGCGTTGATAAATACATGCCAAAGATTCATCAATATCTTGAAGATGCACCAAAAGAAAACAGACATTATTTAAAAGCACTTGAAGTGACAAAAGATAAATATAAGAAAAAACATTTACTAGCTGAAGGTGCTGTGATTGATCAATTATGGAGAGAGTCTAAACCTGCATTAAAAAAAGCAGAAAAAAATAAAGTTAAAAAAGTTATTCCAGTGGAGTTACCTTCTACAGAAGAACTGGCAGAAAGTCCAATCATCCAAAGAAGAGGTACAAGAATTCCAGAGGGATATGTATTAAATCCAATCTTAGAAAATAAAATAAAGAATGCCGAGAAAATATATTTAAGCAAAGATAAATTTCGTCCTGCAAACAAAGTATTTGAAGAAGTATTAGAAGTTGATCCATGCGCAAGACGTGCGATATGGGATAAATTACTTTGCAAACTTCAAGTGAAGGATTTTGAATTATTAGGTTTTAATATAAAACTAAATGTTATATTCCCTATATTTGAAGAATTAATGACATGTCTTAGCAAAGCTGATGAAAATATATATATCAAAGCTTTTGAAGAATACTTATTTAGAAAGTTGAATAGTATTGGTGTTTTTGATGAGGAGTTATATGATTATATAGTTGAATGGAAGAAGAAGGGTGAACAAAAAACACTTGCTAATAAACTTTATACCCTTATTAAAAAGATTTTAGAAGAGGATAAAAAAACAGAAATCAATTGGTTGCATACTGCACTTGCTCAAGCAACTAAATTCGATCAAATAGAAGATAAAGAACTCTATGTTTCTAAGTATATTGAAATTGCCCAAGATTTAAATCTATTAAAACAACATAAAGATGCATTAATACTAGCAGAAGCTGTCCTACTCGAAGATAAAAAGAATCAAGATGCTTTACTCATTCAATTATGTGCAACTTATAAAGTTCCTCAATTATCGGATTTACATCTTGTTATGAAAGATTTAAAACAAATCCAAGTTTTTGAAGAATTAATTAATAGCGGCTATAAGAAACTAGACCTTTTTAATGAATTGAAATTAGCAGCAATGGATCTTATCAATCAAAAGA
>CAZKLF010000039.1:0-7038 GCA_964553665.1 uncultured Mariniplasma sp. | reverse complement strand
TAGCAAAAAGGATTTGATGGAATATCGTGATTTTGCACATACGATTAATTCAACAAGTGATCCTGAGGATTATATTAAGTTTTATGAACTTCATGA
Source organism: uncultured Mariniplasma sp. (assembly GCA_964553665.1). Lineage (GTDB taxonomy): Bacteria > Bacillota_I > Bacilli_A > Acholeplasmatales > Acholeplasmataceae > Peloplasma. The sequence goes on along the minus strand of CAZKLF010000039.1, from coordinate 6,942 downwards.
TCAACTTAAACAACCAGTTCCTGAAAGTAGAAAATTTAAGAAGATGGCAAACAAGCATTATGATGAATTAGAAAAGAAGTGTTGCGATTCCGATATTCATTCATTTGTGACGACGATTGTCCCTCAAATGAAAAAACAAATTGATGTCCTTGTTAAAGATGAACAAGCTCGGATTACCAATTTATTTATGCGTTCAATCATTATTATTATTTTATTAAGCTTTGCATTTATGACGAGCAATCTTAAAACTTTCTTTGATTATTCGTTGTCTAACAATGGTAGAGAGGTCGCTTGGTATTTCAAGGAATTCCTTTTAGACTTAAGTGGATATATTGTGATTGGCACATTTATATTTCTATTTATTGTCGAATCAATTATTGAAGGAAGAGGCTTTGTTAAAGGATTTTTGAGAGGCTTGTTGTTAGGACTTGGGTTTGCTGTTTTAGGGCTTATTGCTGGAGCAGGACTCCCTTGGGCAATTAATAGACACCTAGGATCAACGCTTTACAGTCTATCCCCATTGATTGTTTCAGCTGCTTTATTTGGATTAGTTGCTATTGTTTCAGTCTTTATACTTAGAGCATTCCATCTAAAGCTTAAAGAACTTACAACAAACAAGAAATCAATTCGGGCAAGTTGGATTAATATGAGTATACTTATGATATTAATTGTTGCAGGATTCGCAGCTACATACTTCATTCTATAAAAAAACGGTGCATATGAGATTATTCGTTGAAAACGGATAGTCTCTTTTTTTGCACCGTTATTTATTTCACTACATAATCTTCAATTTGAACATTTTATTATTTTCTTTACACGGATACATTTTCATATTCGCAGAATGAATGATGTTATTCTTGTGGATACTTAAGTCCCCACGCTTTTCTTAATGCATCCAATTCCCTCATGGTTTCAAGTGTCACCTCATGTGACATAATTTTACTTTCTAATAAACCCGCTTCAACCACGCGATATGTTTCCATTATTTCGTATTCGAAACCATTTGCTATAAATGGATAAGAAATCTCTTTAATTAAGTGATGATTTAAATCATATATAAATGCTTTTTCTGCTTTCCAGAAGGTCGGTATTTTAATATAGCCCTTTGTTCCTTTAATTATGGCTGTTGAGTCTAAATCTTTTATAATTGAACTTGCAAGATGAGCAACAGCACCTGAATAATGGAATGTCATTTCTTCAGATAAATCAAATCCATTAGGATCCATCGTAGCAGTAGTTTCAAAGCTTGTGGGGGGGCCTAAGAATAAATGAGAAAATGAAACGGGATATACACCTACATCAAGAAGTGCTCCTGCACCCATTTTAGGATCGTAGAGACGTGCTTTTTCACCATATTCAAAAGCAAATCCAAAGCTATTATGGATTTCTGTAATATCTCCAATAATACCATCATCAACTAATTGCTTAACTTCGATGATTGTTGGTAAAAATCTAGTCCATAACGCTTCCATCACAAATAGTTTCTTTTCTTTCGCTTTTTGAAAAACAGCCTTTGCTTGTTTTTCATTAAGCGTCAAGGGTTTTTCGCATAAAATATGTTTCTTGTAATCAAGAATTTGCATCATTTGTTCATAATGCAATCCATGAGGTGTAGCAACATACACAATATCAACCTTAGGATCACTTAATAAGGCTTCATAACTATCGTATGCTTTTTCAAATCTAAATTCCTTTTGATATGAAAGTGCTCTTTCCATATTTCTTGATGCTATAGCGTATAATTTTCCATTGATTCCATTGACTGCTGCGCAAAATTGTCTTGCTATACGGCCAGCACCAATAACTCCATAATTTAACATTTATGACACCTCGCTTTTATGTATATAGTATATAACATATTTTGCAAGATAAAAAAAGGTAAGCAATTTTGCCTACCCTTTAATCTATTTGTTATGTTTATACTTTTCTTGCTACATAAGCAAACATCGTCGGTCCAGTATGAATGCCTAATACAGGCGTTAACTTAGATAACGAGATGTTTCTAATATTAAGTTCTCTTCTTAAGGATTCTCCGAGTTGTCTCGCCTTTTCTATGTCATCACCAAAGTGAACGATTAAGTCAATTGCTGAACTTTTGAACTTATCAATCAATAACTGTTTCATTGCTAAGAATGAACGTTGTATACCAAAGCCTTTTGATACTGTAATATATACGCCATCATCATTTAGAGCAATCACTGGTTTAATTCTTAGGATGTTACCAATTGTTCCTTCAACTCTACCAATTCTTCCACCTTTACGTAAGTACTTTAAAGTGCTGATTGTATAAAGCGCGATACTGTCCTCATATCTAAGTTGATTGAGCGTTTTTATGATTTGAGGAATCGAAATGTCTTTATTAACCATTTCACAGGCTTGCTCAACTAAAATAGCCAACCCTCCGGCAAGTGTTTTTGTGTCCATGTGAGTAATGTTTATGCCTTCAACATGTTCAAATGCCAATCTAAAAGAATTATAAGTCCCGCTTAAACCAGAAGACATATTAAGAACGATTGCATCTGTGAAGCCGTCTTTTTTAAGTTGATCTAAAAGATTATTTAAATCATCGATACTTGGTAAGCTTGTTGAAACATGATGGTCATCCAAAAGCTGATAGACTTCATCGGCTGAAATCTCAATTTGATCGCGATAGCTTTTATCATCTACGAGGATCATTAAAGGTACAACAAAAAGATTTGGGTATTTTACTAATGTTTCTGGTAGTATATTTGCTCCTGAATCTGTAATAATAGCTGTTTTCATTGTTTTTCTCTCCAATACTTCATATTCATATATTTCCACGATTGTCTTTACAATCCACTTTAAGAATAACATTAGAATTAGCAAATAGTCAAAAAAACACACTATCTAAGCATTAAAATTATAATTATGTAAATATATGTGTAAAATTTCTATATTTCTTTATGAAGCAAAAAATACCCAAGCTGTATAAAAAATGTTTTCGTAAAGCCAACAAAAAGTTTTTTTATTTAGCTCAGAATACATGAACGCAAACTTAAGAAAAAAGTAATAATTGTATAATCATAAAATGAAGGATAAAGTGTATAATATTAGTATTAAAATAAAAAACACCTTTATTTTATAGGAGGTCTCAATGATTGAAGCAATTGATGTTATTAACTTTCTATCCTATATAACAATTGGTATTATGTATATCTTATTAATTGACCTTAAGTATTCAATGAAAAATTCGTTGATTGCTTTTTCTATTTTTATTGTTCTTTCATATGGCGCTTTTTATGGATTTAAAGCACTTGATATGCTTCCTATATTTATGAATACAACATTTTTGGCAATACCGGCAGCTATCTTTTCAATATTTTTAGCAAAGTATAAGGACAGCAGATTTTTATTTACTTTGTTTAGTGTAGATACTTTTGGTTTAATCGTTTATATATATGCGAGATCCATTTCAATTCCACTTGGAGAATATTCAATTGTCATTATCATTATTTCGGCTGTTTTATATGCGATATCATTATATTATATTTTGAAATACAGAGACGTATATATTAATCTTCAGAGCCAAATTAAGATTAGTTGGATTACCTTGGCTTGTTTTTCAATAATTGCATATGTGATTTTAACAATATTGATAAGCTACCCAACACCCATCATGAGCAGAATTCATGAATTGCCACCAATCATTTTAGTGACCCTCTTTATGTTATTTGCTTACATTATTGTTTATAGGGTGTTTACTAAAGAAGTTGAAGTATATAATGAAAGAAACGAAAAAATAATATTAGAATTGGACAATAAATATCAAAAAAGTCGACTCGAACTTCAAGCGGTCTATTATAAATATGCCTATGAAGATGAAATCACAGGATTAAGAAATAGAAGAGCTTTTGAGGAAATGAAAACAGAATCTAAATTAAAAACTCCAATATGTTTAACTATGGATATTAATAATCTAAAGGAGATCAACGATAACAATGGCCATCAAGAAGGCGATCAGGCTTTAAAGATATTAGCAGAATCTTTGAAACAGACTTTTAATAATCAGGATCATATATACCGCATAGGTGGAGACGAATTCGTTATATTGCTATCTAATCACGATATAGATGAAATCGGAGAAACTATAAAGACTTTATATCGGAATTTAGAAGAATGCTGTAAAAATCAGAATTGTGAAGTATCGGTTGCCATCGGATATAGCTCATATCAAAAAGATAATATTGATTCAATAGAGGAATTGTTTGAATTAGCTGATCAAAGAATGTATATAGACAAAGCAAAATATAAGCTGAGTTAGCAAACTCTAATAAAACAATCTCACGCACACGTATATATATATATAAGGATAGAGACAGTCAAATCTATCCTTATTTTTCTTTATATATTTCTATGGTAAAATATGGATACATTGGAATCGAGAGGATACATTATGAATTTATATGAAAAAGCACAAGAAGCATATCAATATTTATCTTCATTATCAAAAATAAAACCTAAAATAGGACTTATCCTTGGTTCTGGTTTAGGATCAATCGTTGAAGAGATGACGGATCAAGTTCATGTTCCATTTGAAAAGATTCCTCATTTTACTAAAATATCAACCAAGGGACATAAAGGCGAGGTCGTATTAGGAAAACTCAATGGGGTTGATGTTATTGCATTAAATGGTAGATATCACTATTATGACGGCTATCCTTTAACAGTGATTACATTTCCAGTTCGAGTAATGAAATTATTTGGCGCTCACACCCTCATCTTAACGAATGCTTGTGGTGCAATCAATATGAATTTTAAACCAGGTGAGTTAATGATTATTGAAGATCATCTCAATTTGGTTTCAGATAATCCATTAATTGGAGAAAATATTAAAGAGTTTGGCCCTAGATTTCCTGATGCCAGTGGAATCTATACCAAATCATTAAGAAAGATAGCGAAAGATAGTGCAAAAGAATTAAAGCTTAATTTGAAAGAAGGCGTATATGCCTGGTGGACAGGTCCATCTTATGAAACTCCAGCAGAGATCAAAATGATTAGAATATTAGGTGCGGATGCTGTTGGCATGTCAACCGTCCCAGAAGCTTTAGTTGCATCACACATGGGTATGGAAGTATTAGGTATATCGTGTTTAACGAATATGGCAAGTGGTATTCTAGATCAAAAACTCTCACATCAAGAAGTGCTAGAAGTTGCCGCTTCGGTCAATGCTAAATTTAGAAGTTTAATCAAAAAAATCATAAAAAACATAAAATAAAAATAAAAATGAGAGATATTTGTTAAAAATGTCTCTTTTTTTAATCAAAAAACAAAAAAAGTGCATAAAATGTGTCGCTAGGTATTGTGTAACCAACAGTAGTGTGTTATGATTAATGAGTAGGAGGAAGACTATGAACGCACAATTTAAAAGAGGCATTATAGAATTATGTGTATTATCAGTACTTGTTGAAAAGGATATGTACGGATATCTCATCATCAATCAACTCTCAGGGTTTGTCGATGTGAATGAAAACACTATCTATCCAATATTAAGAAGATTGACAAAAGAAGATTATTTCGAGACATATCTTGAAGAATCAAACGAAGGTGCACCAAGAAAATATTACAAGATGACCGAAAAGGGATTCACCTATTACCTACAATTAAGAGAAGAATGGGATGTCTTTATCGGTGGCGTATATCAAGTTATTAATCAAGGAGGAAAAAAGAATGAAGAAATATTTAGAAGATTTAAGAAAAGAATTAGTCAAACAGAAACTGACTGAAAAAGAAATCGATGAAATCATGGCAGATCATGAAGAAATGATTAATACGGGAATTGATGAGGGTTTAACAGAAGATGAAATAAAAGAAAAATTTGGACAACCTAGTCAATTAGCAAAAGAACTAGCTGAAGATGAAGATCAAGAACCAGCAGAGCAAGAAGATAATGATGGATTTGAACTACTTAATTCATTTGATGTCGATAGCGCTACTATTTCAGTTAATGTAAATCTTTTATCTGAAGACATCACATATCAAATTGGTTCAGATTCTAAGATTAAGGTATTTTATAAAGGAAATGGAAAGGTGGAAAAATACGATGTATCGTACGAAAAGAATAATTTTAAATTACTTGCACCAAAAAGATCTGGATATACTTTCTCAACAAGAAATGCGAATGGCTTCGATTTCTTGGTTGAATTACCCAAGAATATAATTATCGATGTTTTAAAACATGTCACTCTAAGCTCCGATTCAACACTGTTGAATTTGGAAGTTCAGCAATTAGATATCAATACAACCAGCGGAGATCTAGAAATAGATAACTGTAAAATTGACAAATTTATTTTACATTCTGTAAGTGGGGATGCTGCATGTGAGGATTCAACATTTGAAGATGTTGTATTATCTCAAGTCAGTGGAGACTTCGTGATGGAAAAATGCACAATTAATGGAGATTTTAAGGGGCATACCGTTAGTGGAGATGTTGAATTAAAGGATGTTTCTTGTGATAATTTTGAAATGAGCGCTGTAAGCGGCGATGTAGAAGGAGAAAACTTCTATCCTAAGAAAGTTATATTTAAATCTATTAGTGGAGATTTAAACATTAAGAATAAAGAAAAGAGATATATTGAAATTGTGAAGAAGAGTACACTTTCTGGAGATATCAACATTAGTTAACATCAGTACTTTTACTGATTATAATATAAACACACATGCGCGTATAAGTAGATACTGCATGTGTGTTCTATTTACAGAATTAAGGGAGAATAAAAAAAAGAAAACCAAATCAAATTGGTTTTCTTTTATATATATAATGAGTTATTATCTAACTTGTTTTAATGCAGTGTTCCATAATATGAGTTGATCGAACATTGCATTCATATTTGTTTGATGTAAATCTAAAGGCTTGAATTTTGAATAATTTTCAAAATCATTAAATAATGATAGTAGAACATGTGTTCTAACATCTGCAATTTG
>CAZKLF010000038.1:0-9401 GCA_964553665.1 uncultured Mariniplasma sp. | reverse complement strand
TGCAGAACCAGCATTCCAAATTGCTGGTGAAAATGATACTATTTAAAAATAATTTTGAGCACTTTAATTTGATTATCTAAAATGTCATCATTGGTGACATTTTTTGTTTCTTCATTGGGGAATATCTTGCTTGATAACTCTGCAAGTAAGCTTTCCTTCTTTTTTTCTTTTGTCTTAAATAGTTTGCCAAAGAAACCTGCTTTTTGCTGTTCAAGTTCGAAAACTTCTTCATTAAACTTATTATCAACCATTAAGAACCCGTCATAGCGATCTCTTGTGAGCTTTTTAAATATAGAAATAATATCTGTCTTACCATATCCAATCAATTTAGGGAAATTTTGATGATCAGCATCTATCGTATAAAATACACCTATTCCCTTTTTAAGCAAACGGTATGCAGTTGTAGTTGACTCATTTTTCATCATGATATCTACTGGGTTAAAAGCAAAACTTAAAATGTTTGAGTTCATTTTTTTCATGATATAAGCGTAAATATTAGCTTTATAGTTGTTGCAAGGTAACATAATCAATTTTTTGCTATTTCTCATAGCATAATCGATGAATGGTTCAATGCGTTTGTTTATATTCTCAAATTCCTCTATAACATCATTAAACTTAGGTATGTTATAAAACAGATGAGAAACCTTCAGGCGATCTGATAATTTAACCATATATTTAAATTCATCTAGAGCAATAGAATGCTTTCTATCATCATTGATATCATATGAATTAATATTGGTGTCTAAAATTGAAATTTTTAATTTTGCATCCTTAAGAGATGAAATTAAATGTTTAATCTCACTTTCACTTAATTCAATGAGTGGTCTTTGATTGTATTTTTTAAGGCATATTGTACTAATATTGTGTGTTTTCGCTCGTTGAATTTGTTCATCAAAAGATGCCATGCCACCTAAATCTAAGTAGCCTGTTATTGTTGGTTTCATATATTTCTCCATTCATACATTAAAATGCCACCGGCGACACTCACATTTAAACTTTCAACATTTATAGTTGAGATGCAGACCGCATCATCGCATAAATGTTTAATTTCAGGTTTAATCCCGTGTCCTTCATTGCCCATCACCAAAACAGTTTTAACTTCTTTTTTAGGTAATCCCGTGTCATGAGCATCTGCATAGATTAGTTGATAGCCCTTATTTTTAAGTTCTAGAAGCGCTTCTAATAAAGGCCTACGTTCTATGTAAACATCAAATAGAGCACCTTTTGAAGCACGAATAACTTTTTCATTGTAAATATCTGCAGTTTTTAAACTAACAATGATGTGTGCAAAACCAAATGCTGAAGCACTTCTTATCAATGCCCCAACGTTGTCCGGATCTTGGACATCATCTAAAACTAATATTTTTTTACTTTCAATTTTTGGATTTGACTTTTTACAAACTGCAATCTGATCAAAAGCAGTTTCAGTTTGTTGTAACTCATCCATTAACCCCTTGGATAATAAAACGCCTTCCATATCGGGATTTGAAGTCAATATTTCTGAAATCACACCATGTTGTTTTGCTTGTTTAATCAAATGAGGACCATAAACCAAAAACAAACCATTAAGATCTCTATATTTTTTTTGTTTGAGCTTAACCCATAATTTAAATGTGTTGTTTTGTTTTGACGTAATGGTCATTTTTTTCATTCCTTTTTCATATTTTTCATAGCTTCTTCAACCGTAAAACCGTGATTCATTAATTGGATATCACTATCAGGAGTAATGATAAGTGTGATAATGTTTTGTAATGCTTCTTCTAACAATGGTTCAAAATCTATATTATTTTCATATTTTTTAGCATAAACCTCCATTGGCTTAGTTACAGGGGCCTTGGGGACATAAATACTACAACAATCATTAAATGGTTTAATTGATGTCTCATAAGTATCTATAGTTTTAGATATTTCTATAATATCGTTTTTATCATAAATGATTAAAGGTCTAATAATTGGTATTTTGGTTACTGCCTCGACAACCTTCATGCTTTGCAATGTTTGACTTGCAACTTGACCAACGGATTCACCGTTGATTAAACAAAGACATTTATGCCATTTAGCAAATTTTTCTCCCATACGATACATCATTCTTCGCATAACAGTAATAATATATGGGTCAAATACTTTCGCTAAAATCTGTTCATGGATTATTGTAAATGGTACGAGATGCAATTTGATCGAACTGTTAAGCGTAAACTCACTTAAAACCTTTGCAAGATCTACTACTTTCTGAACTGATTCTAAAGGTGTAAGTGGGGTAGACTGAAAATGAAACAATTCTACTTCTATGCCTTGCTTTATTGATAAATAAGCAGATACAGGACTATCAATACCACCGCTCATCATAAGTAAACCTTTACCGGCGATCCCAGCTGGATATCCACCCATACCTCTAATCTTTTTCATATAGATATAAGCAACATCTGAGCGTAAATCTATAAATAGTATTTCTTTTGGTGTCTTAACATCAACGATAAACTTTCTTGATGCTGCACTTAAAATAGGACTTGCAACTTTTTGTGTGATTTCTAAACTAGTCATTGGAAAAGATTTATCATGTCTTCTAGTTTCAATCTTCATATGCAACAAATCTTCATGCACTTCTAAATCAAGTACCTGAGTTCCCTTTATTATAATATCTTCAATTTCTGGTTTAGCAACATATGCAACATTAAATGAGTACAATCCAGGAATCTGATGCAATCTACGAATAATCTCTTTTTCATCTATCTCATTAAAATCAATAAAGATACGATCATGAGTGAACTCATAACTGACAGAAAGACCTCTTAATTTGTTAACTAAATGCATTCTAACTCGTTTAATAAAAAAACCTATATTTCTGCCTTTGAGCATCATATCGCCAAATCGGATTATGATTTTTTTCTTCATGTTTTATCACCATTACTATTTTATCATATATGATATAATAATGTCGGTGGTGATAGCATGAAAAATACAGAATTACTTCAAACAGCAGAAGGATTATTACAAATCCAACCAAATCAACTAGCCATAATGTCAAACGCGTCAGCCTTTCTCATGAGTTCGTTAGAAAAACTCAATTGGGTTGGCTTCTATCTATATGATGGGGAAAACCTTAATGTGGGTCCCTTTCAAGGTAATGTTGCATGCGCAACCATCGAACTTGGTAAAGGTATTTGCGGTGAATCAGCAGTTTCACTAAAAACAATGGTTGTTGATGATGTTATTAATTATAACAATCATATTGCCTGCGATTCAAATAGTCGCTCTGAAGTTGTTATTCCTATACTCATAAAAGATCAACTTTTTGGTGTTTTAGATGTTGATAGTCCTATTTTAGACCGTTTTGATTTACAAACGGTAGACTTCCTAGAACAATTCGTTAAGTTATTAGTAAAAACAATTGACATTTGATACCCTATAGGGTAAAATAAATGACGTCGGTAAAAAGCAGGCAAACTATTTTTAAAAGTTAGATCCCTACCCATTTGGAGCCCTTAGTAACCTTTCTGCTTTAAGGTGAAAAGAACATCGGGATCACTTTTATTAAGGTAATTTGCATTTTTACCACCAAAAATAAAAAGGAGGTAAAAATTATGTCACGTTATACAGGCCCAACTTGGAAAATATCTCGTCGTTTAGGTTATTCAATCTCTGAAACAGGAGTTGAATTAAAGAAACGCCCTTATGCACCAGGTCAACACGGAAAACGTCGTACTAAAGTAAGTGATTACGGTACTCAGCTACATGAAAAGCAAAAAGTTAGATTTACTTATGGCGTATCAGAAAAGCAATTCAGAAAGACATTTAATGAAGCAGCAAAGATTAGAGGTAAACACGGTGAAAACTTCTTAGGTTTACTAGAATCTCGTCTTGACAACGCTGTCTATCGTTTAGGTCTTGCCAAAACTAGAGCACAAGCTCGTCAATTGGTAAATCATGGTCATTTCCTTGTTGATGGTAAAAAAGTAGATATTCCATCATATCGTTTAGTACCAGGTCAACTTATTGCACTTCGTGAAAAATCAAAAGCTTTAAAAGTAGTTCAAGAAGCTCTTGAAGCACAATATGCATCAGTTGAATATGTATCTTTCAATAAAGACACAGCCGTAGGAACATTTGTTCGTCTTCCAGAACGCAACGAGTTCTTACAAGAAATCAATGAACAATTAATCGTTGAATTCTACAACAGATAAGTAAAAATAAAAGATGAATCCTAGGAATCATCTTTTTTTTATGCTTAATTAATTTCTGATAAGCAATTCATATGAATTATTGATTTTTTATGATCTACATCCACTATAAGGGCATACGTACGTTTATGAACATATAAAACTTTATAGTGATTAGTTTCATGTATTTTGCTTAACTCTTTAATTAAGTACGCTCTATTACCTTCCACAAATTCAACAAATTTAGCTGGAATAATATGATTATGTATTGTATAAGCCCTTTTTCCATCTATTAAAAGTTGTCTGTTTTTTTTCTTAAAAGAGGTTGGATATGGAACTTTATAATCCATAGATTCGATTTTAAAAAACATTCTACATATCTGTTTATTTTTATGATTGATTAAAAATACAAATAATAAAAACCCTATTATAATTAGTCCAACTAATATATATCTTATAATCTCACCAGAACTTCTATATCTAAATGAAATAGAGATAAAAAGAATCAACAATATTGATTCAAAAAAAGTGAAAGTAATAAATGCTAATTTATGATTCTTTTTAAGTTGATCTGCAAACATAACTTCCCCCATAAATGTTGATTTATATTGATAAATACAAGTGGTATTCACCATCATTTTTATTACTATATTATATCATATTTCTAATATTTAACGTTAGAAATTAATAAATACTTAAGATGTAAAATACAAACAAAACAAGACATGGCAAGTACATTATTATGTCTTATATTTTTTTATTTTGTTTGTTTCTTATAAGCAGCTTTAACCAAAGTAAGAAATGAATTTGGATCTAAAGCAGCCCCACCAACTAAAGCACCATCAATATCCGATGTTGCAAGCAAACTATCTACATTCTTAGGATTAACAGATCCTCCATATAAAATACGAATTTGCTCAGCTACTTCAACGCCATATAATTTTACAAGAATTTGACGAATAGCTTTAATTGTATCATTTGCTTGTTCTGGAGTAGCAGTTCTACCTGTTCCAATAGCCCAAATAGGTTCATAAGCTATAACAGTTTTTAGTGCCTTTTCTTCATCAACATTTAAATATGCTTTTTCAATTTGTTTACCTACAACTGAATTTGTTGTTCCAAGTTCTCTAATTTCTAGAGATTCTCCAACACAAACAATCGGAGTTAAATCATAATTTACTGCTGCAATGAGTTTAAGATTAACTGTTTCATCTGTTTCATTATAATAAGCACGTCTTTCGCTATGTCCGATGACTACATAATCAACTCCATAGGATTTTAACATTGCTCCTGATATTTCACCAGTATATGCTCCTTCTTGGGCATAATGCATGTTTTGTGCACCAATACGAAGATTTTCACCTTGTCTTTTAACTAGGTCTCTTAAAAATATTGCTGGAGCACAAATAACAGATTCTACAACCTCTTTATCTGATACTTCAAGATTAACAGCATAGATGAATGCATGTGCTTCATCTTTAGCTTTGTACATTTTCCAATTTCCTGCGATTAATGGTTTTCTATTCATTGTCATTACCCTAATATAGAAGACACGTCTTTAATTGCTTCTTCAGCACGTGCTCCTCTTGCTACGATACGAACATTTTCTCCATGAGGTACAGCTAGTGACATCAATGCTAAGATTGATTTTAAATCAATAACCTTATCTTGGTAGTGTAATTCGATCTCAACGGAATATTTTGAAGCTGTTTGAACGACCTTTGAAGCTAAACTTGCATGTAATCCTGAAGTGCTTTTAATTAAAATTTCTTTTTCCATTTCATTCCCTCTCTATTCTCAAAACATTGGTGGGGTACTAATCCATAGTACTTTAGCATTTTGATGACTGTTATTCATCAAATAGTGTTCTTTGTTTGCTAAGTAGTAGAATGTTTCACCCTTCCGTATGATATATCTTTTTTTGTTAATTACAAGTGTTATTTGACCATCTAGAACATATCCAAATTCCTCACCAGGATGCGGGTCATCAATTTCAGATTGACCACCAGGTTCAAGATCTATAATAATAGGTTCCATTTCATATTTTAATGCATTAGGAACAATCCAACTAATGACATGCTTCAATTCAATATTTTCTTTTTCATAGAAGTCTTCTTTTTTATAGATGTACGTTTGTTCTTCTTCTTTGGAGAAAAATTCATGGACATCTGTTCCTAAAACTTCTAAGAGTGCAAATAATGTTTGCATTGAAGGCGACGTTAGATCATTTTCCAATTGGGAAATATACCCTTTTGTCAATTCTAAGCGATTAGCTAATTCTTCCTGAGTTAGACTATTACCCAATCTAAGAGCTCTAATCTTTTTTCCGATGTCCATTACTTATTGTCAACACACTCAATACCGGGAAGCAATTTACCTTCTAGGTATTCTAGTGATGCCCCTCCACCAGTTGATATATGGGTAAATCCATCTGCTAAGCCAAATTGAATCACTGCAGCTGCTGAATCACCACCACCAATAATGGTTGTTGCTTGATCTTTAATTTCAGTGAGTGCTTGTGCAATACTGCGTGTACCTTCAGCAAATCTAGGGAATTCAAATACACCAAGTGGACCATTCCAAACAACAGTTTTTGCTGTTGCAATGATTGATTCAAATAATGCTATAGTTCTAGGTCCAATATCCATACCCATTTCATCAGCAGGAATATCAGTAATATTTCGAACATGTTTTTCACTTTCAGGATCAAATGCTTTGGCTGTGATGATATCATTACCTAAAACAATTTTACCTTTAGCAAGTTCTAATAATTCTTTAGCTAAGTCTATTTTATCTACTTCAAGTAAGCTTGTGCCCACTTCCATGCCTTGTGCTTTAAAGAAAGTGTATGCCATACCGCCACCAATTAAAACTTTATCAGCAACTTTAAGTAGGTTTTTTATTACTTCAATTTTATCTGAAACCTTTGCACCACCTAAGATAGCAACAAAAGGTCTTTCTGGATTTTCTAACGTTCCTCCAATAAAATTAATTTCTTTTTCAAGTAAAAATCCTGCAACTGTATCTTTAATATTAGATGCAATACCAACATTAGATGCAGCTTCTCTGTGAGCTGTACCAAATGCATCATTAATAAATAAGTCACCAAGAGATGCCCAGTACTTACCTAATTCTGGATTATTCTTGCTTTCTTTTTTGCCATCTAAATCTTCAAATCTTGTATTTTCAAACATCAAAATTTCGCCATTCTTTAGTTGGTTGATTGCATTTTCTAAAACTTCACCACGTGTTACTGGTACAAATTTCACTGGTTTAGCTAATAATTGGCTAAGTCTTTTTGCAACAACTTCTAAACTATTGCTAGCTTTATCTGATTCCTGTTTTATACGCCCAAGATGTGAAAACAAAATTGCCTTACCACCGTGTGAAAGTACATACTGTATTGTTGGCAATGCTTGGATGATTCTATTTTCATCACTGATTTCTCCATTTTTAAGTGGTACATTAAAATCAACGCGAATCAAAACTTTTTTGCCTTGAACATCTATATCTCTTATTGTTTTTTTTGACATCATTTTTCCTCCTTTATGATGTAATCGTCTATTATTCAAACCATGACTATTATATCACTATTTCTAAACTTTTCCTATACATTTAGAAATGAAAATGTTTTACTTTTACATTATTTATCGCTTCTAAATATTTTATTTGTTTTCTTAAAGATTTCATTGAAATGTCTAAGTATAATTTTCTCTTGCTGACAAAGACAACTTCAATCGAGTGATCCAATTCGTGTATATCGGTTATAGAAGCGAAATTTACCCATATATTGTCATAGTCTCTTGATCTTTTTAAAGGGATGAATAAAGTATTGCTATTGATAGCTACGGGGATTTTATATCGTTTACCAAGGTTTTTTTGAACAGCTTTAAGATATCCTTCATAGGTAAACAAATGTGCAATGCACATTTTTTTTATATAGCTCAGATTGGACATTTTATATTGCGTGACTAATGCATTTTGATAAACAATACAACCAAATGCATTATTTACTACGTAATCTATCATTATTTTATCCATAAAAAAAGGCCATTTGGCCTTTAATTTATTTTTCTACTTTCTTAGTTTCTTCTTTTTTTACTTTTTTAGTTGTTTTAGCTATTCTGTTTAAATCAGCAACTAAACGTTGTTCTGTTGAAGGATCAAAGAAATGACATTTGTGCATATCGAATGCTAATTTCATCTTATCTCCAATATGTACTCCTGTACGTGCACTAATTACAGCACATATATGATTTTCATTTATATTTGTATAAAGATTGGTTTCAGAACCTAATAATTCTGCAACATCAACAATAATCTCTAAAACAGCTCCTGGATATGTGTCCATTACGATTTGCTGATCATGAATATCTTCTGGTCTGATACCTAATACGATTTCTTTGCCAACCATCTTGTTTTCTGTAATAAGCTCAAATTTATCATCTGGAACTTGAAGCTTGTGTATACCTGATGTAAACAAACCCTTTGTATCGACAATACCTCTAATAAAGTTCATAGGAGGTGTTCCGATGAATCCGGCAACAAAAATGTTATTTGGATTATCATAAATATCTTTTGGAGCACCAACCTGCATGATGTAACCGTCTTTCATAACAACGATACGGCTAGCCATTGTCATTGCTTCTATTTGGTCATGAGTTACATAAATAGTGGTTGTTACAAGCTTATTATGCAATTTAATTAATTCTCCGCGCATTTGAACACGCAATTTAGCATCAAGATTTGATAAAGGTTCATCCATTAAAAAAACCTTGGCATTACGTACGATAGCTCTACCTAGTGCAACACGTTGTCTTTGACCACCAGATAAGGCTTTTGGCTTACGTTTTAAGTAAGCTTTAAGGCCGAGAATCTCTGCTGCTTCAGTGACTTTTTCATTAATAACGTTTTTTGGCATTTTTCTTAACTTCAAACCAAAAGCCATATTATCATAAACAGTCATGTGTGGGTAAAGTGCATAAGATTGGAATACCATCGCGATATTTCTATCTTTTGGTGCTTTATCATTGACCAATTCATCATCGATGTATAATTCTCCTGAAGTGATTTCTTCAAGTCCTGCAATCATTCTCAATGTGGTTGATTTCCCGCATCCTGAAGGTCCAACGAAAACGATGAATTCTTTATCTCTTATTTCTAAACTGAAATCAAAAACAGCTTGAACTCCGTTCGGATAAACCTTATTAATATCTTTCAATTTTAATGTTGCCATATTATTCT
>CAZKLF010000037.1:0-9904 GCA_964553665.1 uncultured Mariniplasma sp. | reverse complement strand
GAACAAAATGCCATGAAGGACTATGAAAAGGTTTTAAGAGAAATACCAGAGGTGAGGAAGGATATGGGATATCCTCCACTTGTAACACCATTATCTCAAATGGTAGGCACTCAAGCAGTGATGAATGTGATCACTAAAGAACATTATAAGATTGTTCCTAAGGAAATTAAGGAATATTTAAAAGGATTATACGGAAAGGCACCTGGTAAAGTTAATGGTGTCGTGCTAGCAAAAATAATCGGACATGGAAAAGTCATCTCGCATCGACCTGCAGATGATATCAAACCTGAATTCAAAACGCTTAAGTTAAAATATAAAGATTTTGCTCAATCAGATGAAGACTTATTATCTATCGCGCTCTTTGGAAAAGTTGCTATTGAGTTTCTAGAAAAGAAATATAACAAGGTTGTTGAACCTACAGTCTATGAGTTCAACATAAAAATTGGAGGTGACAATTGATGATTCATATTGCATATGCTTTAGCAGATGGATTATTCATCTCAATATTTAGCATCGTTATCGTCTTTCTGATCTTATTATTAATTTCAGTTGTTATTCAATCTTTACAACGCTTGAAAGAAAAACCAAAATTGATTGAAGAACCAGTAAATGAAAAGATACTTTCAATTGAAGATATCACAGATGAGGATATGATGGTTGCTGCATTAGTTGCTTCAATCGATTATCAAAAACTCACAAAAGGTGATGTCAAAGTAACATCAATCAAAGAAACCAATTAAAGGAGATATACTCACAAAAGAGTATAACAACAAACGATGAGAATATATAAAATCAAAGTCAATGGAAAATCTTATGAGGTTGAAGTTGAAAGCATCAAAGAGCAAGCTAGTAAACCTGTGTTAAAAGAGGCTGTAACCAGCACCGAGGATAAGACGGAAGTAACCGCTCCTATTCAAGGTTCTATAATAAAAATCAATGCCCTCGTAGGCAAGCAAGTCAAAAAGGGCGCTGTCCTTTTGGTCTTAGAATCGATGAAGCTTGAAAATGATATTTTATCACCAGTTACAGGATATATATCTCAAGTATTCGTAACTGTTGGTCAAAAAGTAGAACTCAATCAACTTATGTTGATTATAGGTTAACGTTATGTGGGATTCCTTATTAGAGTTTTTTAGAAATACTGGAATTTACGAATTGTTTTCCGCAGGTGGTTGGAAGAGCATCGTTATGATTCTATTATCGCTTCTTCTTTTATATCTTGCCATATTTAGGAAGTTTGAACCATATCTATTAATTCCAATTGGTTTTGCTATGCTTTTAGTCAACTTACCAGGATCTAATATGTTCGTCGTTTCGACAAACATCATTGATGGGCAACAAGTGACATCGTATTCTGGTTTATTCGGTTATCTATATTATGGTGTGAAGTGGGGGATTTATCCATCACTGATCTTTCTTTGTATTGGTGCGACGACTGATTTTGGACCACTGATTGCAAATCCTAAGAGCATGCTTTTAGGAGCTGCTGCTCAAGTAGGTATCTTTTTAACCTTTATTGGAGCAATCGTTTTAGGCTTTACTGGGCCAGAAGCCGCTTCAATAGGTATTATTGGCGGAGCTGATGGACCTACATCAATTCTGCTTACGAGCAGACTTGCTCCTCACTTATTAGGAGCAATCTCAATTGCTGCTTATTCTTATATGGCTTTAGTTCCAGTGATTCAACCTCCAATCATTAAATTACTTACGACTAAAAAAGAGCGTTCAATCAAAATGGAACAATTAAGAGAAGTTAAAAAACTTGAAAGAGTCTTATTTCCGATTATTGTTAGTTTAGTATGTATCTTACTTATTCCTTCTTCAGCTCCAATTATTGGGATGCTGATGCTTGGTAATTTGATTAAAGAATCTGGTGTTGTTCCTAATTTAGCAACAACAGCTGGAAACGCATTATTATATATTGTTACAATCTTACTTGGTTTATCAATTGGCGCAACAACATCAGGAGAAACATTTCTTACCCTTGAAACACTCTTTATCATTGGGTTAGGATTAATTGCCTTCTCATTTGCAACGGCTTCTGGTATCTTAGGTGGTAAACTCATGTGCAAACTTACGCATGGTAAAGTTAATCCAATTATTGGTGCAGCAGGAGTTAGCGCCGTGCCTATGGCAGCGCGCGTGGCTCACCTACAAGGTCAAGCGGAAGATCCAACAAACTTCTTACTCATGCATGCAATGGGACCTAATGTTGCAGGCGTAATTGGTAGTGCTATAGCAGCTGGTCTTCTATTGATGTTCTTTGCTTAATTATAATGACTACGATACATTTTAAAACATTAGAATCGACCAATCTATATATTAAAAAGAACTATGAACAGTTAAGTGACTTCCAAGTTGTCTCTACTTCTCATCAAACTGAAGGTAAAGGTAGATTTGGAAACTGTTGGATAGATGATCACGAATCAGCATTGTTCTCAATCTTAATAAAAAGAGAGTTAAAACTCAATGTTTTAACTCAAATTCCTTTGATTGCTGCAACTGCGTGTCATAAGGTTTTATCACAATACGTTTCAAATCTATCTATCAAGTGGCCCAATGATCTTTTAGTATATGATAAAAAGATAGCAGGCATCTTAACTGAAAGTATATTATTTAAACAGTCTGTCCGTGCTTTAATTGTAGGTATAGGCATTAATGTATCTGACCTCGTTTTTAAAAATGTTCTTAAGGGACTTGCTACTTCAATTCTCATTGAATCAAATACAAAGATATCAATTTCTAAGCTTATTGAAGATATATCAAGTGAATTTCAAAAGGAATTCCTATTGTTTGAAAAAAAGAAATCAAATTCTATTCTCTACTGTAAAAATCACTCCTATCTTCTTGGTAAAGAAATATCATTTATTCAAAATGGTATTGAATCTTATGGAATAGCGATAGACATTAATGATTTAGGACATCTTGTCGTAAAAACTAAAGATGGCATCCTGGAATTAAACAGTGGACTCATTAAACTCAATCATATAAAATAATAACAAAAAAGAGTGAATTTAATTCATCACTCTTTTTTTGTTTATTATTCGCTTTATTATTTTTAACTTTGACTTGCCATTTTCTTAAATGTTAAGAAGTTACCTTCACCATTTTCAAATACGATATGACTACCTTGAATAGCAAATGTTTTAGTTTCTTGTGCTTGGTTCATTAATGTTAATACACCTTCTGCACATGTCCATGTTCCTTGATCAGTTTCTGATTGACTTCCAGCAAATGAATAGCTTTCAGCATATGTGCCATTATCGTTAAGTTCATAATTGTGATAAGTCACAGTATAACCTAAATCTTCACTTGAAGTTTCATAGCGATATGTTCCTACTAGAAATTCTTCAACTTCATCACTAATAACTGCATTAGCATATTCAACTCTTTCTTGATTTTGAGTAACGAATGTTTCTTTTGTGCCTTCATAGTCATTCATATATGCTTCTTTAACACCTGTTGTATCTGGTTGTTCTGCAGTGCCATCAGTTACTGCTTGTCTATGTGCTTGAACTTTACTTCTTTGAGCATCTTCTAATTCATCTTTAATTGCTTGAGCTCCAACTTCTCTTTGATTTTTAAATGTTGCCATAAATGCATCTTGGAAATCAACAAGCGCATTAATGATTTCTTTTGGTGTCA
The DNA here is from genome assembly GCA_964553665.1 of uncultured Mariniplasma sp. Classification (GTDB taxonomy): domain Bacteria; phylum Bacillota_I; class Bacilli_A; order Acholeplasmatales; family Acholeplasmataceae; genus Peloplasma. Next base: position 6,259 of record CAZKLF010000037.1, on the reverse strand, counting down.
TTTCTAATGCATCTTCAAGTGTATTTGCTTCATCAGCTGCTACATATGCATCAACTAATTTAGCGAATCCAATGCTGATATCATAAGTATCAACAAGCCCTTGAATCGCTTCACTAACATCACCTTGATTTAAAACTACAGCACCAAGTTTATTTTCTTGGAAATAGTTTTGTAACTTAGTTTCTACTGTAAGTTGGAATTGATTTGCTTCTGTATCACTTACATTACATGCTTGAATTGCTACAGCATTATTGTTTTCCTCAACGTTAATATATCCGGTTTCTACTGCTGCATTCAAATAAAGTTTCAATGCATCTTCGTAATTCATGTCCTTTAAAGTAAGACCTGCAGCAACGATTTCTGCTGCCTCATTTCTCAAACTGTAACTGACTACTTTTTCTTCTTTATTGATGATCATTTCCATTGCGGGATTAATTTCAAGAGATAAATAAGTATTTTCATCAGCTCCATCACTTGCACATGCTGCCATGCCAAATAGCACGACCATGAAAAGTGCAACTGTCATTAATTTTTTCATTTTTAACTCCTCCTTTTTTTCTTTCTTACACTTAACATACAAACCAGAAAATGATTTTATTGGTATTTATATAAAAAAGAAAAATTTGAAGGTTCAATTTCATCTTATCAAAAAAACACACTAAGAACTGAATATGGTGTCACAGAATAGTATTGCCGAAGAATTAGATGTAGGATATATCAATGATAGTAAATAAAGGACTGATATTGGATAGACTCAATAAAAAAAAGTAGGAAAAATTTCCTACTTTTTTTGTATACATTGATAAATTGCATCTGCAGCTAATATCCATTCCGGATCAATTGTCATAAAGTGACATAGATCATTAATAAAGATAGGTTCGACATGAAATGCTTTTGCAGTTTTTTTGATTTTATCTGGTGACACCATATGATCTCCATAAGATCCAATGACATATACTGGGATATTGATCACTTCATGACCTTTCATAAAAGGTTTCAATAAATCCTTTTTAACAGTATTAGATTCTTTTGTTAACTTTCTTCTAATTGTTTTTAGTTCAGCATCAGAGAATCTATATGAAAATATTGATTCATTCATTATCTTTTCTAAAGACATATGCTCATTAGGATGTAATGCTCTTATCTTCCTTAGAAAGCTTTTCGCATCACTAAAGAACAATCCTAAGTTTGAATCTTCATCAATCCCACCTGCTTCAGCAGATGCGAGTAAGACAGCGCCTTTTAAGTCATCTTGATATAAGCTTATATATTTTTGGACGATTGCGCCACCCATAGAGTGTCCTATTAAGATTGGTTTTTGATCTAGCGTATCAACAACAGATTTAACATCTGCTAAATAATCATCTAGACTATAAATGTCTATATGCTCATGACCTTCACTTTTTCCGTGTCCTCTAAGAGATAATGCATAACAATCAAATCCTCTTTGAGAAAAGTATTCTAAAAACGATTCAAAATACCAAGCACCACCTCCAGCACCATGAACAAAAACTAAAGGTGAATGATCTGACTGTCTATTTGCTTGTTGATTTAAGATTTCTAATTTCATCTTTATTCCTTATCCTAATGCGATTTCGTAAAGACTTATATTTGGCTTACCTAAGACATAATACATATGATCTTTAGGAACTTCATAGTCTGATAATAATATCTTCCCACCCGCTTTAGCTATTGTTCTTTGAGATTGGGTATTATCAACAGTTGTTGAAACTAACAAATACCTAAATCCATGATCCATAGCGAGCACCTTAATCATTTCTAATGCATAATAGCTATAGTTGTGTCCTTGATACTCTTGATCAATTTCATATCCTACATGACCATTTGATAGCGTAGTTTCATTATAACCAAGTCGTAATGTAATTTTTCCTATAGAAATGTTGCCTATTAGGATTTCATACCAATAGAAAGGCAAGCCGTCTGATTCATTTTCTGCATAGAAATGAATCAGTTTCATATCGACAACTGGCCCTTTGATATACTCTTTGTTATGAATCATATGATGTATAAGACAATCATAGTGATGATTTTGCATTCGAGGCCTCCTAAGATAATTTAATGAGTAAGCGTTTTATTTAAAGCAACTGTTTTAGCATCTTTCTTTTCTAGTGGTGGCATGAGCTTGAATTCTTCAAAGCTCATACGGCAATAAACATAATAGATTAAGATATTTGTGACGATGACACTAATTAATTGAATTAAAGTCATTTGATATCGCATCGCCGCTCCACCGTTTGATACAGATGGTAAGACATAAAGAACCAATTCAGTCACTAATAGTAATATTGGTAGCAATAAAAGGATCTTTATAGCCGGAAAGTTATTTTTCTTTAAGAATGGATACATATAGATATAGAGCAACAAGGCTAAAACTAGTGTTCCAATGAATATATAGCTCGATATATTAGATATTGAATCTGCTAAATAACTTTGATTACCAGGAATCAATAGATTAATAAGCGTCGTATATCCATATTTAACAAGACCATATGCAAATGTGATCCAAATCAGAATTGGAAAATACTTAAACAAACGTGGTTTTTCAACAGGTAACAGTTTTATTGAGCGATAGATTGTATAAGATAATATCAAACCTAAGATAATGAAATCAATATGCCATACATCAAGTAATCTTAATAAAACATTGAGTTGTTGTAATACGAAAATATTTCCTAAATTTTCAAATCTGGATATTAGAAAATAAACAGCAGTACGAATAATACCAAATCCAATAATAGGAAGTCCAATCAAGATAATTTTCTTGGATAAAAAGGTTGTGATATGCTCCTTAGCATATAAAACTTTTTCATCATAATCTAGTTTTTCATAAATGGAGAACATTAAATACTCAATACTGAAAAAGATTAATGATAGCAGGATTGAGCCTAAGATTAAGATAATTTTATCAAAACTAATGGCTAAAGATAAAGATAGACTATAAATAACTGTTGCATATCCAACTGCAACCAAGGCTAGTTTACCTAATGTCCAAAGAACTGATTTAAAGTAATCTTTCATAGGTTTCTCTATATGCTTATAATTGAGATAAAATCCTTGTTTTCTAGCACTAAAGATTGCAACTATAAATCCTAAAAGGATGGCTAAAGAGATAAAGGAGTTTCTTTCAAGAAGTAATTGGCCTTGATACATTAAATTAGAGATGAAATGAACTCCAATCCCGCCCAATAAAACAATATAGAATCCAAAATGATTAATTATATTCCTTTCTCTAATCATCTTCTCATCTTTCGCAGGAACCCCTATGATTCTACATATCTGAATTGTAAAGACAAGCAAAGAAGTAGCAAGAATGTAAAATTCCATCATGCCGGATACCAAATCAATCTTTACATCGTTAATCATCTTAAAGGCTAATGAAATAAGTGCCAAACCTATCAAGTAAACGATGATGTTCCGTTTCATTTTGTTAATCTTTGAATCAAACACTTCATTTTTCATTTTTTGAATCCTCCCAGAATAAATCGTTTAAAGAGCAATTAAGCGTGACACATATAGCTCTGCATATTGCTAAAGATGGATTATATTCATTTTTTTCAATCAAAAGAATCGTTTGTCTACTGACACCGATTTTTTTAGCTAGATTGAGTTGAGATAATCCAAGTGCTGCTCTTGCAGCCTTCATTTTGTAATTCATGGCCTGCCCTCTATTAACCATAATATACATTATATATTACATTATGTCAAGTATATATTACATAATGGTATAAAAAAAAGACCTTTCGGTCCATTTATGATTTTTAAATCAGATAATATACAAAACTGAATAAGCGATTAATAACTGTGCTGCATAATAAGTGATTAGATTCGTGCTAATCATTATTTTTTGTTTATTGCCTTTATAGTATATTGGAGCGAGTAGTAAATCAGATAAACTAAATAGGATTGAACCCATAAAGATGAGTGTTGAAAACGTATCAAAGTTGGTTGCTATTGCATTGGCTAATGCTTGTCCTACCATCATAAAGATAAGGAATGTATAAAACAAGGTCGGATATTTAGCAATTCCCATCTCGAAATGTAGGACTTTACTTCCGATGAAAATAACAATCGTCATGATTAATCCTATTGAAACAGATAAATAACTAAATGTTCCTATGCTTAATAAAGCAATTAAATAAAAGATATGACCTATTGCGAAGTAAACAATACCTCCAACGATGATTTGTTTGTCCTTACTTGCATCTTGGAGTGGTCTTATTCCTAAATGAATGTCACCAAACGTGCCAGCAACTAACCCAAGTAAAATCAATAAAGCCAACTTAAAGGGCATGATTTCATCATCTGATAGATTACCCATTTGAATCAATTCATCAAATCTAACATATAAAGCATATGAAAAAACTAACAAAAAACCAAAACTTGCAAAAGCTTTTAAGAATAATGCTTCAAGTGGTTTTTTATAAAGCTCAAAGAATATAAAAAGAAATAGAAATAAAATTGCAGTTGCTAAAACCCATAACATAATTGTTCACCTTTCTTCATTTAGTCTGTATCCAAAAACGTTTGATATATCCATCGTTTTTCCAAACAGTATTTTCTAACATGCCACCTTGAGAAAGAATGACTTTTTCTGATTTGATGTTTTCTTCATCACAAGTCACTAAAACTCTTGTATAGCCTCTTTGTTTAGCGAGCTCTATTGCAAGCTTTAAGATCGCTTTTCCATGACCTTCGCCTCTTTTAGAGGGTCTTATGCCATATCCAATATGGCCATCATAAGCAAGTAAGTGATCATTAAGTCTTAATCTAAAACTTACAACACCATAAATTGATTCATGCTTATCTACCATAATTAAGATCAGTTCAGGTACTCTATGCTCTGGATCAATAAGTCCTTGTTCTCTTGATGAGCGTTGTTCAACAAATTCTTTAAAAGTTCTTCCGAGTAATCTAGAACTATAAGGCACGATCTCATTTGGATCATCCCATTCATCAAGATAACTCATATATTCTTTATAATCACTTAATTGTGGAGCTCTTAAATACAATCTCATGACTTATCTTCTAGATTCCACCAAGTAAATGTCGCTAAAGTATAAAATCCTATTTTATAATAGAAAGATTGACCAGAACCAACAATAGCGATCTTCGCTCCAGCCATCTGGCATCTTTTTAGCCCTTCAAGGACTGCAGCTCTACCTAGACCCATCTTTCTGTATTGAGGATCGGTTGCTACTGGTTCTACCATAGCAACATAATGTCCATCGTGATACCACATACCACAATAAGAGACAAAGTCTCCTAGTGGAGCAACCACTGCGATATGACGAGATAAATCAATATGAGGTGCTGATAAGCTTATTTTTCGATCATGTAAGTCCTTTTCAGTCATCGTAGGTTCACCTGAATGATCAAAACCTCTCCATAGGATCTGATGATATCTTTTGAGATCAAAATGTTCTCTCATATCTATGATTGAATAGCCATCAGGCAATTCATAAGATATTTCTTGTTCTAAATCGAATGCAGCGATCTGTTCTTTATCCTCAGAAGCGATTAATCCATTTGTAAGCGCGATTTTCTGCATTTCGTGGTCATTATCTGGAATCAACATTCTAAAGCCCTCAGCGCTTTGTAAATCGCGTATCGCATTTTGTATGATTTCTTTTCTTAAGTAAAGATAATGGTCACTTAAAACATAATAAGCTTCGCCAAATTTAGCTTCATATGTGATTAAACCAACGATTGTATCATCATCTTCGAATACACCAATGCTATCTAAATGATCTGGATCTAAATAAGGAAGTGAAAACATCCATTCCCATCTCCCCCATGGAAAGCTAATTGTTTTGTTGAGATCACGATGAAGTTCAGCTAAAAATGCACTAACCTTCATAAAATCTCTTGAAAAATGTCCGTATCCTTTTAAATCTTCTAAATATCTAAACTTAATCATATGATTTCCTCGACTTTTTCTAATTTCTTTGTTTTTATAATTAAATAGGTTTGGATCATTGCTAATCCAAAAGATACACCAATAGTAATGAGAATTCTAAGCAATTCTATTTGAATCAAATACGAAAATGGAATATAGATAATAAAAATAAGCAAACTCGTTTTAAATATATCTATTTTTTTATGGCTTAAAAAGTAAATACATAATGTAATCGAACTATAAATCAAAAGGATAATAACGATTGCCAATAATATCCCAGGAATATTTTCATCAAAAGAACTATCTGCTTGGGGAATTTTCGATATATTGTTAATCACCATG
>CAZKLF010000036.1:0-10170 GCA_964553665.1 uncultured Mariniplasma sp. | reverse complement strand
GGTCTTTTTCTGTTTACTGTATTTTTTCACTTGACTTCTTATAGTTTATCTCCTTTCAAATGTTTGTTATATGTTATAAATTGACTTTCTAAATAATATCTTTTAGCAGTTGCACATCCCATAGAAAAAGACTTTCTAGGTAAAACTTTTCCTTCTTGAATATAAGGAAACAATGCTTCTCTTTGTATGCATGGCATCTTAATTCCTACAGAATGAGGATGGTTTTGACAAATTTCAATTAATTCATTTTCCCCATGAACATAATCGATTGTAACCTTTTTATGTCTTTCAAGATATTCATCAATGAAAGTTTGGACTTGTTCATATGCCTTAGGTGCGCTTTTGGGAATGAAAAATGGAGCTTTCCCAATATCATTTGTATAAATGAAAGTTTCTACCTCTTTATCAACAGCATGGAACATTTCAATTAAAAAGTCATCTTCAACGTTAAACAAAACTCTGTGTATACCTTCAAATTTTAATCCTTGATCGTAAATATTAACAACTTCTACTAAAGCAAATCTCGCAGGATGTGTAAGTTGTTCTTCAGTTGATATACTCTTTTTTATATTCTCCCAGTGTGTTTTTGCTGTTGCAAGGCTGTGGTTCCCATCACCAGCAAGAAAGAGTATTGGATTGTTTGTTCCAACGACGACATGATTAAATTTCTTAATAATCTCATCACATTCAGTGATTTGATACCCTTTAATATGACCACCATCCATATTAAGTTCAAAATCATATAATAATGGATATTTTTGTTTATTATCATATAGATTTTCAATTATTTTTTCATGTTTATCATCGACAAGAAGCATAACATGCGATAATTCAAAATATGCTTTTTCTCTTATTTTTACTCTTGGTGGTATTCTTTCGATAATTGTTTTTTCCGTTGCTCGAATCAATGACTTAGAACTTTCTTGAAAATCATATGTTTCCAAATCGATTGACATTATGAGTCCCAATCTTCTTTTATCCTTAATGGTAGATCTTTCAACCAAAACCATTGATTTTCCTATCGATTTGATGTAATCATTCTTTATGTAATCTTCCATTGTTTGATTAATATTAGATATCATGGAATCATTCATAGTTTCTAGATATACTTCTGGTAATATCAAATGATAAGTCGAAGGAACGTCTTCAACATATTCACGAAGCTTCTTCCAGTAAGATGGCTGACTTGTAAACTGGTCACAAGCAACAACAGCCCATTTTTTTAAATCAATTGAAGCGATTGATAGAAAGATTTCTGGTACAAAAATTGGTCTTTTTTTCTCATTTAACGACATAAAAAATAACTCCTTTTCCTATAAATCGAGTTTTGTGGTCAATCATTTTTTTAATAATTTCTAAGCAATTTACTTTCAGAAACATCTAAAATTATTCCTTCTTAGCCTTCAACAATACTCATTGCAACATATGGGAATTTTCTTCATTTTACTCATTCCATTATGTCCTTTATATTGCTTCGCTGTTTGTAGTATAATTCTAACATGAAAGCGCTTTTATTTCAACCATATATTTACTTTATTTTTAAATAAAACCCAATTAATGAAAAAATAATTGGGTTCTCTTTTTTATGCTGATTTGGAATTGATTATTTTTGGTTATCTACTTATTCGTCTTACTGTTATATTTAGTTTTCTATTTCACTAATTGACATTTGTTCATATGCTAGTTTGCTAATTGCTTTCATTTCAAATATCAACAATGCAATACTAACCAATCCTGATAATAAATCTGCAGCTGCAAATGCAAACCAGATGCCTTGTAGACCGATTAAATAGGTGAGTAAGTATGCAAGTGGTATGAAAAATATGATCTGTCTTGATATGGTTGCTACCATCGCTTTAATAGGAAATCCAAATGCTTGAAAAATAGCGCTCGCAATGACTTGAAAACCTACGAGTAAGAACCCAAATGAAATGACTCTAAATGCTGCACTGCCTGTGGAAATAAAGAATGCATTATTATTTTCACTAAATATAGTAAAGATTCCTGTTGCTAATACCTGCACAAACACAAAACCTAGGAAAAAATAAATCACGATAATTTTTGTTGCATAAATAACAACATCTTTTATGCGTTGATGATTTTTAGCCCCAAAGTTAAATCCTACAATAGGCACCATACCTTGAACGATACCAAATGCTGGTAAAAATATAAACATAATTACTCTATTGATTACACCATATATTGACTGATATATATCAGCATTTGTTATGGCATATTGTTTAATTAAACGGAATATAATAACAGCTAATAAAGCCCCAGTCGCATTTCTTAAAAATGTAGGCATTCCTACTGCTATTGTTTCTTTGACCGTCTTAAAGTCGATATGTAATATCTTCTTTAAATTAATGGCTAAAGTTGATTTTTTCGATATGGATTTAGTGAAAATGTATAGGAAAGCAACAACTTGTGAAATAACTGTAGCAACTGCTGCACCTTTAACTCCTAATCCAAATCCAAAATCAAAAATGAATATAGGGTCTAAAATAATATTTAGTCCAGTACCAATCATCATGGCTACCATTGCAAGTTTTGCTCTACCTTCAGCTCTTGTAAGATTATTTAGAACCATTGATAATGTTTGAAATATTAAACCGAACAAAATAATTGATAAATAATCTTTAGCATATCCTATATTTGAAGCGGTCGCTCCAAAGAAATCAAGTAATTGATCTATAAATATATAACTTAATATCGAGAAAATTAGCGCTAAAATAAAATCTAGACGAAGTGCCGTATTGACAGCTTGTCCCATCTTGACTTTATCTCCCCTACCGAAAGCTCTCGAAAATACTGAAGCAGCACCAACACCAATCATTAACCCAACAGCTATAGATATCATTTGTATAGGTAGCGCCATAGCTAAGCCACCAATAGCAATTTCACCTGCACCTTGAGCAACAAATAATGTATCTACAAAATTATATAATGCATTCATGGTCATTCCCATGATTGCAGGAACCGATAATTTGATGAGTAATTTTTTTACATCGTAAGTCCCAAGCATTTTTTCTCTATTCATCTTCATTTAATGGCTCCTTTCTTTGAATAAAATATTTCTAGTTAGATTGTTTTCTTTTTTGTAATATGTAAACCCATATTAATAATAATACTCCTATTAAAAATACAATCCCGCTGAAATCGAAAAGTAATAACGGTTTGATCTGATAAAGCACCCCACCTAATAAAGGTCCAACAACCATACCAATAGACACAAATGATTGTCTTACCCCCATAACAGCCCCATATTTTCCATCTTTCGCATGTTTGGAAATGAAATTTTGTTCTAAAGGTAAGTAAATAGTTTTAAAGACTATATAAAACATATATAAAGTGTAAATAACTAATATAAAATTATTCGCTCTAAAAGTGTAAAATACAATACCAGCACTTAAGACTTGAATGATTGCTATTGTTCTTAGTAATTTTTTTGATTTGGCAAATATTGGAACTAAAACCAGACTTGCAAAAAGTGAAACAAATCCAGTAGCCATAACAAATGTTCCTAATTGTTGTGGATTATAGCCTAACTCGTTAAAGTACACATCAATATATTTGCTTAAATTCGTAAAACCAATCGTCATAAATGTTAGTGAGATCATAAAGATCAATAAACTTGGTTCTATTTTGGAGATTTGCTTAAATCCTTCCAAAACAGATGGTTTTCTTATGGAGATCATCTCATGTTCTTCTTCTTTAAAAGTTAGAAAGATTAATAAAACATAAACCGTATTTGCAATTGATTGAATCAGGAATATCCGTCTTAAATCTGTCGTTCCTAAAAAAGTAGATACAACTTCGTTTGTTGCCATAAACCCACCTATATAATAGCCTAATGCGGATCCTACTGTAAAGGCAGCACCTAAGAAAGCTAAATGTTTGGCTCTATCTCTTAAGTCGGAAATTTCAATCACGTGACTTGTAAGTAACGTCATCGCACTTACAACACCTAAACCACTTAAGAATCTAACTAAAACCATTAAAGATGCATAATGACTATACCCAAATAGAAATTGTCCTAAACTGTACATCAGTAAACCGATAATTATATATTTCTTTTTTTTACCATGATCCGATAATATTCCCCAAATAGGTCCGCCAATCATGAGACCAAAACTCATTGATGCAAAAAAAACACCAAACATATAATTAGGAATACCCAATCCACTAACAAAAGCTGGTGTTACTGGATGACCTAGATTATGAATGATTCCTTGTAAAGCGAAGAACCCAACAATTAAAAATACAGTTTTTTTCATATTTCACCATTTGCATCATTAAAGATAGTCAAATACTTTGTATTTAGACTTATCAATTATACCATCAATATAATGTTTGAACAATAAAAAGACTCTTAGTTTTTAATCCGTCTATTCTATATTATCAATATTCTATTTTAGATAAAAATAAAAACTCCAAAATGGAGTTTTCTCTAATATAAATAAATCTATGTTTTTTAGTTACTCAAATTAAAAGCTTCTATAACAACAGATTGTTTCACTTTGTTCGGATTCAATAGAATAGTGACTTCTTCCAAATTTTTAAGGTTTTGTATCTTTAGATTTCTGACAGAAATCCATACTGTTTTAATAAGTTTATTATCATACGTATACTCTAATGTGACTCTATAAGATCTTCGTATGGGAGAAATGTTGGTAATCTTCCCTTTCACTTCAACACCTACATTAAATAAATTTTTCAAAATGAATAATCTAATAATACTCAAGAACATGATAAAGAGTCCAGCAGAACAGAAACCAATTAATCCAAATTGATTTTTTTCAAAAATAATGAAATATAGTCCTATAACAATAAGTAACACTCCGCTTGATAATGGCCCTAAAATATAATAATCGGTATATAGAAATTCTTTAAAACTTGGTTTTTTTCTCATTTGTTCTCCTTCATATTGAAGTCAATTTAATTTTGATTTCTCAATGCAAACATATACTCTGTAGCTAAATCAAAACCGTTTTCTTGAATATAAACTTTTATTATTTCAGCTTTATCCTTAAAATATTGTATTTTCTCTTGATCTTTTATTCTACTTACCATTTGATCAACTGAATTAACGATGTGCTCAATTTCTTCAGCACTAAACTGATGTTTATCTGGATGTTCAGGAATCCACGATTCTTCGAGTTCACAAGAAGAATATTCATTTAGTTTTTCTTCAATCTGTTTCTTTGTCAAAGTCTCATCGTGAATTGCTCCTAAATAACGATCAATCTCGGCTGAAAAATGATGGATTATTTTATGGCTTTGTTGTTGCGATGTTAGTGGCTCAGATATCATTTCATGAACTAAAATTATACCATTCGGTTTAAGAACTCTTTCCATTTCCATAAATATAGTTTGAGGTTCACCTAAATGATGTAGAGAATTTGATAAACATACCAAATCGAAATAATCGTCAGGAAAATCCGTGTGCTCTCCATTTTTCTCCATAAACTTTATTTTAGGTTGATCTGTAAAATAACTCGTAGCAATTTCAATGGACCTTTTTGATGTATCAAGTCCTATGATTTGATCATAGTCCTTAACAACCTGTGTCAATAAAAAAATAAAGTTACCTACTCCTGTCCCAATATCCAATATTTTTCTTGTTCTATTCTCTCTAAGTAAGCGTTCTAATTTTTTCATGTAATCACCCTCAAATAACTTTTGCTTTCGAGTTCAAATTTAGAATATCTGGCTTTCTTTAAATTTATCATATCATAATTTGTAAAATAGGTGAACATAATCTTCATGTTTTTGATAATTATTTTATATAACAATAAGTATATTTTTACAAGTTGATAAGAAAAGGAACAGCTAATTTTGCTGTTCCTTTTTGTTAGTCGTAAATATAAAACTCTCTTACATTTTTTTATACGCTCTAACCATAGAAAAATGATTAAACGAAGAATGTGGAAGTACGAATGTATGGACAAGATTAAAACCATATCTGACATATAAATCAACATTGCTTTGCTTATGTGTCTCTAAATAACAATTAATCTTCTCTTTATCCATATAATCAAGATAAGGTCTGACAAGTTTACTGGCGTAACCTTGTCCCCTAAGTTTCTCATCCACTGCCAAAATCATTAAATATAAGTGTCTCCCAGTAATACTTTCATTACGGTGATGATTGGCCATATCTTCATATTTTAGAAGTCTAATTAGAAATAACGGACCCAAAGTGAATATAAGTTTGATAGCTCCATTTTTGACAAAGTCTTTGGTTTTAATACCTTCTTCATTATGCGTTAACCATCCAATTGCACCCTCATATTTGTCTGAAGTTGCATATAAGAATCCCATGTCGATTGCTGATCTGCAAACGACATCAAAAAACCTTCTTAATTTGATGTATTTAAGTTTTTCAGTTTTAAAAATGTACTTCATCATAGGATCATCCATATAACTGGTAGCAAACAATTGGCTACATTTTTTGTAATCCTTCATTGGAACTTTGAATAGGCCTATATCCCTGTTAATTGTATTCATTATAACACCTGCTTCTATCTAATAAATTTATTTATAAAGACTTTGCGTTTTAGATTTTAAATCTAAATTATCAATAAATTCATCAAATGATCCTTCATATTCAAATGAACCTAAATCACCGATTTCAACTATTTTGTTGCAAACTGATTGAAGTAATTTATGATCATGAGATGTTAAAATAATTGCACCTTTGTAATCTTCCAATCCTTTATTGACTGATATGATTGCTTCTAAATCTAAATGATTCGTAGGTGAATCAATAATTAGAGTATTTCCATGAGATAGCATTAGCTTTGAAAACATACAACGCATTTTTTCTCCACCTGATAAATATTTAACTTGTTTTAAAGGTTGGTCTCCGCTGAATAGCATTCTTCCGAGAAAACCTCGAATATACGATTCAACTGGATCTTTAGAAAATTGTCTGAGCCAATCTATAAGGTTTTGATCATTATCCTTAAAATAGGGTTCATTATCACCTGGAAAATATGATTTGGAAACTGTTTGTCCCCATTTAATTGTTCCACTATCTGGTTCCATCTCACCTGCTAATATTTTTAATAATGCTGTTTTAGCTAGATCGTTTTTACCAAGTAAAGCAACTTTATCGCCTCTGTTGACAATAAATGAAACATTATCAAATAACTTTATGCCATCTAATGATGCGCTTAAGTTCTCAACTTCTAAAACATCTTTACCTAATTGCTTTTCTATATCAAACCCAATAAATGGGTATTTCCGATTTGATGGAACAATCTCATCTAATTGAATTTTCTCTAATGATTTCTTTCTTGAAGTTGCTTGCGCTGATTTAGATAAGTTCGCACTAAATCTCGCAACAAAGCTTTTGAGTTCTTGAATACGTTCTTCTTTTTTCTTATTTTTGTCTGCCATAAGTTTTTGAATTAATTGAGAAGACTCTATCCAAAAATCATAATTACCCGCATACATTTTCGCTTGGTGATAATCTATATCGACCATGTGTGTACAAACATTATTTAAGAAATGTCGATCATGTGAGACAGTAATGACTGTATTATTATAGGTGATTAAAAAATTCTCTAACCATGATATTGCTTCGAAGTCTAAGTGATTAGTTGGTTCATCCAATAATAAAATATCAGGATTACCAAATAATGCTTGTGCAAGTAATATTTTTACTTTATTTTTAGGTAAAATATCACTCATTTTCTTTTGAAAATCACCCATTGGAACATTCAATCCATTTAATAGCTTTTCAGCATCTGTCTCTGCATTCCAGCCATCTAGTTCTGCAAAAATATATTCCAAATCTGCTAGTTCATATCCTTCAGTATCAGAAAGTTGTTCTTTTTGATAAAAGACTTCTTTCTTCTCCATAATTTCAAAGAGTTCTTTATAACCCATGATGACAGTTTCAACAGCTGTATATGAATCAAATGCTCTTTGATTCTGACTTAAGACAGCTAATCTTTTGCCTTTTTCTATGATAATTTGACCTGAAGTTGCATCCTTTTCTCTAGATAGTAATTTTAAAAAAGTAGTTTTGCCTGCACCATTGGCCCCAATAACACCATAGCAATTTCCTGGCAAGAACTTCAAATTGACATCTTCAAATATTTTCTTGTCTGGAAATATTAAACTTAAACCTGAAACTGTAATCATTTTATAAACCCCTTTACATATAAAAATGGCCTAGCATCAATAAGATCAACACTGGCCATATTCGCTCACATAAGTTTACACTAATCAAATAGTTTTGTCAATCAATTAAAGCTATTTGAGTCTTAGATTTCTATGAAAGCATTTTAGTTTTCACTTAACTCCTATTTTGTGACTTTAAAAAAAATATCTATAAGTTAACTAATCATATAATCCTTTACCTTCTAGAATATTAGGTGTAAATTTCTAATATACAATAACTTGCTAGGTAAGTATAGATATGTTACTATGAGAAGGTAATCACAAGATAATAAAATCTAATAATAAGGAGCATGAAATGAAATCACTTCCTATGGTTGTAAGTATTGAAGCAAAACCAGATAAAGTTAATTTTATGAAAGAACAATTACTCAAATTAGTTGGTCTTACCAAAGATGAAGAAGGTTGTTTAAGATATGATTTACATCAAGATAATAAAAATCCTGCGATTTTTGTTTTTTACGAAGTTTGGGCAACAAAAAAGCTCTGGAAGAGACATGATTTAAGCGAACATGTTGTTGAGTTTAAAAAATTAACTGCTGATTGCACTGAAAATATTATTTTTCATCAATTAACCTTACTATAAAAGTGGCGTAAAAATAGAAATATAAAGACACTCTAATCCTTGATGAATGTGGGTCTACTTTAATTTGGAGGAATATAATGAAAATACTAATTGTAGTTGGTAGTAAAAGAAAAAATGGAAATAGTCATACAGTTGGAAAAAAATTAAGAGATTATCTTTCTTCGTTCAAACAGGAGGTAGATTTGATAACAATTGATGATTATAATATTGATGGCTGTACGGGTTGTGAAGGTTGTAGTTCAACTAATAAATGTGTGATTTCTGATGGCATGCAAAAATTATATCCAAAAATTGATAAAGCTGATGTGCTAGTACTAATATCTCCTACCTATTATTATAATCTATCTTCAGATATGAAAAAATTTATTGAAAGACTATACTGTTACCAAGTATTCGATTCAAAAAATCGTCATATTTGGACTAGTGTGAATGATTTAAACGGGAGAAAGATTGGTGCTACAATTTCAATTTGCGAACAAGAATCTGAGAATGATATCGGTTTTACAACTGAAGGAATGGCATTGCCTTTGAGAGATTTAGGTTATGATGTCATATGCAAACAATCATATTTGAATATGTTTGAAAAAAATGCACTTCATAACGATTCTCATGCACAGCTAAAAATAGAAAAGTGCGGAGAAATGATTTTAAATTCAATACGGGCAAAAAAGGCATTATAAGTAATAGATTTATTTTCTATTATTTATATACCTTTTTTTTAATAACCCGATGAAAGCCTTGCTACGCTCATTATTTCTACTTCTGTTAACTATAAGTAGGCAGTCTTTTTTTATTGTATTTTTTTGACTCTTCCAACAATTCCATCTTCAGTCATTACTTTTATACCATGAGGATGATGTTGAGAGTTTGTGAGGATACTTTTAACTATTCCTTCAGTAAGGATACCAGTTCGTTGATTTTGTTTTTCCACAACAAGCACTTTAGATCCAATTTTAACATCACTGCGATTATTTCCGTTCATATTTAACTCCTTTATTCATTTCATATAGAAAGAGATTCGAGGTAACTATATGCATCAGATTTTGATATGATACATAAATAGAAATCTATCTTTCATGACTAAGTTTATCATGATTTTCACTAAAAAAATAGCGTTTTTTACTCTTGAGTTATACCAAGTTTACTTTTTTATACAATAGAAGCTTACAGCTTTTATCATAATCGTAGCAAACTCATCAATTAGACTTGACAGAAATATTTCATAATAATACATTTTATATTGGTTTACTAATCAATAAAAAAAGTATATTTCTAATATATCGCTAAACGGTGCAGTTTAGACGTTCAATGATTAGAAATAAACTTTGTATAATTAGAATGGCGGAGGAAAGGGGATTTGAACCCCTGCGCCTTTTACAGCCTACAAGCTTTCC
>CAZKLF010000035.1:4244-11020 GCA_964553665.1 uncultured Mariniplasma sp. | reverse complement strand
AAAACTGCTTTTCTACCAGTACTATAGGTAACTTGAACTTCAAGGCCAGCAGTACTGAAAGTTTCAGCTACTAGATAGAATTGCTGAGTAGGTGCGTTTAAAACCTGGATACTTTGTGCAACTTCTGGAGCATCTGGATCAAATACTGCGATTCCAAATGTAGCAGTTAAACCTTCAGCAGTAACTGTGACAGTTACTAAACCTGCAGTAGTTGAACTAAATCCTGACACTGTATAATCAGCAGCAGCAAATGTTTCTTCAGTTTCATCTGAATATTGTACTTTAACAACCATACCAGCAGCACTAAACACATCACCTACAGTATATTCTACTTTGGTTGGTGGCATTACAGTGATACCCGTAACAGTCACTTCTTTGGTACATGCAATCATCGTAAATGATGCAAGTAATACAAGAAGTATTGCAAAAACTTTTTTCATGTTTATTCTCCTTTTTTATGCCTGTGGCATATCTATTTTTTTTGTTTCTAAGAAACAATTAAAACCATCAATTATTTTGTGATCCTAAATAAGCATTCACTAATTTTTCATCTTTCAGTAAAGTTTTACCTTTACCTTGAGTCGCAACTTTTCCTAACTCGAGAATATAAGCATAATCTGCGATTTTTAATGTTTGGAGTGCGTTTTGCTCAACGATAAGTATTGTTCTTCCTTGATTTTTAATCTTTTGTAAAATTTCAAATATATCTTTAACAATGAGAGGAGCTAAACCTAAGGAAGGTTCATCTAATAATAGTAATTTTGGATTTGCCATGAGTGCTCTTCCAATAGCAAGCATTTGTTGTTCTCCACCAGAAAGTGTAGAGGCTTGCTGTTTTCTTCTTTCTTTTAAGATAGGAAAATAATCGTATACTTCATCTAATAGACTATTGACTTTCTCTTTGCGTGTTACCTTTATTTTAGATACTGTCTTATCTTTATTTATTTTTTCGATCGTTTCCGACTTTAAAGAATAGGCACCGACAAGCAAATTATCTTCAACAGTAAGGCCATTGAGAATCATTCTTCCTTCAGGAGATTGAACAATACCTAGATAAGCAATTTTATAAGGAAGTTCATTTGTGATATCCTTACCATCAAAAATAATTGCACCAGATTTTGCTTTTACAATGCCTGAAACTGTACGAATTGTTGTACTTTTTCCGGCACCATTTGCACCAAGTACTGCAACAATCGTGCCTTCATTAACTTCCATTGAAACACCTTTTACTGCACGGATGATACCATAATCTACGATAAGATCTTGAATTTGAAGTATTGCCATTTGTTACTCACCTCCTAAATAAGCATCTTGGACCAGTTTATTTTTTTGTATTTCAGCTGGTGTTCCAATTGCAAGCATTTTACCGAAGGAAATTGCACAAACGGTATCACATAAATCCATTACTAATCCCATATCATGTTCGACAAGGAAAATAGTACATTGATAATCTTTTTGAATCTTTTTGATAAGCTTAACAAGTTCTTTTGATTCCATATCATTTAATCCTGCTGCTGGTTCATCTAGTATGACTAATCTAGGATCTGTCATCAGTGTTCGTGCAAATTCAACTGTTTTTAATATGCCATAAGGTAAACCAATAGGATAGAAATCTTTATACTGATATATTCCTAAATCTTTTAGTATCTTCACAGCTTTTGCTGTAAGAACTTTTTCCTCACGACGGAACTTAACACTGTGAAATAAATGACCAAAAAATCCCGAACGATACAATGAATGACCTGCTACAAGCATATTATCCAATATCGAAATTTCCCAGATTAATTCAACATTTTGGAATGTTCTACTAATTCCGTGGCGTATGATATTATGAACTTTATAATCATTTAAGTTGACAACAGCTTGTTTTGAATCTCTAAACAACAATGTACCATGATTAGATTTATAAAATTGAGTAATACAATTGAAGACCGTTGTCTTTCCTGCACCATTTGGTCCAATCAGACCGAAAATTTCGCCTTCTTTAACATCAAAACTTAAATTATCTACTGCAACTAAGCCACCAAATTTCATCGTTAATTCTTGTATGCTTAAAACGACATCTTGATCAATTGATTGAGCTAAAGTGTTTGTAACTTCTGATTTACTCGATAGAAGTGTTTCGATAGTTTTTTCTGCCTTATTTATCTTTAGGTTAACATGTTTTTTAGCATTATTAAGTTTTTTGTCTGTAATTGTTTTCCATAACTTAATTTGAGATGCTAATTCCTCATCATATCTTTTTAGCTCTTTCTTGTATAATTTTGTATTATCTTCAAGTTCTTTTGTAGTCAGAGGTAAACGTTTAATATGATTAATAATAGATTCTTTCTTTTTTTCATATTTTTTATTTAATTCTTTTTCTTTATCAATAAACTGAGAGTTTGAACTATCAGCTGCAATATTTTTTCTCTTCATTGATTGTATGAGTGCTCTTTTTTTCCAGTAAAATCTTTTATCAAGTTTTTCAATTTTTGATTTTGAAATGAACTCATAATACGAATCATCATTGATTGTTCCTAGATAGAAATCATCTAATATATCTTGATGCTGTTGCTTAAGTTGAAGCGTATCGTTTTCTAATTTTTTGAGTTCGCGTTCTTTAACGATTTCATAGTAAATATTACTATCTTTAATTTTGTTTTCATTTCTATTTATTTTGTAATTGATTAATAGATTCTGAATTGATATCATCTTAAACTTCGCCATAATGATAATCCCTCCATTTCTTTATTATCCAATTCATCCATTTCTTGAAATAATTAGACAAATCCTTAAATAATCGAATTAATCCTCCAGGATAGAACATCACAATAATGATAATTAGTAATCCATTAATAATCATCGAGGCATTATTAAGCCATTGTATGTTGAGTGGATCTAATATTAAACGTTCAAATCCAAAGATGATGATTGTTCCAAGAGAGACACCCCAAATAGATTTTGCACCACCTATAACTACTGCTGCTAAAACATTTAATGAAATACCAATGCTCCACTCAGTTGGATAGATTGCACGAACATACCCCATATATAGCATTCCGCCAATCACTGCAAGCACTGTAGCTAGAACAAATGTGAGTAAGCGATACTTTAGGACACTAATCCCCATTGCTTGTGCAGCTGAAGAACTATCTTTAATAGAAAGCATTGCTCTTCCAGTAGGGCTATTGACTAGATTGACTACAGCGAACATTGTAAATACTAATACGATAACAATGATGTAATATACATCTTTTTGCATCATGATTTTCCCTAGAAAAGTAAAACGTTCAATCGCTAATCCAGAAAAGCCATTTGTGAATTTTGTTGCAAATTTAAATATTTCAACCAAGATTTCAGATAAACCTAATGTAATGATTGCGAGATACATTCCTTCGATTCTTAATGAAATGAATCCAACGAGAGAACCGACAAAGATTGCAATTAGAATGCCTAAAATAAATACAACAAACACGGGTAACCCTGCACCAGATAATAAGTATCCCATTAAATAACCACCAAGTCCAATAAAACCAGCTGTACCCAGTGAAGCTAATCCAGAATATCCTAGTAACAAAGTGAATCCTAACCCTACAATAATATAAATCCATAAATCTGCAAAAACTTCTACGATAGACGGAGGAATTAATCCAGATAAAGAGAGTACTTGAATCATAATTAATACAATACCTGCAGCAAGAATACTGAAGAAAGGGTGCTTAATTGTTGCTTTAAGGTTAGCAATGAAATTTCTGTAAAATCTTAAATGTTGTTTTTTCATATTTCACCCTACACTTTCTTAGCGATACGTTTGCCAAATAACCCGATAGGCTTGATAAGGATAACCAAGATAATCACGAAATATACAATCGTATTTGCCCATGTATTTGAGATTAATTGATAGATAAGTGAGCGTGAGATAGGTATCAGAATTGCTGCGAAAATTGGGCCGCCAAATGTGGAAAAACCACCAAGAACTGCCGCTAAGAAGCTATTAATCTGAACTGGAGTCATCAAATTAATATCTAAACCAAATACTGTAGGTGCATAAAGCGCACTTGCTACCGCACCAATACCACCAGCGATTCCCCAACTCATTGCTGTGATGAAGCGTGTATTAACACCCATCATACTTGCAACTGTCTCATTTGATGCTGTTGCTC
The DNA here is from genome assembly GCA_964553665.1 of uncultured Mariniplasma sp. GTDB lineage: Bacteria > Bacillota_I > Bacilli_A > Acholeplasmatales > Acholeplasmataceae > Peloplasma. The sequence continues at coordinate 6,875 of CAZKLF010000035.1, read as the reverse complement.
TAACTCCAAGACCCCATTTTGTTTTCTTCAATGCTACAAAAATTGCTGTAATAATGACGAAAGAAACAACAATTGAAATAATATTATGAACAGGTAGATAAACTGGAACATCTCCGCCAACATTAAGTTGCAAAACAGTGTTAGACAACTGTCTTGGGACAGGTAACTCAGTTGTTCCATAAATCAAAGGAATTAAACCACCAATGACCATAACCATTCCCATCGTAATCATCTGTTTGGTCATTGGATTCGAAAATTTAGATTTCCTGATGATAAACACATCGATGATATAACCGATTAAGAAACCAATAAATACACTGATTATTATTGCAATGCTAATAAGGAGTAAAACATTTGAATCTGGAAACATAACTAAAAAATATTTTGTGAATAATGTTGTAACTGCATAAGCTGTAAATGTAGCAATGGCACCTTGAGCGAAATTCGCTGTATAAGATGTTCTGAAAATTAAAACGATAGCAAGTGTAAGCAATGCCAAAAATGAGGCACCCGTTAACCCATTAAAAATAATTGTGATAAATTGTTGTAGAGTCATAATTTACCCCACTTTATGATATTTGCTGCCCAAACATAACCAATACCAGCAGCTAACATACAAACGACAGAGCCATCTTTTACTTGTCCTGATTTAAGTGCAAGGTGTAATGATAAAATTTGATCTATTTGTCCAATGTGGCCATAATCTTCTAGATATGTAGTCTGATTTTGTGTCAGACCTAATTCTGAAAGCATAAATTCATGACCCGAACGTTTCATATGCAAAATAGCTAGATAATCGATATCTTTTCTTGTAAGATTTGATTTTCTTAAAGATTCATCGATACATTTAAACCAATTAGGGATTGAAACTATATTAAGTCTATTTTTCATCTTAACTGGATCAAGTAATCTTAATGATTTCTTAGCTTCTTCAACATTATCTGGCGTAATTGGATTGCAAATGCCTCCAATTGCGACACCAGCAGTTCTAGATAAAGAACCATCAGCTATGATATGAGATCCAAGCAATAAATTTTTTGGATAATTTTTCTTTAAAATGAGTGCACCGCCACCAGATCCTAAGTTGAACATCATTGACATATCTTTATCAGAATAATCAACAAAATCACCATTGCGGTAACCACCAACAATCATAATTACGTTGATTTCATCATCTGCAATGAGCATGTCTTTCGCCATCTTCATTGCTGATACAGTTGTACAACATCTATTTTGAACATCAATACCCCAAGCATTTAATGCTCCAATACGGTCTTGAATATATAATGCAGAGGTTGTTAAAGGATATTCTTTCCATTCTTCAGAAATACTTAAAATCACATCAATATCAAGTGGATCAACACCTGTGTTTTTAAGACAATCAAGTGCTGCAAGAGCACCCATTTCTTGAGTTCCATCTTCTTTAATATTTGAAGGGACTCTTTTTTGTATAATTCCTAACTTATCGATGACTGCTTGCTCGCTCCAAACACCTTTGGTTGATTTGCTAATTTCTCTAGCTGTCATTATTTTTTTTGGTAAATAAATACCGGTTCCTACTATTCCAACTTGAACTCTGTCCATAGGAACACCTTCTTTCTATTTGGATTTATAAGCGCATGCCACCATTGACATTGATTGTTTGACCTGTAATATAAGATGCATCATCTGAGGCTAAGAATAATGCAACACTTGCAATTTCTTCTGGTTGAGCTAAACGTTTTAGCATTGTTAATTTAGCAAATCCATCAAGTAATTCTTGAGGAACTGACTTTAACATATCTGTCATGGTATAACCTGGAGCAAGTGCATTAACTCTAACGTTAGCACCTTTTCTAGCAAATTCTTTAGCCCAAGTCATTGTTAAGCCGAGCACGCCTGCTTTAGTTGCAGCATAGTTTGCTTGACCAATATTTCCAAAAACGCCAACAACTGAAGAAATATTGATAATTGATCCATACCCATTAACTACCATTAAAGGTCCAATAAGGCGTGTCATGTTAAATACACCTTTTAAGTTAACGTTAATGACTGCATTCCATTGGTCATCAGTCATCTTTCTTGTCATAGAATCTTTTGTAATGCCTGCGTTATTAACTAAAATATCAATTTTTCCATATTTAGCAACAACATCATCGAAGAATACTTTTACAGCATCAACGTCAGTAATATTTAAAAGATACCCGAATACATTTTTTTCTGCATAAGTTAATTCACTCATATCAGCAGCAATAACTGTTGCGCCTTCTTTTGCGAATGCAACTGCCATCGCTTGGCCTAACCCTTTTGCGCCACCAGTGATGACTGCAACTTTATGATCTAATTTTCCCATATTTATTTCTCCTTAAATTATTATATTTTCTTCAAAATAACAGCAGTACCCATACCGCCACCAATACAAAGACTTGCAAGTCCATAGGTAACTTTAGGGCTTTTAAGCATTTCGTGTAATAAGGTAACAATAATTCTATTACCACTTGCTCCAACAGGATGTCCTAGTGCAATTGCGCCACCATTGACGTTTGTTTTAGCTAAGATTTCTTCTTTTGTCATATTGTGTTCTTCAACTAGTTCTTTAATCACACCTAAAGATTGTGCAGCAAATGCTTCATTAAGCTCTAATAAATCCAT
>CAZKLF010000035.1:0-4144 GCA_964553665.1 uncultured Mariniplasma sp. | reverse complement strand
GAATGCCATGAAAATGCATCTTGTTCTTCGCGTGTTATATGATATTTATCAACGATGTTTTCAGCAGTAATACCCATGTGGTATCCACCAAAAGCATCTGTTAAGGCATCGTATAGCATGTGATCTTTCATAGGTTGTTCACCCATTTTCACACCAGTTCTTATTTGACTAGTTACTAAGTAAGGTGCACCACTCATTGATTCAGCACCGCCAGCAACAACTAAATTATGAAAACCTAATAACATATTAGAATAACCATTCATTACGGTCTTCATCCCACTACCGCATACCATATTGACTCCATATGCCGGTACTGAAACAGGAATACCAGAACCAATAGAAATTTGACGTGCCAAACCCTGTTTTAGTCCTGCAGGTAATATATTACCAATGAGCACTTCGTCGATTTTCCCCTTATCAATTGCTAATCCATCAAGTAAGCTTTTTAAAACTTGTGAACTGAATTCAGCTGGATGAACTTTAGCTAATGACCCCATAAAAGTACCAATCGCACTTCTTTTTGCTCCAACGATATAAACTTTTTTCATTCCTTTTCTCCTTTAGTAAAGCGTTTTCATAATCGCTTATAAAGAATAAAAAATATGACAATAAGTCGTTGTAATGGCTTTATTGCGATATTTATATTATATGTAAGCGATTTATTATAACTTGAATAAACATTCATAATACGCTTTTATCATATCATAGGGATATAAATTTGTCAATGAAAATGTAGCCATTATATGTAATTTTTACAATGATATCAAAAAAGACGAAAATACGCCTTTTTGGGGTTTCTTAATTATTCGTAATGTTTGATTGATAAAATTTCTTTTTTTAATAAAGGAAGAACAAGTTTTGCATCTGCAATGATTGAAACATCAGCTACATCGAAGATGAGTGCGTCAGGATCTGTATTAATCGCGATGATTAGTTCAGATTTATCCATACCGGCAATGTGCTGAATAGCACCACTAATGCCTGATGCAACATAAACTGAAGGGCGAACGGTTGTGCCTGTTTGTCCAACTTGATGGTCTTTTGTTTCTATTTTAGCATCAACAACTGCACGTGATGCTGCAACATCTCCACCTGTTAAAAGTGCGATGTCATTTAATGTGGAAAACATGTTAGCCACTCCACGACCACCAGCGATAATTAACTTAGCCTTTGTTAAGTCTTTTTCATTAGTTGTAAGTGGATTTTGTTCTAATATTTTTACTTTTGATGCTTTTTTAAATTCATGAGTTTCATAGATAACTTGTGCATCTTTTGAATGTCCCATATCAATTGCAAAAACACCGGGTCTTATTGTTGCCATTTGAGGCAAACGATTAGGGCATATAATAGTTGCAAACAAATTACCACCAAGTGCGGGTCTTGTTGCAAGTAATTCTAATTTTTCTTCGGTAGGATTGAATTCTAATAATGTAGCATCAGCAGTAAGGCCTGTATGCACTCTTGCTGAAATACGAGGTCCCAAATCTCTACCAATTAATGTTGATCCTAATAGAAAGACATCAAATTTATATTTATTTAAAATAGTAGTTAAAGCTTCTGCATAGTAATGAGTATCATATAAATTTAACTTTTCGTGGTCTACAATAATAATGTCATCAGCACCACTTCTTGACATATCTTCTATTTGAGAAGAATCTACGTTATGAGTAAGTAAAATTGCTGTAACCTTTGCTTGATCATTTAATAATCTTTTTGCTTCACTAATAAGTTCTAATCCAATTGAGCATAATTTGTGATTTCTTTGTTCTATAAATATTGCACATGTTTTCATTATGAATTTACCTCCATATAAGGATAAATAAGTTTGAATATCTTTTTAGCTGCATCCTGAGGTTCCAATTTTTCCTTAGGGGATTTCGCCACAACTTGTTTTGTATATGTTCTCTTAACTCTTGTTGGTGATCCTTTTAATCCAATTTCGGAAGCATCAAGTGTTAAGTCATCAAATGTAATAAGCTTAACTTCTTTATCAAATGCGGTCCAAATATTGAAAGCATCCATATAACGTGGTTGGTTCATTGTTTTGATTGTTGTGATGAGTGCAGGAAGTTCAACACTTAGTGTTTGTACTTCGTGCTCATATGCTTTGATCACAATCATTTCATTATCTTGGACTTTTTTTATTTCTCTAAGGTGTGTAACTTGAGGGATATCTAAAAACTCTGCGATTTGAGGGCCAACTTGCGCTGTATCTCCATCAATTGCTTGATATCCAGCAATAATTAAGTCATAATCCAAAGTTTGGATGAAAGATGAAAGAATTCTTGATGTTGACCAGGTGTCAGAACCAGCAAAACGTCTATCACTAAGTAAATAAGCTTTGTCAATACCTCTAGCATAAAGTTCTCTAATCATGGATTCAGCTTGAGATGGTCCCATTGTAACTGTAGTTACGGTTCCACCATATGTTTCTTTTAATCTTAATGCTTCTTCAATACCAGCTAGATCATCTGGGTTTATGATGTTAGGAACGCCAACACGAATTAACGTATTGGTTTCTTTATCTATTTTAATTTCTGTTGTGTCAGGCACTTGCTTGACTAATACGATGATATTCATTATCTAAGTACCTTTCCTGCAATAACCATTTTTTGAACTTCAGAAGTTCCTTCATAAATCTCAGTTATTTTTGCATCTCTTAAGTAGCGTTCGACTTCATAATCTCTAATATAACCATATCCGCCCATCAGTTGAATCGCAGAATCCGCAACTTCGACAGCTAATCTTGAACAAAATAATTTAGCCATAGCTGCAGATTCTGTATAAGGTTTATTATTATCCTTATCATCAACTGCTTTATAGAGCAATAATCTACCTGCTTCAATTTTTGTTTTCATGTCTGCGATAACAAATTGTGTATTTTGAAATGAAGCAATTGGTCTTCCAAATTGAGTTCTTGTCTTAACATAGTCAACAACTTTATCAAATGCACCTTCAGCTATGCCTTGAGCTTGTGCAGCGATACCAATTCTACCACCATCAAGTGTTTTCATGGCTATTTTAAATCCTTGTCCAACTTTTCCTAATAGTTGATCTTTTGGTACTTGCACTTTATCTAAAATGAGTTCACATGTTGATGATCCTCTAATACCCATTTTCTTTTCTTTTGGTCCTATAGTAAAACCTTTAGCATCTTTACCAACAATAAATGCTGATATGCCTTTAAGACCTAATTCTGGATTTGTCATCGCGAAGATAATGTATATATCTGCATATCCTGAATTAGTGATGAATATCTTGTTGCCCGTAATTTCATAATAATCAACCATATCAACTGCTTTGGTTTGTTGTCTAGATGCATCTGTTCCCGCACCAGCTTCAGTTAACGCAAATGCGCCTAGATATTCTCCAGTGTTTAATTTTCTTAAATATTTATCTTTCTGTTCTAGTGTCCCATATTGATTAATTGGGTGAGAGCATAAAGACGTATGTCCTGATAGAATAACTGCGGTTGTAGCACAATTTTGAGCGATGATTCTTATCGTATCAATATAGGCTTTTGTATTTGCACCTACACCGTTGTATTCGGTTGAAAATGGTAATCCTAATAAACCGTATTTAGCCATTTGTTTAACTGTGTCAGCTGGAAAAGTTTCGGTTTCATCAACTTCTCTAGCTCTTGGTTTAACAATGTTTAATGAAAATTCTTCGACCATTTTAATAAGTAATTCATTTTTCATCTAGGAGGCATGACAGTTGCATATCCTACGACAACTGCTTCTCCGTTCTGATTGTACGCTGTGGTTTTTAATCTCACGCGATTTTTTTCTGTGTTTATCTCTTCAACTTCAACGACTGCTTTAACCGTATCTTGAATGTAAACTGGTTTAATAAATCTAGAATTTTGCTCTAAATAAATAGTTCCCATACCTGGAAGTTGCGTTCCTAAAACTGTTGAAAATAAAGCTGAAACTAATCCTCCATGCACGATTCTCTTCTTAAACATTGATGTTTGCGCATAAATGTCATTAATGTGTACAGGATTCATATCTCCTGATACACCTGCAAAAAGGAGTACATCAGCATCAGTGATCGTTTTTTCAAAAAACGCAGAATCACCTAGCTTTAGTTCTCCAATAGACATACCTTTCATGTTGACTTCCTTCTTTCTGTATTCAATTAA
>CAZKLF010000034.1:0-11328 GCA_964553665.1 uncultured Mariniplasma sp. | reverse complement strand
ATTCGAATACACCCAAAATAGATCTAGAAATACTATAATTGAATCTTACTTTTGCCGTTGGAAATAAATTTTTTATAGCTTTTGCAATCACATAACGAAGTGTACATTCATAAATGCGTATTGCATCAGGGTGATTATACTTAAGAAAGCTAACGCTAGAGTCCTTTTTGATTATATAACTCAATTCTCTTAATCTGCCATTAACTTTGGCTGCCAAACATTCTTTCTCTTTAAGTTCATTTGCTATTTCCTTTAAAGCAATTGGTTGATCATATGTATATGTTTTTTCTTCAATTTGTAATTTAATCATATTCTTTCTCCTTTATTCATCCTCATCAAATAGATCGAATCTATTAAGATGAATTTTTTTGTTGTCTTGTGTAACAATTTCTTCTTTTAAAATATCAACGGATTTAGCTTGTTTCACTTTTTTCTTACGTACTTTAATCACCGCTTGATTTTCTAATATTTCTTCTTTTGCATCAAAAATTTCAATACTATACCCTCTGCCAAGGTTTTCGTTATCATAGATCTTCTTACCAAATTTATTGCCTGAATATTTAAGATCAGAAACTATTGATTTTTGTGCACCAGTTTCTGTGACGATAAGCACTTCAACATCTTCTTTTTGTTGCTGTCTTGACAATCTTGCTGCAGATACTGCGAGATGGGGATTTGCTTTTTGGTGATCAATGACTAAAATACCTCGTCTATTTCGATTATAGATTGGTAGCTCTTCAACGATATCTTTAATCACATGACCTCTTGATGTAAGCATGATGAAGTCATCACCAGGATTGACGTAGAGAGCTGAGATGAGGCGATCATCTTCAGATAATGACATGCACTTAACGCCGCCAGCTTGAAGACCATACATAGGTAATTCAACCGCTCTAAAACGTAAAGCATATCCTTTTTCTGAGATAGAAAGGATATTATTTCTTTCATTGATATCAACAAAAACTAATTCATCATTATTTGAAAGACGCATAGATTTGAGTGATTTTGTATATCTTGATACTTCAAAATCGCTTAGTTTTGTTTGTTTCATCATCCCATTTGCTGTTGCAAGTAACACCAATTGACCTGTGTTAAAATTAGAGACAGAAAGAACCTTCACAATGTATTCATTTTTATCTATTGGAACGATGTTATTTAGATAAACACCTAAATCTTTCCATTTTTGTTCATCAATCTTATAGACTGGAAGGAATATATAATTTCCCAAATTTGTAAAAATGAGCAAAGTATCTAATGTGTTTAGTTCACGTTCAAATATTAATGCATCATCAGCTTTTAAACCTACGTTTTGAGATGCCTGATAGCTTCTCGTACTTGCACGTTTTACATAGCCTTCTCTTGTAATACCAATCATTACTTTTTCTTCACTAATCAAATCTTTAGAATCAATCTTAATATTTTCAATTTCAGCTTCAATTTCTGATTTTCTATCATCACCAAGTAATGCAGAGACATCAAGTAGTTCACGCTTAATCACGCGTCTTAAAGCAGTTTCACTAGAAAGAATGTGTTCTAATTCCTTAATTCGGCCTGTTAAGCCTTCATTTTCATGCTGAAGGGCTTGGATGTCTGTATTTGATAATCTATAGAGTTGTAAAGTTACGATTGCTTCAGCCTGTAATTCAGAGAAACCAAATTCAACCATAATATTTTCTTTAGCACCTTGTTTATTTTGTGAACCACGAATGATTTTAATGATTTCATCGACTACTGAAACCATCTTAATTAGACCATCTACGATGTGCTGTCTCTTACTTGCTTTTGAGAGCTCAAAATTAGAGCGATTTGTAATCACATCTTTTTGATGGTCCACATAAGCTTTCAAAATAGGAATGACACCGACTAAAACAGGTCTGTGATTTAAAATAGCAACCATATTGTAATTATATGAAACTTGTAAATCAGTTGATTTAAAAAGATAACTTAAAATAAATTGAGCATTTGCACCTTTTTTTAAATCTATCGCTATGCGCAACCCTTCTTTATCTGATTCATCTCTAATCTCTAAGATATCGTCAATTTTTTTATCAATTCTTAATAAATCTATTGATTTAACTAGATCAGCTTTATTAACCTCATATGGTATTTCGTTAATGATGATTTTATCTTGTGTTTTGGAGACTTCTTCAATATAAGTTTTTGCGCGAATGACAACTTTTCCTGCTCCAGTAGTTAAGGCAGAAATAATTCCAGAATGACCTTGCACAATGCCACCCGTAGGAAAATCAGGTCCTTTAATGATTTCGCAAATTTCTTGAATTGTGATTCGATCATTATTAAGATATGCAATCGTTGCTGTAACAACCTCACGTAAGTTATGAGGAGGTATTTTAGTTGCGTAACCAGCACTAATACCTGTAGCCCCATTAACGAGTAAATTTGGAAATTTAGCTGGTAAGACAACTGGTTCTAATTCTTCATCATCGAAGTTAGGAACAAACGGTACAGTTCGTTTTTCTATGTCAGAAAGTAATGCTTCCGCAGCTCTTGATAAACGTGCTTCAGTATAACGCATTGCTGCAGCACTATCACCATCGATTGATCCATTATTACCATGCATGTCTATTAAAGGGACACGCATTTTAAAATATTGACTTAAACGAACCATTGCTTCATAAATAGATGAATCACCATGTGGGTGATATTTACCCATGACTTCTCCAGCAATTCTTGCTGATTTTTTATAAGGTTTGTTGTGTAGCATACCTAATTGCTGCATCGCATATAAAATACGTCTTTGTACGGGCTTTAGACCGTCTCTAGCATCAGGTAATGCTCTTTCTTGAATGATATATTTGGAATAACGTCCAAATCTATCGGATACGATATCTTCAAGGGAAGTTTCAATAATTTTCTCGACAAAGTCATCAATTTGTTTGCTTATTGACATTATTCGACCCCCTGAGTAAGATCAAAATCATCGCTGACTTCAAAATCTACATGCTCTTCAATCCATGCTCTTCTTGGAGCAACATCGTCACCCATGAGTACGGTTATGCGTTTATCAGATGCATTTAAATCATCAATTTTCACTTGAATCAAAGATCTCGTGTGTGGGTCCATTGTTGTGTCCCAAAGTTGAATAGCATTCATCTCGCCTAAGCCTTTGTATCTTTGAAGGTTATAAGGTGTATCATCTATATTTGCTTTTAATTCTTCATCAGTCCATGCATAAATAACAATTTCTTTCTTCCCTTTCTTTTTGGTTAATTTATATAAGGGAGGTTGAGCAAGATATAATCTTCCATCTTCAATAAGTGGTCTCATATATCTAAAGAAGAATGTGAGTAATAGGACTTGAATGTGCGCACCATCTGTGTCAGCATCTGTCATGATAATAACTTTTTTATAATTACATTTTTTGATATCAAAATCAGCACCAAAATCAGCACCAATAGTATAGATCATTGTAGAAATTTCTTCATTTCTCAATATGGCTTCAACTGAAGTTCTTTCAGTATTAATGACTTTACCTCTAAGTGGTAAAATTGCTTGAAAACGTCGGTTTCTACCTTGTTTTGCAGAACCACCAGCAGAATCACCTTCGACTAAAAATAACTCATTAAGTGATTTGTCTTTTCCTTGTGCAGGTGTAAGCTTGCCAGATAACAAAACTTCTTTTTTCTGTTTATGTTTACCATTTCTCGCTTCATCTCTAGCTTTTCTTGCAGCTTCTCTTGCACGCTGAGCAGATAAAGAACGATTGATAATCGTACTTGCGATTTGTTTGTTTTCTTCTAAGTATGTTGTTATATTTTCATAGACAACAGAATCTGTTGCATTTCTTGCTTCAGGTGTTCCTAATTTTCCTTTGGTTTGTCCTTCAAATTCTAAAACTTCTTCGGGGATTCTTAAAGAAATTACAGCAGTTAAACCTTCTCTAATATCTGATCCATCTAGGTTACTATCTTTATCTTTAAGTATTGAATATTTTCTTGCATAATCGTTAAGAGATCTCGTTAAAGCTGACTTAAATCCAGTTTCATGTGCCCCACCATCTTTAGTACGAACATTATTAACAAATGAAAGTATTGATTCTTTATAACTTGTTGTAAATTGAAAAGCAATATCAACTTCGATAAATTTCTTCTTTTTGTGTGCGAGCTGATACTCTGAAGTGATTAAATAAGTCTCATGAAGTCCTTCTTTACCCATATTTAAGAAATTAATGTAAGCTTTAATACCGTCATTGTACTTAAATGACTCCTTTTGAGGTTTTCTTTGATCGATTAAATTAATTTTCAATCCTTTGATTAAAAAAGCAGCCTCTCGTAAGCGTTCTTTAATCATATCGTATTGGAAAAGTGTTGTCGAAAATATTTTTGGATCAGGTTTAAACCAAACGATCGTTCCATTTTTTCTGGTTTCACCAATTTGTTTGAGTGGATCAATGATAGAGCCACCTTCGCTGAAACGTTGATTCCAAATCTTGCCATCACGATGTATTGTGACTTCTAAAAATTGACTTAAGGCATTAACGACTGACGATCCAACACCATGAAGACCACCGGATACTTTGTATCCGTCAGTATCAGAAAACTTCCCACCAGCATGTAAAACAGTAAAAATAATTTCTGTAGTAGGACGTCCTGAGGCATGCATTTTATAGGGCATTCCTCGTCCACTATCAGAAACTTCTATACTATTATCGGCTTTAATTGTTAAGGATATTTCACTACCATACCCGGATAAGGATTCATCAATAGCATTATCTACGATTTCCCAAACGAGGTGGTGAAGTCCTTTTGCATCTGTAGAGCCAATATACATCCCAGGTCTTTTTCTTACAGCTTCTAGGCCTTCTAGGATTTGAATTGACTTTTCATCATAAATTTTATTTGTTTTTTTCACATGGGCACCAACTTATTTTTATGTCACTATTATACCAAATAATATGGTCAAATACAATGTTTGATTATGTTTTAATTTTTGAATTGACATTATGTTTTCTCATGATATAATATGTAAGTAATGAGGTGATTAAATGACTTATGTATGGATAGGATTATTAATGGTACTTTCATATTTCTTAGGTTCTATCCCAAGTGGGTTAGTGATAGGAAAAGTATTTAAAAAGATTGATATCAGAGAACACGGTTCACAAAATACTGGTGCAACCAATGCGATAAGAGTTTTAGGATTTAAATATGGTATTTTTGCATTTCTATTTGATGGACTTAAAGGTGCACTAGTTATATTATTGGTTTACTTAATCGGTAATGAGAACTTATATTTAGTGAGTCAATATGAGATTAATATCTCAAGCGTTTATGGAGCGGCTGCTGTTATGGGTCATGTATGGCCTATATACATTAATTTTAAAGGTGGTAAAGCTGTAGCAACCTCACTTGGAATGATAACCGCAATTGAACCTTGGATGGGCTTGGCTATCGTTATCGTTTTCTTGATTGTCTTCAAGTTATCTAAATATGTTTCTCTATCATCTATTATTTCAGCACTATTCACATTTTTATATTTCAGTATTCGTATCTTTGTTGGTGATAGTTTATATAATAAACCAACAAGAATTATGGATTTTGTTATTATTGTTTTCCTTGCAGTAATCATCTTTACTCGACATAAGTTGAATTTTAGGAGATTAAAAGCTGGAACTGAATTGAAATTTTATCCAAAAAAGAAAAAATAGTTCAAATTTGAACTATTTTTTTATGGTTTCATATTGTAACATCAATTCTAAGTATTCTAAACCAATAATGCCTATCCACATCTTTGATGCTTCTTCAAATTCTTCAGGATAACTATCCCACTGCCAAGTTATTGGCCATACACCATTTTTATCCCTTGATCTTAATGCAAGATCAAATTCTTGGATCATCTGATCTTTGAAGATATCAGAACCTATTGAAGGATGCATTTTGATGAGTGCTGATGGTTTGACGCTATAGCTTGAAAACCATTTTGTTGAATCCTTTTCTAAAATAGAATCTACTTGAGCAATTAAATATTTTTGAACATCATCATTAACTAAACCGTAATGGTGTGATTTAAGTAAATCATTTGCCATATCAAGGACACATCTGAGTTCGTGAACCTCTAAAACATCATTAGTATACCTAAGAGACTTAATAACATAATCAGTAACATAATAACCTTGTCTGTAGACTTCTGATAAAGGATGAGCATATCTAATCACAAATCCTGCAATAGAGGCTGATGGGTTAAATGTGGCTATTTCATCAACATAAGACCACCATGGAGCATGGGGATAAAGATCATTCGACTCACCTACTCTAAGCCATCTCATAGAAAAACCATCAAATGATGATTCAAGATAATCTAAGATTTTAAGAATCATCGGATGATTGCGTTTCAGATCTAATGCTCTAATTATTGTAATAGCTGACCAAGTTGAAATCGGCGAAGAGTTGGGATTCCAAAGATCTGGTTCTAAGGCATGACCGAATCCACCGTCTTCATTTTGATATTTAGCTAGTTCTTCTAAAATCGCTTCTTTTGTACCACCTGAAAAAAGATAATCGATACGGGCTTTTTCTAGTGGTCTTGCATATTTTTTGATTGATTCAATTAAGTGGTTTAATTCTAATTTTTCCATTTTTCACCTTAATAGAAAAAAAGACATATTGTTATATGTCATTTTAAATTTATTTATATTGATTCATTGAAGACAAGATTTGACGAACTTGTTTTTCTGATGGGGTTCTACCCATTTGTCTCATCATTTCACGAATCATCATTTCATTAACTGGTGGGTTCTTTTCTAAATATTTTTTGAACCATGCTCTTGCAAGGAAAAAACCTATGAGAGCACCAACGAGTATTGCAACAACCAATAATACAATAAATAACCAAATTGCTATTTCAAACATCTAAATCACTCCTCACTTGCTATATTTAGTTTACTTGATTCAATCATAAAAAACAAGCATAAACTAACATGGTTTGACATATTCGTATATTTTGATTATAATGTTTTCAAAACCAGCATTTCAAAGGGGCTAAACATGACCTACATCATCCCATTTATTAGCAGTTTTGCCAGCTATTTAATAATAAGTTATTTCATTTATAGCATACTTGGCAGAAAACGAACTGTTTCAATAATCATTCTTTCAATAATTTTAATGTCACAAGTTATAGATTTCATAGGGTATTTAGGTAGTGGATATGAAGATAAAGTTATTTTACTTGTCTTCATGGTCAAAGTTTTACCAGTATTATTTGCTTATTATGGTTTTTTGGCTTTAACAGGTGGCGTCTCATTTTTAAAATTCCAAGTCAGACGTAAACCACTAAAAAGCATTTCAAATGATATCCAAACAAAACATTTATCCACTATAATTAGTTACATATCAGTTGTTGGTTCACTTGTGTTTGGAGTTCTTGTTTATTTCTCTATAGATGGATATATGAAATATATCATCATATCGGTTCTTTTTCTAGTTCTTATATTCGGAATTTATATGCTAACAGCTAATTCAAAAATAACATCTGAACAAGTTATCTTAATTATCGGTAAAAATAGAGATAAAATATATCAATACGATATTCCGAAAGGTACAAACCGCGTAACAATCTCAGATTTTTTTGATAATCCAAACTATATCGTTGACCCAATTGGTATTGCAAATCTAAGATTAGATGATAAAAAAATGGAGAAACATTATTTATATTGGATTGCAACAGGAGATAGAGTTGACATGAGTTCTTCGAATTTAAAAGAATTGAGCACTTTGAGCTATAGAGATTATTTAAATCTTTATGAGAAATATCATTATCGTTCATTATTCTTTGAAGTTGGAAAAATGGGAAAAGCAGAGCTTATTAATAATAAGAAAATCAAATAATAAAAAAATAGGACATTTGATGATTTATTCATCAGTCCTATTTTTTTGATATATTGTAATACGTTTAATACCATAAACCCGTTCTTTTATCTTTTTAAGTGATTTTATTTGTTCATCAAAGACGACTTGTTTTTTAGATTCACAGATAACATATGCTTCCTCATTTAAAAAGGGAATCAATAAATTAATGACATCTAAATAGATGATTAAATCATATGGCGGATCAATAAATACGACATCAAACCTTTTTGTGTCATCTAAAGTGTCTAAAAAGCGAATAACATCTTTTTGAACTATAGTGACTAATGCTTCTTCATGTAAAATTTTAACATTTGCAATGATTGTTTTTACAGCATCTCTATCATTATCGACAGCAAAAAGATGTGATGCACCTCTTGAAATAGCTTCAAGACCATATGCACCAGATCCTGCAAATAAATCTAAAACAGATCCATTAATAGAACCACCAAGCATGTTAAAGACAGATTCTTTAACCATGTCCGCTGTTTCTCTCGTTGTTTTTTTTCCTACACGTACCAAGTTTCTTCCGCGATGCTTTCCGCCTATAATCCTCATACTACTGGAGTATACCCAGCTTTTTTAATGGTTTCAATCACTTTTTCTAAATCTTTATCATTCTTAAAATTGACTGATTTATCCGCTAATTCAACTTTGGCATTTAAACCGTTAATTAATAAAGCCTTTTGAATTGTCATCACACAGTGATTACATGTAATATCTGATACGATTACTTTCATTTCTTATTCCTCCGATTCTAGATTTTTGAATTTGAACAAATTAAGACTTAATGCGTTTAATACGACCATGATACTTGAAAACCCCATACCTATACCAGCGAGTGATGGATTTAAAAATCCTAATGCTGCTAAAGGAATCATAACAATATTATAAGCGAAAGCCCAAAAGAAATTCAAGTAAATATTTTTAAGTGTTGCAAGAGATAGATCAATTGCTTTAATAACCAATCCTAAATCAAAACTCATGAGTGTGACATCTGATGTATCAATTGCGATATCACTTCCAGTTCCAACTGCGAATCCTACATCAGACATTTTTAACGCTGGAGCATCATTAATTCCATCACCCACAAAAGCTACAACTTTACCTTCATCTTGAATCTCTCTAATCTTTTGAGCTTTTTCATGTGGTAAGACTTCAGAAAAGACATGTTCAATACCAAGTAATGATGCAATATAACGTGCTGTAATTTCTTGATCACCCGTAATCATGTAAGGCGTAATATTCCGTTTCTTTAATTCAGTAATCACACCTAGTGCGCTTTCTTTGATTGGATCTTCTACAGCAATCATGTTAACAATAACTAAATCTATAACTGTAAAGAATACTGTTTTACCTTGATTTAAATATGTTTCATAATCAAATTTTGATGGATCTAAATTTAAATCTTTGATAAGATTTAGTGAGCCCACATAAACTTCCTTTTTATTGATGAGTCCTTTGATACCAAATCCGAGCATTACTTCAAATTTGTCGACTTCCATATAATCTTTTTCATAAGCATCAGTGATCGCTTTTGCTATAGGATGATTTGAATGTTTTTCTAAAGAAGCTGAATAAGCAAGTGTTTCTTTATCACCTAAAAAATCACTTAGTTCAGGTTCTCCTTTTGTTAATGTACCTGTTTTGTCAAACGCAATTGCAGTAATTTTATTTGCAATTTCAAAGAACTCTCCACCTTTATAAAGGATACCTTCTTTAAATGCTATACCACTGCCAACTGATATAGATGTTGGCGTAGCAAGGCCCAAAGCACAAGGGCATGAGATAACTAAAACTGCGATAGCAGGAGCAAATGCGACGCTTAAATCACTACCGCCATTAATAACAAAAGCCCATAATACAAAGACTGTTAAACTAATGACAACGACAACTGGTACAAATAATGCTGCAACCTTATCTGCAATTCTTTGAGCCTTTGGTTTGATGAGTGCAGTATCTTCAACTGTTTGAATAATATTAGCTAAAACTGTATTAGAACCAACGGCAGTGACTGTGACATGTATTGTTTCTATCATGTTTAATGTAGATCCAATAACTTGATTGCCAGTTTCCTTAAAGGAAGGCATGGGTTCACCTGTAATCATGGCTTCATCTACATAACTTTTACCACTTAAGATGATTCCATCGACAGCAATTTTTTCATTTGCTAAAACGATCATGATATCTCCAGGTTTTACATCGTCAACTGAAACCATGATTTCCTTACCATTTTTTAAGATGCGAGCTTCTTTTGCACCAAGACTAATTAATGATTGTAAAGCATTGCTTGTTTTTTCTTTGACTCTATTTTCAAAGAAATTTCCAATCATAACCATAAAGATAATGACTGCGGTTGTTTCAAAGTATAAATCAGGCATCATCTGTCCAGTAGTGATTGGGTTTGTTAATGTTTGGAAAATACTGAAAATATAAGCAGCAGATGTACCTAGGACAACTAATGTATCCATCCCAAGGTTTCTACCTTTGATCTGGTGGTAAGTTGCTTGAAAGAATCTTCTTCCCACATAAAATAAGATAGGTGTTGAGATTGCCCATTGAACATATCCATTCATTAATATATCTGGAACATAAATCGGAATACCTAAATGAACAAACATAGTCCATAATAATGGCAATGTTAAAACACCAGCTAAAATGAGATCTCTTAAATCTCTTTTCTTCGCTTTTTCTTGCTCTTCGCTATTTAATATTGGATAATAGCCAATAATTCTTAAATGATCGGCTAATTTATCTTGATCATATACAGATTCATCATAATTAAAAATAACCTTCTTCGAGGTTACTAATACTTTTGCATCAACGTCATCAAATGTATCGAAATAGGTTTCAATAGATTTTGCGCATTGTGCGCATGTGATATTACTAACTTTTATCGTCTTTCTAGTCATATGATGTCCTACGCTTCCTTAAGTATGAATATCTTTTAGTTTTACAGTAATATTATAAACTTTTTGATGCCTGAATTCAAAGAAAAAGCACTCTAGGAGTGCTAGTCGTTTAGGATTTTGTCTACTGTTTTTCTGTCTAATTTCTTTATTACAGCTAAAACCAGTTTAACTGTATTTTCATAATCATCATAATGGATAATTGAAGTATGTGAATGCATATATCTTGTTGGAATACCTATTGAGAGCCCAGCTGCGCCTTGATGTGCTAAATGCATATTTCCGGCATCAGTTCTTCCGCCTACAATAAAAGCTTCTTGATAAGGTATATTTTCTTCTTTTGCTGTTTCAATAACAAATCTTCTCAAGGCTTGATTTGGAACCAATCCACCATCGTATAAAAGAATTTGTGGACCTTTGCCTAAAGATTGTTCACAAGCTTCACCACCAGGAACATCATTAGCAAGACCAGTATCAACTGCGATTGCAATTTCAGGTTCTACAACATACGAACTTGTTTTAGCACCACGTAGTCCAACCTCTTCTTGTACAGT
>CAZKLF010000033.1:0-11984 GCA_964553665.1 uncultured Mariniplasma sp. | reverse complement strand
TAAAAGACTTAGAAGAAGTTGGAAAACCAAGTAAAGAATTTATGGAATTAGCAAAGAAATTTCCCAATTTTCAATATATACCAGCTCTCTCTTCACCACTTCCTGAAGATGATTGGAAAGGTGCGGTTGGGTTGATCACTGATGTTGTTGACCGCTTTACTGAAGACTTGTCAGAAGCCGAAGCCTATTTATGTGGCTCTCCAGGAATGATTAACGCGTGTGTAAACGTGCTCACTAAACATGATATTAACCCTGATAATGTCTTCTATGATAAATTCTCATAATCTTTAATGGAATCCTTCTGGGTTCCTTTTTTTTGCAACTTAACCTTTGTTTTTCGCAACTCAATGGAAATATTGTTGCACTATAGTTCACCCTTTGTTATATTCAAAGTGTAAAAAGAAAACATGGAGGTAATAAAATGAAAAAAACAATATTATTTATAGGATTGATGATGGTGAGTATAAGTTTAATTGGTTGTCAAGCACAAGATGCTTTATCAGTTTTCGAGCGTGCAGCATCATATGATGTTAATTTAATTGATCAGTATGACGCTGTACAAGATACTGATCTAAATGAGCAAACATTAAATCAATTATCCTATAGTAATGTACAATCACTGAGTTTGAGTTTATCTACAGGAGACATGACAACAACTGAAAAAATTGAATATATTAGATCCTTATATGATGAAATTCAAATCTTGCATGCACATAACATATTAATAAGAGTCGATAATAGAAATGCTTGGGTCTTATTAAAAGATGATGTGAAGTTGTTTCGTGAAACTGAATTAACAATTAGCGACTTAGATAAAGAGACTCTCTTATCATATAAAGATGAACTTATAATCAGACGTTTAGAAGTTAAGGATACAATCGGTGATATCAAAGATTTGCTTATTGAGTTAAAAGGTAATTATAATTTGGAACATATTGACTTAGTTATAACCAATTTTGAAACAATAAAAGATATTCTTCAATTACGCAATGATCATATGGATTATCTTAAACAAGTACTTTCAGATGTAAATACAATGATTTTAGGATATCTAGAATAATAAAATAATTCAATAAAGTAGTAAACAAAAAACACCTTATACAATTGTATGAGGTGTTTTACTATTTTTATGATTGAAAGGTTCTAGTTATTCCTTCTTTTCTTCTTCCTGATGCAATACAAGTTGTGGGAACGGAATTTCAATATTGTTTCTAGCGAATAAGAGTTTGAATTCTCTATTCATAGATCTTCCAACTTTATATTTTTCTAATTCTTCACATCTAGCTAAAATACGAAGCACAACTGATGAATCCCCAAGAGCATCAACCCCGGTATAGAATGGTCCATTTTTTATCGCAGGAATATTTTTAGCTACTTCTTCTAAACTATCATTAATTATTCCTTCAACTTTTTCTAAATCCTCACCATAACTAATCGAAATTAAGCAAATTGCAACTGATAAAGAACTTGATGTGTTGATTGCACCACGAATATCTGAATTATTAATAATCAAGATATCTCCTTCTTTATCTTCAATTTTAGTGATTCTAATGCCAATTTCTCTAACTGTTCCTCGCATACCGTTAATTTGAATAACATCACCTACAGAAAATTGTTTTTCAAAGATGATAAATAATCCACAAAAAATATCTTCAATTAAACTTTGTGCACCAAAACTGATTGCTAAACCTAAAATACCAGCACCAGCAAGTAGAGTAGGTGTTTGAACACCCCAAGCACTTAAGATAAGGAATAATGCGATAACGACGATTAAATACTTAACAAAGCTACTAATTAATTTACCGATTGTTTCGCTTCTTTGGCCCTGTCTCGTAAGCAAAGGGACAAGAAATTGAAGTATCTTATTAATAATCCATACAAAAATGACAATCGTTATGCTTTCCAAAACAATGACATAGTTATTGGAAAAGAAATCAATTAAATTAAAGAACTTTCCAACACTATTGTTAATAACTGTAGCAAACTGAGTCCCTGGAAAAATCAAACCAGCAAACATTCCTAAAAACAAAAAGATAACAACAACACTTCCAACTGCAATAATTTGAAACTTTTCTTTCTTAGACTTTTCTTTAAATTTCATTTTCTTCTCCTTATTCTAAAATCATTATTCCACGAATTACTATATAATGAGTACTTATTGTCTCGTTTCTTAAACCTATATCAATTCTTAAAGGTAAATTCCCTAGCACATCAACCTCAAATGTTACTGTTTTAGAATCATCAATGGGCGTAAATTCAAACTCTCCACCTGAAACATACATATCAAATTCGTCTTGCATTTCAAAAAGCGTGTAATAAGCAAGTTGGAAATTATGATTTGGATCTGTAACCGTTATGCTCACTTCAAAATATGTATGATTATCAATAATATCAATTTGGTATGTAAAATCATATAATGTCCTAATCTCACTAGGTTCTAATACTAACGATTCTTTAACTAGGCTGTATGGATTTGTGTAAGTTATCTTAACCTCTAATACATATAACGTATTTTTCTTAAGCCCATCAAATTCGACTTCATACCCATAATGAGTTTGTGATTCTTCAACACTCTTTTGATCGACATATTGTGTAGAAACAGTTATGCCATCCTTCTTAAGTTTAAATTCATAAACTGTATCAGTTAGGAATGAAAAATCAGGGTACATCGATACTGTAATTGAGCTATTTGTTATTTGTTCAACATAATAATAAGCTTCAAATGAAATTGGTAGGTTGATATATAGTTCATCTAATACCAGTTTTTCATTATTAGTGAGAGTTGCTTCAATATATACATGAATCCGCCCATTTGATCCAAATATATTATCTAATAAGTGTGTGGAATTACCATCACCAACAGCTGAACTGTAATACTGAAATGCCTCTGGTTCATCATAACCAATGAATCCATAGTATAGTTGAACATCCATATATTCATTTAATTCATCGTATAGAATAGTATCCACTTCATATTGAACATCAAATTGATTACCATCACCTAAAAGACTATATTTCAGGATGGCTCCACCACTATTAGGCTTCGTTATTATTTTTTGTGAGGCAAGTTTTTCTAATCCAAATCCTTTATCACCCATCACATATAACTGATAGGTTGTTCCATCATTTAATTCTGAGAATTCACCTACATTCATACCAAGTTCTAAAGGAAGAACATAATGTTCAATTTGATTTTCTAAAATCACTTCTAAACTGTTTGGTTGTATTGCATTATCAGCATCTGTAATTTCTACTTGATAAACGATTTGATTTTTAAAGACTTGGATATTATTAATTTCTGCTTTAGGGCTAGAAGGTATAACCACAACTGCAACAATGACTGCACTTGCAGTTATCACAAAAGAAGTCATCCATGATTTCATTATTTCAAGTCTTGACTTTTTTCGAAATTGTTTTTTGTGTTGCTCTTTAGTTCTCATATAAGATGCCTCCTTTCAATATAATAAAAAGTATCACTAATCTGGGTACATGATTTGTTAAAGATGATTATATTTCATAATTTAATTCATTTTTTATCTAACGCAAAGATGTATTGTCATCATTATATTATTAATTATGCTTGAAAAAGGTTAAAAACTCAATAGCATAAGGGAAAATTGTGATTATTTATTGATTTTTTAGGTATATATAACAAAAAAAAGCACGATGTGCTTTTTATTTTTGTTTTGATTTGTATCTATCTTTCATCTGCTTATCCCAATATTTTTTCTTTTTAGCATGATAAGGATTCTGATGTTTGCTTTCTGGTTCAATATTTTTTTCATGTCCTTTATTCATAGCCCTAGCTTGATAAGACTGTTGTTTATTGTTTCTTGCCTTCGGTGTATTGCTATGTATTGTTGCTTGAGTTTTCACTTTAGGTATATGTGGAAAATAAATAGGTTTCTCAACTTTCAAACTTAAATGAATGTGTTTTTCAATGGCTTTAAGTAAAGGTGTTTCTTCTGGACTACAAAAGCTTATTGCAACACCTGAAAAACCTGCTCTACCTGTTCTACCAATTCTATGAATATACGTTTCTGGAACTTCCGGTAGATCATAATTCACGACATGAGATAACTCGTCTATATCAATACCACGTGCAGCAATATCTGTAGCAATTAAGACTTTACTCTGTTTTGTTTTAAAGTTCCTTAATGCCTTTTCTCTTGCATTTTGAGATTTATTTCCATGAATCGCTTCAGCTTTTATTCCAGAAGCAACTAACGCTTTTGTTACTTTATTAGCCCAAGCCTTAGTTCGTGTGAATACGAGTGCTGAATCAATAGATTGGTGCTTCAAAAGATAGATGAGCATATCAACTTTATCTTTTTTAGCAACATAATAGATTGATTGATCAATCACTTCAAGTGTCGTTTCAACTGGTTTAACAGCAATCCTAACTGGATCATTTAAGATACTTTTTGATAATGTAATGATTTCCTTTGGCATTGTTGCCGAAAAAAGCATTGTCTGTCTATTTTTAGGAATAAGCTTCAGAATACGCTTTACATCATTAACAAATCCCATATCTAACATTCTATCTGCTTCATCTAGTACAAAATATTCTAATCTAGTAAAATCAATGAATCCCTGGTTCACTAAATCCAAAAGTCTACCTGGAGTTGCTACTAAGATGTCAATACCTTTTCTAAGTGCTTCTGTTTGAGGTCTTTGGCTGACTCCTCCAAAAATAACTGATGCTTTTAATCCTAAATGATTACCATAGACCACAAAACTATCTTTAATTTGAGATGCAAGTTCTCTGGTTGGTGCCAAGATTAAGGCTTTAATATATCTTGTTTCATGTCTGTTATGTTTTTTGTAAAGTCCTTGTAATATAGGAATCGCAAAAGCTGCGGTTTTACCTGTTCCAGTTTGTGCACTGCCTAAAATATCCTTACCTTGCATCAAGACAGGAATTGCCTGCTCTTGTATAGGTGAGGGTTCAATATATCCTTCATGCTCTAAGGCTTTTAGGATTGGTTCTATTATTTCTAATGATTTAAATGTCAATTTTTGTCTCCGTTTTCTATTTTTATTTTTGCCTAATTATCCATATCATCTGATTTTCAATCATAAAACATTGGCAATTCATTTTGATGATATTTGCTGCTTTTTGGGTGATTCAATCTATATTGATGATTTTAAACCATCATAAAGCTAAACGAATGGATGATTATTTAGCAAAAATAAATTTTAAACAGCAACCTTCAATGATTTTTTCTTTTCTTTATCAATCATTATCTTAGGTTTAAAGTCAATCTTTCTATATAAGTATATACCAACTATGCAAATAATTACATTACTTGCAAGCATACCATACCAAATACCTGAACTTCCTAAAGTTGTGAAATATTTTAGGGATAATACGATAGGAATTCTAAGAATCCATAATCTTGTTGTTGTAATAATGAATGTAAATTTTGTATTTCCAGTACCATTAAACGTTCCAAGAAAAGTTTGAAAAACAGCCATTAATGGTAATCCTAATAATAAATAAAACATGTATTCAACAGTTAAAGCAAGTGCAACTGGATCATCTTTTATAAAGAATCCAGCAAAGTAACCTCTAAATGCCATGACTGATGCAGAGCCTACTATCATTATAGACACTGATAGAATCATTGCTTTTCTGAATGTTTCTTTCGCTCTAGGTATATTTTGGTTACCAATGTTTTGTCCAATATAGGCAGCCAGAACACCACCAATAGCCATCACCGGATGTAAAATGATACTACTTAATCTATTTCCTACTGAAAATGCTGCGACTGTTTCCTTACCGTAAGTAAACAGAATGCCATTCATAATACCAAAACCAATGGCTGTAAAAGCTTGTCCAAATGAAGCAGGAATAGCAGTTCTAATCAGTTTGGAACTTATGAAAGAGTCTAATCTTAAATACTTCATGTCAATTGTGATACCAGTTTTAGCCTTAAACAACTGCATTAAACCTACTGGCATAATGATAACATTTGCTATAAGTGTTGCATACGCAGCACCCGGAACACCTAGATTATAATAGGAAACTAGTAAGGGTGTGAGGATAATGTTTACGATAATTGTTATAACTCCATAAATAACTGGTGTAAATGTATCACCACTCGATTGCCTAATTGCAGTAAATGCAAAGAACAAAAAGACAATAGGTAATTCGAATGCTCTAATCTGTAAGTACTTAACGCTATTTGCATAGATATATGGATCAGAATCTGTAATCATCCATTTCATGATCATTGGAGCTCCAAAATAGGAGACAGCATTTAAGACAAGACCAGTAATTAATGCAATGACAACTAAATTACTTGCATACTTTCTTGCTTTATCATATTGACCAGATCCCATTTGTTGACTAATCAGTGCTGTACCAGCTGCACTTAAACCAATACCTAAACTAATAAATGTAAAAACTACTGGAAACGTTAAGGAAATTGAACTAATTGCTTCTGTACTAAATCCAGGAATCTCACTAACAAAATACATGTCTATGACATCATGAATTGTTTTAATGAAGTTATTAAGCATTAAAGGGATTGCTAAGATCAACAATCCTTTATATATATTTTTGTCGTGTAGTATTAAGTTGCGTTTTTTCTCGTCTTTGCTCATATTTTCTCCAACCAAAAAATTATACCATATTTTTTTTCATCAAGGCATAAATATGACTAAATTCAAAGAAATATGTAGTAATCTGCAAATATAGAGCTGCTTAACACCGATCATGATGTTTTTATGCATTCTATGAGCTTACTATGACTAATTGGTCTTAGGACATTACTTAAGTAATGAAAAATCATTATGATGCTCATTTTAAATCCACTTTAATCTTCATATATTTCATGAGTTCTAATAATTGATTGATTCAATCGTTTTATTAAATAAGTTGCAACATAAAAAATTTTTGTATTGAAAAAAGAAAAAGCCTAGTGGCTTTATGGTTAATGTTTACTTTTGAAAACGAAGTCAGCTTTCTTTTCTATTTGACAAAATTTAAAATATGATTTTTCATTTGGAATCCATTTTTTTAGATAGTTTATTAGCTCTTTTAAACCATTACGTTTAATAATTCTTCTGATTTGTTGGAATATAGATGATTTTAAAAACACCTTAATTTGGTATACGTCTACAATTTCTGGTTGCATAGAGTATGCACCCTCAACAACATTGATTTGTTTTAGCTCCTTATGAATCACTTGTGATAACTTTTGAGTCTTACAATCAAAACTGTGATAATCTGTATCTTCTTTTTCTTTTAGTGATTTAACAATTTCAGACATAAATCGATCCATATCTATGTTACTTGCATAAGGTGAATCACTTTTTCCTTGTGCTTTACTTCTAAAATAATCGTCCATATGAAAAACGTTAGCATCGAATTCTTGTTGAATCAATGAAGCTAATGTTGTCTTTCCTGATGTGCTATATCCATCAATAGCAATATTGACTCTTTTTTCTTCCTTTCGAAATTTTCGAATCATCTCAAAAAGCATTTCAAAATTTTTATTTTTCATGTTCATCTTTGGTTTATTCATTTTCTTATGTCAAGTAGGGAGCTAAGACTTCATTTTTCCTCATGATTAGTATCATGACAGGAATAAAGATAATCTGAAACAAGATGCCTGGAAGTGCAAATACAAATGCACCAGTTAAAAATAATTCAAATGTGAAAGGAATCCCAACTGAAGGCGCTAACGAAAGACTCACCAATCCCCATACGATGCGTCCAACAAACATTGCTAAGAGCAAGCTTATGTAGATATTAATTGTCTTTTTTTGCAATCTTTGATAGAAGAAACCTGCAAATAATCCGTATGCTGCTAACTCAAATGACATTGTAAATGCCACAGGAAAAAGCGGAGGCATACCTACCAATGTTGCTCTTAAAATAGGAAGTATAAAACCAACTAATACACCATATTTCCATCCACATATAAAACCACAAAGTAAAACTGGAATATGCATAGGAAGGAATTTACTACCTAAAAATGCAACATTACCTGTTACAAATGGTAAAACAATTCCTAATGCAAGAAAAAAACTGGCTAAAATCATTTTAACTACTGGTTTGCTATCTAGTTGCATATATATTCCTCATACCTTCTAATTTTTTTCTAATCCAAATACATCATTTATTTTATTGTATCACACCTTTTATTTGTTACAAACAGTTGGATTTTGAATTTAACGAGATTTAATTGAACAAATGAATAGATTAATGCATTATTAAACTTTCTTATAGATGCAAAACGAATTGGAATTTGTTATACTATGTATAGTTAACATATATTATTATGAGGTGACTCTATGGAACAAATTAAATTAAATTTAGCTAAAAAACTCAAAATGAAACATCCACAACACTTAAAAATGGTTATTGGATTTGATGGATTCATCGATGAAATTATTCATGTTGTTGATAAACGTATGGATAGCATGCAGTTTTCAAGAATTGGAACTATCGAATTATTAGCCAAAAGAATTGAAAAAGCAAGTGGTTTATCTACAAATATTGAACTTGTTCCAATTGTAAGTAAACTAGGTGGAAATGGTCCAATCATGTGTAATGCATTAGCAAAACATAATTCACCAATTCACTATATTGGTGCTTTAGGTGTACCAAACATCGATCCAGTATTTACTGAAATGGCGAACAATGTTACCTTGCATTCAATAGCCAATGCAGGTCATACGGATGCATTAGAGTTTGATGATGGAAAAATATTACTTGGTAAAATGACATCCTTAAATGATGTTAATTATGATAATGTATTAGAAAAGATTGGTAAAGATACTTTTGTTAAGCTATTATCTGAAACAAATCTATTTGCAACTGTAAATTGGTCAATGCTACCGCATTTGACTGAACTTTGGAAAAAGATACTGACTGAAATTGTTCCTTTGCTCCCTAAAAAAGCAAAGAAACCAATCTTCTTTATAGATCTTGCGGATCCTGAAAAACGTGAAACTGAAGAAATAAAAGACGCACTTGGTTTATTAAAATCGTTTAAAGATTACTTCTTCGTTGTCTTGGGATTAAACAAAAAAGAAGCTTATGATGTCGCAAATGAATTGGATTTATTCGATAATACGAGTCTAGAAAAAATGCAAGTGTCACTTGAAGATTTAAACGAAGCTCTATTCAACTATCTCGAAGTAGATTCTGTCGTTATACATCCTGTTGATCGTTCTTGTACGTTTATGAACAATACATTTTATGAGGCATCGGGACCTTATGTAGAAAAACCTAAATTAACAACTGGTGCAGGAGATAATTTTAATGCAGGATTTGTTTTAGGGTTAATGCTTGACTTGAATCCTGTTGAAGCATTATTAACTGGCATGGCTACTTCAGGTTATTACGTTAGAAATGCAGAAAGTCCGAAATTCAACCAACTCATCGAATTCATTGAAAACTGGGCAGTAGGGAAAATATAATATAACAAAAAGCAAAAACTTCAAATAAGTTTCTGCTTTTTTTATATGTTTTTTCTTTAATCAAAATTATACCTTTGGCATCAATCAAAAGCACATCTTTAGCAATATCCCCTTCATTAATATATAATAATTATGTCTAAATTGAGAAATAAAGGAGAAATACATGAAAAAAACACTTGTTTTATTTACTATACTATTAACTGTTATTATTCTGTCATCTTGTCAGACAAACGATAATGTATTAAGGGTTGGTATGGATTTAAGATACCCGCCATTTGAAACTGTTAGTGCCTCAAATGTACCAGAAGGTATTTCAGTAGATATTGCTAATGAATTTGGAGAATATCTTGGACGTGAAGTAGAAATTGTTAACACAAATTTTAGTTCAATTATTCCTGCCCTACAATCTGGTGAACTTGATATTGCAATTGCCTCAATGAGTATTACAGATGAAAGAAGGTTGGAAGTTGATTTTTCTGATCCATACTTCTATTTTAAAATCATTTCATTAGTCAATAAAGATTTCGCAGTCTTAAACAATATAGATGAGGATTCTACTATTGTAGATTTACTAGCAATAATTGATGCAGATTATGTTGGTATCGCTTCTCAAGTCTCAACTACAATACCTGCATCTTACGATAAAGACGTTACTGAAGCAACTGATTTAGGTACAGCTGTTGAATCCATTGCTCAAGGGACTTCTGATATCCTACTTATGAGTGCTAATCCAGTTGTTGATGGGTTTAATGCAAATCCAAATGATACGATCGTTGTTTGGGATTCATTTGTTTCAAGTCCAATTGGAATGGCAACTAAAAAAGGAAATACCGAATTAATTGAACAAGCAAACGCATTTATTGCAACATTTAATGATGATGGCGGACTATATGAAGTTTTAGCTGCAACCTGGGATAGTGTCCTTCTTGAAAATCTTGGCAGATTCGGTCTAAGTTTCTACACAAATGAATAAAATACTTTCGTATATACTGGCAATTCTAACAATCGCGGCATTTGTCACTTTTGTTATTCTTCGCCAAACATCAGATTTTTCATTAGCATCATATGAGCCTTATAAAGGTTTAATCTCTCAAGGCTTAATAAATACGATCTATGTTTCCATTATATCCTTATTAGGAAGCCTCGTATTAGGGTTTGTTTTCTATTTATTATCCATTTCAAGATTTAAGTATTTTAATGCCTTAACGGATGTCTTCACTGAGATTATTTATGGGACACCACTTTTAGTTTTAGTGATAATTACAACCTTTCTTATCGGACCTGCGTTTTCAACATATAACCGAATTGTGCTTGGTATTAGTGCATTAATTGTTTATATGACGCCTTACATGAAAAACGTCTATAAATCAGCTTTTTCCAGTATCTCTGAAGAGCAATATATGGCGATGGATTTGTTTGGATTTACGCCATATCAAAGATATAGATACATCATTATTCCACAAGTGGTTCGTATTTTAATGCCACCATTAATGAATAATTTTTCGATGATCATTAAAGGTAGTGCACTACTTAATGTTTTATCTTATAATGAACTTTATTATTCCATCGTAGTAGCTCAGTCGAAAACGTTCGCCTTTATTGAGGGTTACATATTAATGTGGGTTTTATATCTACTCATAACACTTCCGTTATCTCAAGCTACTAAATATATAGAAAAGAGATGGGCAATATGAAAATAGAAATAAAAAACGTATCTCACACTTACGATGTTGAAGTTCTAAATAATTTAAATCTATCGCTTTCTAAATATAAAAGCGTCGCTATTATTGGAGTATCTGGGTCAGGTAAATCAACTTTAATTCGAATGATGTCTGGTTTAGAGAAACCTACTTCCGGAGAAATCTTTATCAATGATTTCGATGTAAGAGATGATACATATAAAAAGAAAATCGGCTTTGTCTTTCAAAGTCATAATCTATTCCCTCATTTAACATTAAAAAGAAACATCACTTTAGTTTTAGAAAAAACAAGGGGCATGGAAAAAGCTCAAGCAGAACAGATTGCTCTTAAAAATTTATCTTTGCTCCATTTGGAAGATCAGATCAATAAACTTCCAAAGAACGTATCAGGTGGACAAGCACAAAGAGCATCCATTGCAAGAGCATTATCTATGAATCCTGATATCATTTTCCTTGATGAGCCTACTTCTTCTTTAGATCCAATTCTTACCCATGAAGTCTTACAGGCTATCGAAGAACTTAAAGTATTAGGAAAAGAGTTTATACTCGTCACTCATGTTATGAGTTTTGCTAAAGACTTCGCAGATTATGTCATCTTTATGAAAGAAGGACAAATTGCTGAGCAAGGACTTCCAAGTATTCTTGAGAATCCAAAGACAGAAGACTTAAAAGCATTTATGGCTAAAGTTAGATAAAAAAAAGGACGCGTCCTTTTTTTTATAATTATATAATTTTATATTTCTTACCGTTTTTTTGAATACCAATAAAGAGAAATAAAAAACCCAAAAAATCCACCTGTCCATAAACTCAATGATGCATAAAATAAATATATAAAGTATGGTACCTCTT
>CAZKLF010000032.1:9962-12036 GCA_964553665.1 uncultured Mariniplasma sp. | reverse complement strand
CCACCACTAAACAAACCTGATATAGAACTACCTAAAGCACCACCAATGGGTCCTGCCAAAGCACCACCAAGCACAGAACCACCTAAGCCACCAAGTGTAGACCATTTGGAATTATAAGCATCTAGTTCGCTTTGATAATTATTAGATTGCATTGTGTAATTATCGGTTACAGGATTACTAAATTGTGAAGAACCGCCAATACCGGGCTGATACATATTCATAGGATTAGCACCTTGAGACATTGCCAATAAATTTGCAATTTGAGAATTTTGTGTATTTTGACCTGTTAATACAGATTGATTCATAGCATTTAATCTTGCATCTTCTTGATTACCATATAAATCACTTGTTGCCCTATCGTATGCTTCAGAACCAACAGGAATACCTTGTTGTATTAATTGATTTTTAAGAGTCTCGTCTTGTCTAGCGTAAAGTGGGTCATACTTATTAGAAAAAGTGTCATAGACTGCACCCTCGGCTCTTTCAGCAGCTTCATTGCCATAAGAAGTAGAAAATTGACCTGCAAGAGAATCCATCAATGGAGAATCTACATTCATCACTCTATCTTCGCCGGGTGTTCCTGTAAAAGAAATATTACCAAAAGCATTACTTCCACCATATTGGCCGAATTGTTGCTGTAAGGTAGCGGCTTGAGATTGTCCTGCTAAATTTTCCGCCTGTGTAGGCACTGTAGGTTGTGAAGGTGAACTACCCATATCTTTTTATCCTTTTGTTAAAAAATTCTTCTTCTGTTATACCATAAATAAAATTATGGCTTCCGTCTTTTCGAGAGTATCTTTCAACTCCTTCAAAACAAAAACCATATTTATCTAAAAATCTTTTAGATTTCTGATTGCTACTAGAGCAATGGCAACCTATCTTTTTATATTTTAAATCTTTGAAAATGTACTGATATATCCATTTATCAAATTCTCTTGTAAACCAACGTGGACTTTTTGCATAAACTGTAAGATAAATCGTATATTTATTGTGTGTATGAAAAATGATACCTGCTAAAAAGTTATTATCATTATCATATATTCCTACCGTTAAATCATTTCTATAAATTTCCTCTCTTTCACTTTTAGTCAATCCATTTAATATAGTTTTGTATATATTACCTGTTTTGTCAAGAGTTATTTTCATATTATGGGTTGCTTATAGAATTAATAGTTGATATCTTAGTACCTATCCACCTTGTTAAACCTGAAGAGGTAGATGTCTTTAATCCAATACTACCTTTATAGCCAGTATCAGCACTTAAAGGAACTTCATAAATCTTAGTTTCAGTTGCAGCACCCCAATAACTTTCATCCCATAACCCTTCATCCCATTCAGTACCTGCAAATAGAACTGAAGCTATTGAATAAAAATCACGTCTAACCCCATAATCTACACCAAAGTTGAACGTTAGGTTAAATTCAAAATTACTTTGAAGTATTGGCATTGCCATCTTAAACGATTTTGCATATACACTACCGTAGTCATTATAGGCTTGCTGTACGTCAGTTTGGATATCGCTACCATTATCATCAGTTCCTACATTATATTCATAGATATCACCATCGATACCGGCATAATACAATACATCACCATGCAAAACCCAATCATTAGCATTTAATCCAGTAAATTTACACCATGAACCTGTAATAGTATTCATAACATGTTGGGTAGATTGAGATGTATTTTCACTAGGAACATTAACAATTAATAAACTTTCAGGTTTATAGTAGGTAGTTTTCCAATTAAATGAATCAAACTGTCCTGAGGACAAATCACGAATTGCACCATTAATTTTATATGAAAATGCGGCAGGTTGATTTGAGATATAGCCTGAGAGCAATCTGCTCATAGGATAGTACCCTTCACGAGTTGTAACGATAACGTCTCCACCAAGTTTTTCAACGCATCTATAACTAATAGGTCTTGGAATAGAATAAATTCCTCTTAATGTCCACGTAGTAGCGGAACTTGGATCTGAACCAGCATAAACAAACACTTCACCTTCTGTAGTAATAAATAAAATTTGGTCGTCTTGTCCTGTCCCACCGTCTTGGGTCCATGTTGCAATAGC
>CAZKLF010000032.1:0-9862 GCA_964553665.1 uncultured Mariniplasma sp. | reverse complement strand
ATAAAATTTGGTCGTCTTGTCCTGTCCCACCGTCTTGGGTCCATGTTGCAATAGCTAATAAACTACCGCCAAGTTGAGAAAATTGGTTTAAATCAAATCCTGTTAATGCACCTGTAATATTACCGGCAGTTGCATACCAAAATTTTAAAGTGTCTTTTTCAATAAAGAATAAAGTATTCTTATATAACTCCACATTGACTAAATCTTTAATATCAGAAGGACCACTCCATGCAGTATTCGCTATAACTGTACCATTATAATCAAAAGGTGCATCAACTCCATTACATCCAAAGATACGACCCTTATAATTGGTATGTTGCCATTCATTATTAGAATATCCACTTGCTAAACTAGTGCTTGTTCCTGCCGTAGGATCTAAAGAATAAATATGTCCGCTACCTGCACCAAGTAAAGTTTTAGTTCCACCATAATTATAAGACATTAAAGTCTTACATTCCGCTAAAGTTATTCTACTAATGGTACCTGTACGAATTTCAACGTAGTTTTCTCTTGGAATCCAATTTTCCATTGTAATAGCATCTGTTGCCGGCATATTATCAATACTATCAATAACATTCCAACCGCCAATAGGAGCAGGATATGAATTAATTGTTCTCTGTGCTTGCATTATAAACCTACACCGGTATCAGGAATATTACCGTACTCTGAACGAGAAGGCGAACCTTGAACTATTACTTTTTTATCTTTATCTCTATTCTTTAGTTTTTCTAACATTAACAAATAATCATGTTTTTCTTCTGTATATATTTGCCCTTGTTCGGCTTTCCATCTGTAAATAGCACCACGAATTATAATTTTAGCAGGAAAAAGAGGAATATCTGTATTTAAATTTGCGTATTGTTTCAAAACATCACTTGCATCTTTTGTGGGATATTCAGAGTCGTATTCAAATCCAAATGTTCTATTTTCAGTTGCAGATAAATTAGGAACAAAGTAAATCTCATTGTCTCTAATTATAAAATTACGATAAATAGTCGCATTATTCCAAACAGCATTTGCTTGTGCTTCATCAGGTGTTAATCCGCTAGAGGTTCTTTGATTTGTATAATCCCATAATTTAAAGGAATTAAATGCTGAGAATCCCGGGGCAATAGTGTTAAGATCATAAGAAGCACTACCATCAGTAGTAAATGAAGCAGTCTTTCGCAAGACTTGCCAATCAAATTCTTCTACTAAAAATTCAAGTTCATTGTTTATTTGACCAAGTATTCTTTGGGCAGAAGTATCAGCTTCATCTTCAATGGTAGTAGGTGCAGTTGCACCAATTCTTTTTGCTATTTGTATAGCAATGTCTAAAACATTATTTTGTATCATTAGAACCTCTAGTGGTTAATATAATTTAATTTCTTTTAGGTCTACCTGCTTTTCTTTTAGGTAATTCGGACTCTTCAGTTTCAGCTAAAACATCATCTTTTAAGTTTTCAGCTGGCTCTTCTGTTTCGTCTTTAGAATCTTTTTTAGCAATTTCAGCTTTAAGAGTAGCAATTTCAGTTTCATAAGCAATTTTAGCTTTCGCTTCTTCAACTTTCTTGTTCTCTTCTTTTTGCTCAATATCACAAAATTCATTCCAAGCATCTTTAAATCTTGCTTTAGTTTCATCAGCATCAATTTGAACAAAAGTAAAAGGTTCTCCTTTTAAATCCATGCTATCTGTAGAAATAAGTTTAGTAGCTTCTGTGGTTGTTTTAACACCTACAATCATGGGTCTTATAAACACAAGAATTTTTATATCATACATATTTTTATTAAAATGTTTACTCAAAACAGGATTATATGAACGAACCTTCGCTACTTTACCTTTAACGTAATTGTTGCCTTTGCTATCTTTCTTAATTGCAACGTCGATATCATTAGTTGAATCGTAAAACGATGTTTCTACTAATGTTTTAGTGTGCATATATTCGTCATTTTTCATTTATAGCTTCTCCTTTTGGTTTTATTAAGCAGGGGCTACTAAACCCCTGCTTAATTATACATTATTTTATGCGTGCATCCTACAAGCTGCGATACATGGTGTCGGAACTCCATCTGCACCTTTGGCAGTATTTACTACACCAAATATTTCTTTTTGTCCTGAAGAATCGTCATCGAGATAACCTGAAGTTGTACCTGAAGTATAAAATGCTGAATCTACCGCAGCATCTTTTATAATATTTCCTTCAAATACCCCACTAATGGTAACAAAAGTATATTCTTCATCAGTTACATCAAAATCAGCACAACAACCAATCATTTGTCTATCATCAGCCCTAGCCTTAGTAAGTGGTCTAATTGCAAAGTTTTCATCTATTGCAACAAAATCACCTTTATCAAAATCATCTGCCGCTAAAACATAAAGCATCTTTCTGCCATCATCAGCTTTAATTATAGTGCCTAGAGCAAATTCCGCCGCCGAACTACTATCATTATTTAAAAGTCCTACTGGACTGTCAATACTCATGTAAATCTCCTATTATCTACTAAATTGAATTTTAATAAGCAGGGGAGATTAATCCCCTGCCTAATAATACATTGTTTATGCGTGCATTAAACAAGCGGCAATGCAAGGTGTAGTCGCACCGGTTGCACCTGTAGCTGAATTAACAATACCATAGATTAATGTTTGAGAAGTTGGGTCATCATCAATAGTTCCTGCTGTTGCGGAAGTATAAAATGCTGTATCAACTACAGCAGCAGCAACAACATTACCATTAAAAACACCACTTCTTGAAACATAACCATATTCATTGTCAGCAAGTGCAAGTTCATCAGCACAAGCAATCATATGCTTATCGTCGGCAAGTGCCTTAGTAAGTTTCATTGCTTCAAAATCTTCATCAATAGCAACGAACATACCTTTAGTAATTGCTTCTCCGGCATGAACATAAATCATTTCTCTGCCTTTGCTTGCTGTAATGATAGTACCAACAGCAACTCTTGCTACTGCACTACCATCTTCCTGCTCAATACCTACTGGGCTATCTATACTCATAAGAATCTCCTATCCTTTAATTTGTTTAAGCTACTAAAACACCCTGTAAGTTTGAATTTGAGCAAGTAAAGTTACCTGCGAAATACAAAGGAATTACTTTAGCATCTTGGTTATAAGGCATTTTGCCTTTATCAGTTTGGAAAAATCTATTTTTCCCAACTTTAAGTTGCAAGTATTTAGAGTTCATAAAATACATATGGCTTGCAGGGCAATTAGCATCATAAATGACAGGTTTGCCTTCAAACTCTACATGTTGATAACCACTATCACCCATTATTCCAGTTCCAGTACGTTTGATGTCAGTACAAGAATCTTTATAAATTTGGTAATAGATGGAATCACAAACAATAACATCAGGAGCATCTTTTCCTCTTGTTAGAGTAGTCATAAGTCTACTCATTGCTGACTTCATTTCTGCACCAGTAGGAGTTGTTGCAATACTAAGAGTAGTAAAGTTTAAAACTTGACTTCTCCACCAACTGTTAGTAGATCTATCAATACCACCTACAGTACCGGTTGTAGGATCATCGGGAATTATAAGTTGCAATCCGCCCATTTCCTTACCACCAGTTCCGGTGCCATCAGCAAATGTACCTACAGCAAGAGCATTTTCACCTGTTAATTCAGCAACTTCAATTCTTGCTTTTAATAAGTTATGTTTTCTTGTTTTACTACCACCATTCTGTAGTTCTTCAAGACCTGACATAACAACATTAATGTTATTCTGTTTCCAATCAAACTCTGCTTTAGTTAAAACAGGATTTGCAGAAACATCAAGAATTTCATAGCCACTATACCATTTGCTTGTGCCATTCTCTGCATATTTTAAATCTTCTTCAAGTGCAGGACCTTCCTGTCCTTTAATTATTTTACCTTTGCTTTTTAGAAAATATAAAAACCCATTAGCGGTAGATATATTATCTTGTAAAGTAGGCGAATAATTGTTAATACTAGTTACAGCCTGTTCAGTTGTAAAACTCATGTCGTTCTCCTATTATTCTTCAAAAGCTGAATTAATAGCATCGTCTAAAGACATTGCTTTTGATTTGTGAGCTTCTGAATCTTTTGTAGAGTGTTCGCCTTTAATATTAATACTGGCAGCTTTAGCTTTTTGAACTGAGGCATTAGATGAGATTTTAGCCAGTTCGGCTTTAACTCCATCTGCTATCTGTTGTTCAATTTTACTATTTAAATTCTGTTGCAAAATTGTCGGGTCGGAATTAACTGCACTAGTATACAATTTTTCCAAATCCCTCTCTTTTGTCTGTTTGTGTATATTTGCCATTGTATTTTCTAATTTATCAAATAAAGGATATTTAAGTGTTCCGTCGTCATTCTTTCGGTTTTTAAATTCAGTTACTTGATTATTTGCTTGCTGTATCGCATTAATTTGCGATTCTCTTTGCTCCAGTTCTGAATTGCGTTGTTTTAAACGTTGTTCTTGCTGAAGGATTTCAGGTGTTTTGTCGGCATCTGTTAATAATAATATTGAAGGGTCAACACCAAACATTCTGTGTAACTCTTTTAAACCTTCTACCGGATTGGCTTCTAATGCTTGTCGCCATTGTAAAGATTGGCTTATATACATTTTTTCAGTCATTCCACTAGAGATTAAGTTATTTTTAACAGGTGCTAATATTTCCAAGACATCATCACCTAAATTTTTTGATTTCTCATAAATTCGTTTATCATCATTCAATTTTTCAACTTTCTTTCCAAAACCACGTTGAAAACCTTTAAAAGTATTAAGCATTGTCTGCTTAGACTTTTTATCGGGAAGAGAATTAAAAACTTCCAATAAGTTATCATCCCATTGATTTAATGGTTTTAAATCTTCATCAGAGAAGTCTTTATCGTCTGTTTTTGCTACTGTTTTATCATCTTTGTCATCTTCAGTAGTTTTATCGTCTGCGTTATCATCGTCAGCCGGTTTGTCAACCTTATCGGTGGTCTTATCAGTAGTTTTATCAGTTGTTTCGTCTTCGTCAGTTTCTTTTACAACTGTAACTTTCTTATCATCTTCAACTTTTATTTCGGGTTGCGTTTCCTGATTTTCAACTTTAGATTCGTCAAAATCAGTAATAGCTTTTTCAATAGATTCGTCTAATGACGGTAAGGCTTGTTCTTCACTCATTTAATTCTCCTTTGGTTTAATCGAACGATTGTACTTCTCCGGGAATGTTAGTATTTGTATTACCTTTCATTTCCAGTTCCTTATTTTTTAAATCCATTTGCACAAATAATTCTTTTATCTTTAGCTGAAACTCATTAACATCGAGGTCCTGTGCTTGTTGCTTAATATTAGCAATCTTATCAGAAATAGCCAAATCCATTGCTTTCTCTCTGTGAGATAATGAATTATCAGAAACAATACTTTGTAATTTTAATTGATTATTCTGATTCTGTGAAGCTAATTTGTTTTGTTCATTCTTTAAAGTACCTTGAACTTCCAATAGTCTAGCATCGGCAACAGTTTTTGCAGCTTGTGCTTTAATTAATTCAGTATTCGGTTGAGGTTGTTTAGGTTGAGATAACTTTTTCATTAATTTATCAAATGTCATATCAACTGTATCTTCAACACGTCTACCGATACTATAACTTTTCATTCCCATCATAAATAATTGCTTAACAAGCATTGCACTTTCAGGCATAGCTTGAATAAATTGCATTGATTGTTGCATCATACTTGTCATTGCAATGATAAATTCATTTGTAGACCGTTTTTCCTCTTCTTCATTATCAAAAGCTGTATATTCAGTTTCAATATCAATAGCATAGCTTCTAAGTTTTTCATTTCCAAGGAATTTAACTATTTCTTCCCATGACGGCATATCGAGTATTAAAGGTTTTGCAGGAGGTTGTTTCTTTAATTGTTGTGCCTGTTGCATTAAAGTAGCATATTGGAACTTAGCTTCTTCTTTATCGGCTTGCATAGGTAATTCAATAGAAGTAATTTGTTTTAATCTATCAATTTCATAATGCTCACAGATTATTTCAGCAATTAATTCAGTTAAAGATTGGATATGCGTTTGAATATCCTCTTGTCTGGTCTTAATTCTCATGCTACCAAACTTAGATTTTAATTTAACAGAACTTGCACTCTCTCTTGGGTCTGAGCCACCACGCATAATATCTGCAATACCGGTAATTTGATAAATATCACTAATTAAACTTGATTTATTTTGATACAAATTCATTACAACTTCGGATTTTTCTTTATTAGGCTCTGCCATAAAAATGCTATGTAAGCCACCTTTCATTGCTAAATCTATAGGCATATCAACTGGTAGAAATGTACCATCAGAAGATTTTGCCAACTGTTTTAAAGTATCGCCCCATTTAGAAGGATAAATACCTCTATATTTCATTTCTTTAGTTAGTTCTGATATTCTACCACATACGTTTTCTAAATCTTCAGCTGTTTTCTCATAAACTTTATATTCAGGGTATGGGATTGTAGTATCAGTAGTTTTAACATATCTTAAAGGTTCTGCTATGGGGAAAAAGTTTTCTAATAAATAAGGATCATCATCAACTCTTAAAAATTCTTCAGAACTACTTGAAAACACATACCTCTTTTTACTTTTGGAGTCCCAAACTTCCCAAACTTCAGCTCTTTTTTGTCCGTCTGGAATGGTTTTTTTATCTACATCTTTAATTTCAGAATATCCGCTATCAGTTACCATGTAATCAAGATCTGCGTTGTCTGCTTTTTCTTTACCAAATAGTTTTTCAACATCTTGCTTTCGCAACCATTCTCTTTTGCCAATCCACCAAACATCATCTTCGGTTCTTGAAGGACTTTGTCTAAAATCCTGCCAATTAATATACTTTAAAGTTATTGTTTGATTAGTAATAACCTCGTTATCGCCTTCAGTTTCGATATCGGCACCGTAATTAATCCAATTTATTCCTCTGCCTACTAAAGAATAATCCTGAATAGCATTTTTAATATTCTTTTTCTTTTTATTAAATTGACTATCCATTTCATAATTCAAAGCACTTTGCAACACTTCGGTCCCATACTTAAAAAGTTCATTATCAGCCTTATTTAATGTCATTTTCTTAGGAAAACGTCTATTTACTACGGGTTTAGGTAAATTATTAAACAAAACACTATTTAATAATTCAGTATTTGAGTTCAATACGTTAAATTGTTTTTTAGCTTTAAATTTTTCAATAACATCAGGAGCATCGGTCTCTCTCCATTCTTTTTCTTCCATAGATGCTGTCTCAATTTGGTTCAACCAATATGAAACTTCAGGTTTATATGTCATTTCAGCTTCATTCATTTTTAAATCCTCTAAAGTCTATTTACTAAAAAATAACAATTAAAATCAATTTTGTCAAATCATTTTTCAGGAAAAAATCCATACAGTTGGTAAAAATGCACATCATTATACGTCTGTGGCTTGTTGTCTAAATGCATAATTAATGGTTCTACTAATTTTACTTCACCAAACATCTTTTGCTTTGTAGGTAAAGGAAATTTCTTTTCTAACTGTTCGCTATATGCCATACATAAATATCTAAAAGCATCTGCTGCATGGCTTGTATAATCATGTATTGGTTTTTCTTTATACATTGATTTGCTATCGTCAAATTCGTATCGGTAAGTCTTTACCTTTTCAATTCCGTCTTTACAGTTAATTCCATCAAATTTAATTATCCCAAACAACATTCTACAACTATGAATACCGTCATCAATACCTAATTTAGGCAAAATCCATACATCTAATCCTAAATCTATTGCTGTTTCACGTCTTGAACGACCGGTAGACCATGATTTATTAGCACCATCATGTGGAAAAAAGCATTTATCATATTTATAGCCATATTTATCAGCTCTTTCTTTCATTATTTTTACATAATGAGGCAAGCCAACTGCGTTTTTCTCATAATAATCAATTATATGTATAAATCCATCTACTACTTGGAAAAACCATATTGCTGTACTGTCTCCAATTCCAATATCCCAAGCTGTATAAACTGGTACTTCTTTATCAAAATCCACTTTAGTAATTCTATTCTTGCGTTCTAAAACTAAAAATTCATCACCATATACCGCACCGGCTATCCCATCGCTCCACATTCCCAACAAAAACCTCTTCTTATCCTTCTCAGGTAGGTTTTCTAGCCTTGCTATTACCCCTTTATCAATGTTTTCCAAATTATCCATAGGATTCATCAATAAGCTATCATATTCTTTACTGGGAAGCCTTTTTCCTTCTTGCGGCTCTTCATTTAGAATAAACATCTTGTAAGACCAATGACCTTTGCCGGGTGGATTACAATCAAAATAGGCTCTATTAATTAATCCTTTAATCTTTTGTGCTAAACGAGTAAATGCTTTCACAACACTACCATAACTAATTTGGCTTGCCTCATTAAAATATATTGTTGCGAACTCTCTACCTAAGATCTTTTCTGCTCGGTCTTTATCATCAAGACCCATGAACCATATTTCACTACCGTTTGGAAACCTACAGTAACTATCTTTTTCATTAATTTTAAACGAAACGTCAGGAAAACAGATCTTCATTACTTTTGGAAAAGTGTCCATCATGATAGAACCACGAATATGACTATACTTTTGTCTAACGATTGCGTGCCGGCTTTCATTAAACTTTAATGCCCTAACACACATGGCCCGAACTAAAACAAAAGTCTTTCCACTTCTACTGCCACCAAATAACATGGTATTAGTTTGTGGTCCGCCCAATAATTTAAGTGCTTCAATTTGCTTTATAGTTAATTTGAACTCTTTGGCAAGCTGATTTGCACTTTCTTTAGTCATTTCAGTAGTTTTTTTAAGTTTAGCCACTATAAATTCTCATCTAATTTGCTAATATTAATATTAATTTGTGTATTTTGCTGATTTTCAGGCCCTTCTTGCCAACCAAGTCTTGCTTTAGCATAAAATATCTTTGCAATCGGATTACCATTATGATTAATTAAACTTTTTTCAAAATCACTTGTAATTTTATCACTAGCCCTTTTCAATACCAAACTGAATAAAAACCTCTTTTGGTCAAATTCAGTTAATTCAGCAAAAGGTGTTTCGTTCATATCAACAAACTTAATCCACCTGTTGAATGTATCAATTCCAATATTAAGTCTAATGCAGAGTTCGGATTTCCTTGGAAGGGTTTTATTTCGTTCGCATTGACCTAAATATTCATATACTCTACTCTCTAAATCTGTAGTCTGCTCAAATATATCCATTGGTGTTACATCTGCTAAATACCCTTTGTAAACCGTAGGCACTTCTCTCTTAACTATCTCATTTTTAGCCATAGTTCAATTCTAACCCTATTTAATTTATTTGTCAACACTGTGTATCAAAAAAGCCTCATTCGGCTAAGAACAAGGCTTTAATGTGAGTCTATCTTCTTCTGCTTTGTAAAACTTGCAGCTCGAATTAACCCAAGATGTTTATTTATCTTTATTCATATTTCCTTTATTGGCACTATACCAATATCTACATTTTTATAAATTATACCATTTTTCGTTTTTTTTGTTCTTATGCAATTAACTATTTTAAATCCTGTAGCAATCTTATCATCATCATCATCAAACAAATAACGAAGGCTACAGCCAATAAAAAGTAACTCAAGAGTAATTTGTTTAGATGTTATTTTGTTCTCCACAATTGGCAAAGCATGATGTATTATTCTGGGCGCAACTTCATTTTGTTCTTCAAGTTTTATGCTTATTTTTCTAATTTTATCATCATCAAAATAATTATCAAATATTTCTTTTAATATTTCTCTATTTGTCATAACCTAACCTCTATTAGTTTTTAAATACTTCTTAATCTTATACCAGTTACGTCTATTAGGCTCTGTATGCTCATTAAACCACCTATTC
>CAZKLF010000031.1:10550-12289 GCA_964553665.1 uncultured Mariniplasma sp. | reverse complement strand
CCATAAAACTGGAGTCTCTTTTTTTAGAGTGTCCGTTTTATAGGGTATAGTTTATTCTGATATGCCTTATCTTTTTTTATTTCTTTTTCAATTTTAATATAGAATGATACAATTCTTCTGCTTGCTTGTGATCTAATACATCTTGAGCTTTTTTGTTCTTTATTGTTTGGCTAAAAGCAAATGGATATTCAACAGGAACATGTACTGTTTTGACTGCTAAACTTCCTCTTTTAGTAAATACAATATAAGAAAAGAATGGAACGTCTATATTAAGCTTTTTCTTTAATGAATAGATATGACCTGAGTTTTGTTTGATTGGGCTATAGAACTTTTTAACTATTTTTCCGTGTTCTAAAGATTGTTCCCATTCAGTTTCAGATTCTTTACCATATATAATCCCAGCCATGTTTTCTGTTTCAATAACATGAATACCTTGGGGGTTAATAATGATATGGTCGACATGAACATCATGCGTCCCATCATTAAAGTCTAAATGGCTGATTACATACTTCGATTTTTTCGAATTGTTTTTACCAACAAAAAATTTAATAACAAAATCTCCTGTTAAACCTTTACCTGGAGATGAAACAAAAAATATAGCAATTGCTATAATAATAAATACTGGAATGAAATAATACATAATTCGCCTTCTTTGCAAGATAGATTTTTAAACGCTACTTGTATTTTATCATATTTTATAGTTAATCTTATTAATTGTTTTACGTTTTTCTTACATTATTCGCATTTTATTGTATTGGAAACTAATAAATGCTATAATCATGATACGCAAATAATATTTAATGCTATAAGTGAGGTTTAAATATGAAAAATAAGTATTTCCCAGAAGCTACAGTAAGGCTAAAAGTTGATTATGGTCTCAACGTCATAGATGATGTCATATTAGGCGAAAGAAATCGTGTAATTTTATATGCAGAAATTGCTGATCTAGAAAATATCAATTATCACCTTATTGCAGGTTCGCTTACAAGTATTGGATTTGATGATTCGTCTTCTATAACCCTCAATGAATTGTTATCTAGATTTAATTATGATAATAAATATGCTGAAATGGGTGGCAAGATAGAACATTTCAAAAATGTTCAATCTCAAATTTCCA
Organism: uncultured Mariniplasma sp.; assembly: GCA_964553665.1. Lineage (GTDB taxonomy): Bacteria > Bacillota_I > Bacilli_A > Acholeplasmatales > Acholeplasmataceae > Peloplasma. The sequence continues at coordinate 11,172 of CAZKLF010000031.1, read as the reverse complement.
ATTTTAAAGCAAATACTGATGTCACTTTCCCAATCATCAGTAAAAAAAAGGAATATTGGTTAAGATATACGTCTACACCCATTAAAAGAAATCCAAAATTAATCTCTATTGTTATTGACAATGTTACAGACGCCTATGAACCAGTCCTTAAAGACTTTGAAAAGACACATAAAGATTCTCTAACCAATCTATTTAACAAATATACTCTAGATTACCACTACGGGCTAAGATATCACAAAGAAGACCTTCACGTATTCTTTATAGACGTTGATAACTTCAAACAAATTAACGACACTGATGGTCATGATGCTGGGAATCTATGCTTAAAGGAATTTGCGGATATTTTAATTTCACTTCAAAAAGATTATAACTTATTCTATCGCGTAGGTGGAGATGAATTTGTAGGTCTCTTCTATGGTAATGAAATATACATCAAAAAAATTGCTGAAGAAATACTAAAAAGAGTCAGAACGATACAAACTCCAAAATCTCGCAAATTAGTTACAGTTTCTATTGGTATCATCAAAGGTACACTTAATGAAGATTTAATCAATAAAGCTGATAAGATATTATATGAAGTGAAGCGAAATGGAAAAGACCAATACATTTATAAAATAGAATC
>CAZKLF010000031.1:2152-10450 GCA_964553665.1 uncultured Mariniplasma sp. | reverse complement strand
CTAAATCCATTTATCATACACCTATTTAAAGCATAACTTCAATAGTGTGCATCATAAATGCATGCTTAAAATCATTAATCAAATCTTTATACAAACTTATTTTTTATAAAGACTGTGCCTGAAGCGCAGTAATCGTAGCAACTGCAACGATATCTTCATATGTACATCCTCTTGAAAGATCGTTAACAGGTCTACTAAGCCCTTGAGTAATCGGACCATATGCATTGGCATTAGCAAGTCTTTCAACGAGCTTATATCCAATATTACCAGCTTGAAGATCTGGAAAAACCAAAACATTCGCATATCCCGCAACATTGCTCAGTGGTGCTTTTTGTTTAGCCACTGAAGGCACGATTGCCGCATCAAGTTGTAGTTCACCATCTATTTTAAGATTAGGATATCTTTCTTTAACGTTTTTAGTTGCAGTAACAACCTTATCAATAAGTTCTCCTTTTGCACTGCCATAAGTTGAATAAGAAAGCATTGCTACACGCGGTTCATCTTTAGTTAAATAATCAAAAGATTTCGCAGTTTGAATTGCAATCTCGGATAATTCATCAGCATTTGGATTTGCGACTAACCCGCAATCAGCAAATGCGAACACTTTATTGCATACATGTTTCGAATTGGGAACTTCCATCAAGAAAAATGACGAAACAAGTTTAACGTTTTCTGCTGTCTTTAAGATTTGAAGTGCAGGTCTTAAAACATCGCTCGTTGCGGTGATTGCACCAGCAACCATCCCATCTGCATCTGACATCTTAACCATCATCACACCAAAATAGACCGTGTTTAACACGAGCTTATTTGCTTCATCCTTAGTCATTCCTTTTGCTTGTCGCAATTCAAATAATTTAGAACTATACGTTTCTAATTGATCCGATTGTTCTACCACAATGACTTTGATGCCTTCACTTTGCAGTTTTGTCATCTTTTCACTATGATTCTCTTGATTAATCAAAACAATCACCTTTGCAATACTTCTTTTTTGTATTTCTAAAGCAGCATCAACAACTCTTTGATCCTTACCTTCAGCAAGGACTATAGTTTTCTTATTTTTTGTTGCTTGTTCTATCATTTTGTCTAAAAGGCTCATATTATCATCTCTTATCATTCAAAAGTTTTATAGCTTCCTTTGGTCTTAATTGAATCGACAATACCTGCGATACATAATTCAATTGGAGAAATATTACTTTCTGCATGCGTGGCCTGTCTAGCTGATCTTCCTTCTGCAATAATAATAACCGTATCTCCTATGCCCGCACCAACACCATCGACAGCAAGCATTTCGTCCCCAAACGGGACTAAATGTTCATCGATAGGTTGTACGAATAAAAGTTTTTTGCCTTTTAATAACTCATTCTTATGAGTTGAAACTAAATTTCCTACTACAATTGCAAGTTGCATATTCCCACCTCTTAATCTAAAGGTTATTCTTCTTTACGATATACATAATCAATGATTCCAACAATACCGGCATCAACGCATGCTGTTGGTATAGGAAGGTTCATTGCCCCTTCTTTACTCTTTGCATAGAAAACATACTCGCCTACGCCAGCGCCATAATTATCTCCAGCTACAATAGGCGTACCTAGTGATTCATACTTTGAATTGACAGGCTGAATCACTAAAAGAGATACACCCTTGATATCTGGTATTTTTACTGTTGATGTTACTGTACCAATAACTTTAGCCATTTGCATAATATCACTCCTTATTCTTGAGTAATCTATTTTCGATTTCTAAAATGCTCTTAATTCTTTGAAGGTTTCTTTCACCCTCAAATTTTGTTGATAAGAACGTTTTAACGATTTCTCTAGCAACACCTTCACCAATGACAAAAGATCCCATTGTTAAGACGTTTGCTCCATTATGATGACGACTGTTTCTAGCTGTATATATTTCATTTGCACACGCAGCAAGTACACCAGGTACTTTATTTGCCATCATTGCAGAACCAATACCAGCACCATCAATCATGATTCCAAATTCGCATTTCTTAAGTGAAACAGCCTGAGCTACTAAGAAAGCATAATCTGGATAATCACAACGATTTTTATTAAAGGTACCAAAATCTTCGCATTGAAAATGCAATTCTTCTGAAATATATTTTTTTACTTTTTCTTTTAATTCATAACCACCATGGTCACTACCAATAGCAATTTTCATTATTACATCTCCTTGTAAACATGTAGTCTATATTTAAGTTTTAGCTTCCTACATATTTTTTACCTTAAGTTAAAAACTGATGACTTAATATATTATTTATTTTTACTGAAGACGTTCTTACCTTCAATATCAACATAATCAATAATAGCCATAATCGTTGCATCAGTTGGTTTGTTGAGCGTGAGCTCAGTCAGTCTTGCTGAACTACCAGAAACAACTAAAACTATTTCTGAATCGCCAGATCCAACCGCATCAATTGCTACAGCGGGTTTCCCCTCATCTTTAAACGTAACAATATTAACAGGTTGAACGACATGCATCTTTAAACTATTCATGCTTGGATCCTTTTGTGTACACACAACGGTTCCAATTATTCTAGCAGCATACATATAATTTCCTCTTTTCTAGATCTTAATAACTACCTTTTGTAGGTTTTGCACCTTTAATAATAGCTATACCTGAACTTGTTCCTATTCTAGTTGCTCCTGCAGCGATCATTGCTCTTGCAGTTTCAGTATCTCTTACGCCACCTGAAGCTTTAACACCCATGTTTGGTCCTACAACACTACGCATTAATTTAATATCTTCAATGGTTGCTCCACCTTTGTTAAATCCAGTTGAAGTCTTAACAAAATCTGCACCCGCCATTTTAGCGATTGTACAAGCTTTAATTTTTTCTTCATCTGTTAATAAAGATGTTTCTAAGATCACCTTAACTAAAGCACGACCTCTTGCAGCATTTGTTACACCTTCAATATCTCTTTTAACAATATTCCAGTCTCCAGACTTAAGCGCACCAATATTGATAACCATATCGATTTCATTTGCACCATTCTTAATGGCATCATATGTTTCATCAACTTTAGCTCTTGAAGTCATAGCTCCTAATGGAAATCCTACGACACCACAAGTTAAAACACCAGAACCTGCAACAAGGCGCGCAACTAAAGCGACATAATGCGTATTAACGCATACTGACTTAAACTTGTATTGGACTGCCTCTTCACAAACTTTTCTGATATCTGTTTCTGTTGCTTCAGGCTTTAATAATGTATGATCGATTAATGATGCGAGATCACTATTGTTATCCACAGCCTTATTCATTGCACCGTTGTTTTCTTTTGCTATCTTACGATAGATTTCTTCGGCAATTCTTTCTACTAATTTATCTAATTCCATATTTTCAACTCTTTTCAATTTTCTTTTGTTTATTTGTTATTTTTTAGTAATTCTTCAACATCCGCGTGTGGTCTTGGAATAACATGTACGGATACAAGTTCACCAACACGACGTGCAGCTTCAGCTCCAGCTTGTGTAGCAGCTTTGACAGCTCCAACATCACCACGAACCATAACAGTTACTAATCCGTGACCGGTTTTTTCTTTGCCAATGAGTCTAACATTTGCAGCTTTGACCATTGCATCGGCAGCTTCAACAGCGCCTACAAAACCTCTAGTTTCGATTAAACCTAATGCTTCTACCATTTTGTTTTCTCCTTTCTAAAAAGATTTATACACAATTCTGCCTTAAATTATTTAGCGACTTTTACAGCTTTTGGTGCTTTTGGTGCTTCTTGTAATTCTTTTAACATGTCTTCAACATCTGCGTGAGGACTTGGAATAACGTGTACTGATACTAATTCACCAACACGGCGTGCCGCTTCAGCGCCAGCTTCAGTAGCAGCTTTGACAGCTCCAACATCACCACGTACCATAACTGCAACTAAACCATTACCTGATTTTTCTTTACCAATTAGTCTTACATTTGCAGCTTTAACCATTGCATCAGCAGCTTCAATAGCGCCGACAAATCCTCTAGTTTCAATTAAACCTAATGCTTCTTTCATTGTTTTATTCTCCTTTTTTTATTTTTTCTTACAGTTTGTTAAGTAATTCTTCAACATCTGCATGTGGTCTTGGAATAACATGTACTGATACTAATTCTCCAACACGACGTGCCGCTTCAGCTCCTGCTTCAGTTGCAGCTTTAACAGCTCCAACATCGCCTCTAACCATGACTGTTACTAGTCCGTGACCAGTTTTTTCTTTACCAATCAGTCTTACATTTGCTGCTTTAACCATTGCGTCAGCAGCTTCAACAGCTCCGACAAATCCTCTTGTTTCAATTAATCCTAATGCTTCTTTCATAGTTTTTCTCCTTTAAATAATATTTTTTTATAGCTTCTTTAACATTTCTTCAACATCATTATGTGGTCTTGGAATCACATGAACTGATACTAATTCACCAACACGACGTGCTGCTTCAGCTCCTGCTTCTGTTGCTGCCTTAACAGCTCCGACATCACCACGTACCATAACTGTAACTAATCCATTACCTGATTTTTCTTTACCAATTAATCTTACGTTTGCTGCTTTGACCATTGCGTCAGCAGCTTCTATAGCTCCGACAAATCCTCTTGTTTCAATTAAACCTAATGCTTCTACCATTTTCGTTTTCTCCCTTTTATTTTTATATCAGCGTTTGTAACATTTCTTTACTGATTCTTGGAATGACCGCCACATGAGCGAGTAGTCCATCTTCCTTACTAGCCACAACTGCAGCTTCAACTGCTGCCTTAACACTACTCACATCTCCAGTTAATACCGTAAATGCTTTGCCTCCGAGTCCACGTCCCAATCTTATTTCTAAGAGTTCAACGTTTGCAGCTTTGACAGCTGCATCTGAGATTAACACGCATGATGCAAGTGAATAAGATTCAATAATACCTACCGCACCTTTAGGAACAATTTCTGTGGTGCAGCTTAATGCTGAAAATACTTGTTCGTGAATATTAGCAATCACGATATCTTTAATCAGTGACTTGCCTGCTGTTTTAGCACCCGCTTCAATCCCACTTTTTACAGCGGAAACTTGGCCTCTGACCATAACAACATATTTCCCTGGACACGCTGCATAAGCGCCAACTAAATGGACGTGAGCGGTTTTGATGATGGTGTCTCCAGCTTCAATGCCTCTTGCGATGCTATTTAGTTCTAACATGCCTAATGCTTCCATATCATAATCCTCCTTATGCCTTTATTCTGATGTACTCATTGGTAATGTCTGTGACCTTACCTTGAATACTCGAATGTATATTAGATCCCAGTTTATCGCCACAAGAGGCGATTAACGTGCCTTTATTAACTGTGTCATTAATTTGAACTACTGGAGTTGCAGGAACTCCAATGTGCTGTTTTAATAATATCTTGACATTCTTTGTTTCAAAGATTGTATGAATAAGTGGGGCAGCAACATCATAGTCATGTAATTCAAGCCTAGCGACTAATCGTTTGGTTGGTACCTTCTTACTTTCTCTTAAAGGATCAACTTCATAAGGAACAACCTTATCTGTTTTAACACCTTTTTTGAGTAAGCTTTGTTTTACCATGTTTGTAATCTTCCCTGGATCTAAATCCATAGGACAAGCATATAAACTACATAGCCCGCAATCACAACATGAGACAACTGAACCGATTGAACCAAGTGCTGTAGGATCTTCATTTGCAAGTCCTCTCATCACTTTATGAGGTTCGGTATTTAATCCTATAATATTTCTAGGACACATTTCAGTACATAGGCTACACTGACAACAAATTGCTTTTGTTAACTGAAGGTCAGTTTCGGTCTTTCTCGTCTTTTTAGCAATGAGCATATGATCAGCAGGTAAGACGATGAGTCCACCTGTTAACTTCGTAACAGGAGCAAACCAATTGTTTTCTACTTTTCCCATCATTGGGCCACCGATAATCAAACTGTAGTTTTCTAAATCTTCTGGTCCATCGCACGCTTTGATGAGTTCAACAAATGGTGTGCCAACTGATGCAATAAATGTTTGAGGGTTCTTAACTGCTCCATTAACTGTAATGACTCTTTCAGTAACTGGTAGGTTTCGTGCAATATGCATTGCTGTTGCAGTATTAATAACCACAGCACCTACATCTAATGGCAACCCCATAAGAGGAACAACTTTTCCTGTAACTTCATAGACGAGTTGTTGCTCATCACCTGCAGGATAGTAATCTCTTAAGATCTTCAATTCAATCGCACTTTCGTTTTTAATGAGATCTTCAAGACTTTTGATGACTTCTTTGTGCTTACCCTTAATGCCAATGACACCTTGGGAAGCTCCAGTTTGAATCATCGCAATCTTTAATCCATCAATCACGTCTTGTCCATAGAATTCCATCAGTTGCTGATCGACTCTAAGCAATGGTTCACATTCAGCGCCATTGATAATAACAAGATCCGCTTTACAATTTAATTTTACGTGTGTAGGAAACCCGGCTCCGCCGGCACCTACAATGCCGTTATCTTTAATATTTTGTATATAGTTTTGAGACATTTTATTCTCTCCCTAATTGTTAATGAATTAGATGATTCTAAATCCACCTGATAAAGTACATCTTCTGATTCTTGTAAAACTCTTAGCAGAAGTTAAACCTTCTCCTGTGGGTGTTGCTATAGTCAAGGTTGTGAATCCTTCCCCTTCAATACCTAATCCGGCAAATGAAGGCGCATTTTTAACAAATATAGAAGTATCTAATGCACGCGCAGCTTTTGTAAGGTTTGTTACACTTTCTGAATGCATCATCGCTGAATGGTGATTTCCCTTTTCTGCGATGACCGCCTTAGATATTGCTTCATCGATTGAATAGACTCTGACTAATGCAAGCACTGGCATGAGCATTTCAACTGTTACAAATGGATGATCTTCTTTAACTTCAGCAATAATTAATTTATAATCTTGATTTGCAGGAATGTTACAAGCTTTTAATATATCAGATGCATTTTTACCAACATATTTTCTATTGACAACCGTTTCACCTTTATCATTCTTTTTAAATACTTCTTTAGTGACGATGTCTATTTCATGAAGTTTTAATTCATATGCACCACTTATAACCATTTCATTTCTAACTTCATTAAATATGCTATTAAGGATAAATGCTTCTTTTTCAGCTGTACATAAGATATTGTTATCGAAGCTTGCTCCTCTAACGATATCATTTGCTGCTTTCTTGATGTTTGCTGTATCGTCAACGATGACTGGAGGATTTCCAGGACCAGCAGCAATAACTTTTTTACCGCTTACCATGGCAATACCTACAACAGCTTCTCCGCCTGTTACGGCTAACATTCTAATATCCTTATGCGTCATAATCACTTTACTTGTTGCCATCGTAGGATTAATTGGTGCTGTTAGTAATTCTTTAGGTCCACCTACTGATGCAATTGCTGTATTTAATAATGTTATCGTTTCTAATGTAACTTTTTTTGCACTTGGATGAGGATTGAATACAACTGCGTTACCTGCAGCAACCATGCTAATACCATTATTAATGATTGTTGAACTTGGATTTGTTGAAGGAGTGATTGAACCGATAACTCCAAATGGAGCAAGTTCAATTAATGTCATCCCATCATCACCTGTATAAGCTAATGACTTTAAGTCTTCAGTTCCAGGTGTTTTTTCTGCTGCTAAAACATTTTTAATGATTTTATCAGCGACTCTACCAAATCCTGTTTCTTCATGTGCCATAACAGCAAGTTTTTCTGCATTTTCTAAACTTACTTTACGCATGGCAGCAATAATTTCATTACGCTTTTTCATTGTGAGTTCCATCAATTGTTTTTGAGATGCTTTCGCTGCCGCGATTGCATCTTCAATAAGTTCAAAACAACCAAGACTACCTTTTGCTTGTTGTATTTCACGAGGTGTCGTTTTATCTCCGTATTTTTCTTCCATTTCAGCTCTTAGTCTTTCAATTAAGTCTTGTGTACTCATGATTTTGCCTCCTTGTTATATCTAACTTCTATTTTATATTGTCTAAGTCTATCTTTTGCGAGTGGGGTAATTAATTGTTTCTTATCAAGTTCTATATATTTAAGCCCTCTATCTTTAAGTTTTAATACGTAACCTTCTGTAATCAGTTCATTTGATGCAGGCTTTGTACACTTGATCTCTTGAATAACCGGTTCGGGGATAGAAACCTTAATGGGCTGAACATCAATATTAATTGGTGATGCCTTGATTTGATGAATATTCGTCACATTGATTCCCATGTGTCTAATCTCATGAATTAAATCTCTAATCTTATTAAAGATAAGCTCGTTTGCATTCATCATGAT
>CAZKLF010000031.1:0-2052 GCA_964553665.1 uncultured Mariniplasma sp. | reverse complement strand
TATTCCTCGATACCTAAACCCATATTTGGAAGAATAACTAAACAGGATTTATCATTCATTTTACATTCAGTCTTGATGTCTATTTTTTCAAGGATGTTTGATGTTATTTTATTCGCGAGTTGATCGAAATTTTTGATTTCCATGTTTTTCTTCCTTTCTATAGATTTATTTAAAATAAATATTTCATTAATTTACTATTTGCCGTTTAAGATATCACTGATTTCAATAAGTGACTGAGCCTTAAGGCTCGCTCCACCAATTAGAAATCCAGAAACGCTTTGTGCCATAGCAAGTTCTTTAACATTCTTGGGATTAACACTACCACCATAAAGTAATGGAATTTCATTTCCGATATCATATCCATATTCATCAACTAAAAACTTTCTTAAGTGAACATGAATTTCTTCTACTTGGCTTGGTGATGCAGTTTCTCCCGTGCCTATTGCCCAAATAGGCTCATAAGCGATAATAATATCTTTTAGTTCTTCTTTTTCGACTCGATCTAAAGATCTTTTGAGTTGATCAATTAGAAATTGTTTATAGTCTGTAGTTTGTCTTTGGTCTAAGTTCTCACCAATACATAAGATGGGTATAATTTGACTCTTTAGACAAGTTCTTACCTTTTTCGCAGTAAATGCATCACATTCTAAGAAGATGTCTCTTCTTTCAGAATGACCAGCAAGAGCATATGTACATCCAAAGTCTTTCATCATGTCAACTGAAAATTCACCAGTAAATGCTCCATTTTCTTTAGGATAAAAGTTTTGAGCTCCATATAAGACTTTACTGTATCTTAATCTATCTGCAAATAAGTAAAGATATGCACTTGGTGGAATGATGACGACTGTATTTTTAGACCCAAAGTCAAAATCTTTAATATCATCTAAAAATGCACTAACTTCTTGTTTGGTCTTATTCATTTTCCAGTTTCCTACAATCAAGAATTCTTGAGATTCTAGGATACTTGTGACAAGTTCATTTCTAACGATTTGTTCTATATCTTTTATGTCCATATAATCTCCTTATTTAGCGATAAGCTTTTCTGATCCTCTTAAGACTAATCTAGTTTCTAATAATATTTCTTTAATTGAATGTGTTTTAACTTGTTTGTTTCCAATGAGCTCAAATAACATTTCAGCTGCCACTTCGCCCATCTTAACTGTTGGTCTTGATACAGTTGAGATATTTAAGTTCATGATCTCGAACATATCAACATCATCGAATCCAATAAATGCCATATCTTCAGGAATCTTTAAACCTTCTTCAATTAATGCTTTTACAGATCCTAAAGCCATCATATTGTTAGTAGCAAATATCGCTGTAGGTCTCTTCTTAAGCGTCAGAATTTTTTTAGTCATCTCATATCCGCTTTCGAGTTTAAAGTCTCCAAAGAATACGAGGTCATTGTCTACATGCATATTGTTACTGCGTAGTGCATTTTCATATCCATAGAATCTTTCTCGTCCTGGTTTAGATGACATAGGACCCGAAATAATTGCTATATCTTTGTGTCCTTCTTGGATTAATGTATCAACAGCTTCAAATGATCCAGTAACGTTATTAACAAATACTGCATTATAATGTGATAGGTTAATACCTCTATCGATTAGGACAATAGGTACGCCTAATGCTTCAAGTTGATATAAGTATTGCGAGTTATAGTGATGTTGATCTGTCTTTGGTGTGATGAGTAATCCTAGAATCGTATTTGTTTTAAACAATTCTAAGTATCTTAGTTCTTTTTCTATTTGTTCTTCAGTGTTACACACTAATAAACTAACAGAATGTTTATCAGCGACTTCTGATATGCCTTTGATTACTTCAGCAAAAAAAGGATTCGCTATATCAGGAATAACGACACCAATGATGTTTGTTTTTCTATTAGAGATTGATTGGCTAAAAATTAAATCTTCATTTGCAAGTTCATTAAATGTCTTGAGGACTAAGTTCCTTGTCTCGTCTGAAACATAACCACTTTGATTCATTACTCTTGAAACAGTAGCAACGGAAACTTTAGCTCTTTTTGCAACATCTTTATTCTTGACCATGAGT
>CAZKLF010000030.1:0-12348 GCA_964553665.1 uncultured Mariniplasma sp. | reverse complement strand
TCTTTCAAGTGATGGCGAAGATTCTTCTCGTTCATATCGACTTATAACCTGTTGCTTCGTATTAAGAGAATTAGCCAATTCATTCTGACTAATACCCTTCTTTTTTCTGATTTCTTTAATTTTAATGCTATAGTTATACACAAAAAACACCCTTTCTATTGACTTTCACAACACTTTTGTTGTAAAATCAGTTTAGGAGATACAACATCTCAGGTGTCTAAACTATGATGCTCTCAAATAGCATCAAATTGATTATGCGTAAAGATTTGGAGCGGGCGAGGGGAATCGGACCCCCATCTCATGCTTGGCAAGCACGTGTAATAACCATTATACGACGCCCACGTCTTCGTGCTTTTTCATGATAGCAAATTTATTAGAACTTGTCAAGAGTTCAGATATATAAATATCGTATAAAAATCGTTATTTTAATCTTTGAAATGGCTAAGAATCCTTAAACGGTTCTTTTTTTATGCTATAATTATTTTGGAGTGATTATATGAAGAAACGTAGATGGGCATACGCCCTTATTGCAGTTTTTCTAATTGGATGTTTTTATACTACACTAATCTATAATGGGATATGGTTTAAATTGACCTCTGGTCTAGGATCATTATCTATATTTGGATATTTTTTGTGGTTTATTTTTGCTTTCTACTTCACATTGACACTTCATGAATTAGGTCACTTCATAGCTTTCCAAATTCAAAAAGTTAAATTGAGAGCTATCTATCTCACGATATTTGTTTTCTATAAAGACTCAAAAAGATGGCATTTCACAATTAAACCGAAGCTTTGGATTTTATTTGGTGGTTTAGTTGTTCCTGATCTGGGCGAAATCAAAAATGAAGAAGATTATAAATCTTTAAGTGCAAAGTTTAGCAAATCCTTAATTGCTGCACCTATTATTACAATATCAGTTTTGGTTATTGTACTTGTTACCTTTGTTTTATTAATGATATTTGGAACGCATACACATTTTAATGGTATTTTCACCATCAATACTTTATATATAACATTACTAAGCTTATTTTATATATACACATTTAAATTATCTAACCAAATGTTTTATGGCGATTTTGTTGCATATAAGAAAATGAAGACTGATGAAATATTTGAGTTAGCAGAAATCAATCAATATACAATGTTTTCCATGGAAGAATCAGAAGAAACAATTAAATTCTTATGGGAAAAATCGCAAACAGCTATTAAAAATAAACCTTTAACTACGACAATGTTTTACATTTTGATTCTAACGAATTACCTAGACGGTATTATCAAAATGGATTATAAGAGTGATGGAGTGATTGAAACAAAGCTTAAAGGATTAAACATATCCGCTTTAAGTAGGACAGAACATGGGCTTTCATTAGCATATGATCTTTGTATCTATGATTATAAAAAAGGATTAATAGAACAAGCCTTCAACCGTTTTAATCTCATACAGAGAAAAACAGGGAAGAAACTTGATGAAAAAATGACGCTCTATTTAAGAAATAAAACAGCGCATATTATACATTATGAAGATCATAGTCAATTCTTAAGCGAAAAAGAAAATTTATATATCGGAAGTGCATGGATTTTTGAAGTTTTGATTGACCCTTATGAAATGCTTGAGGCATATCATGAGCCATTAACATATCAGGAATATTCTTGCCCAGTTGTATTCGAAAAAGAAATCGAAGAAAAAAGCGACTTGAGCTAAGTCGCTTTTGTTTTTATCTAATGGTGCCCCCAACGAGAATCGAACTTGTATCTCAGCATTACCATTGCTACGTTTTACCATTAAACTATGGGGGCAGCAAAACTATTATACAAAAATAACTGGTAAAAAACAACCATAATATGATATATTATTTACTTGAGGGAAGTGTTTTTACGTGAGGATGATTTTAAGATTAGTCAAACCATATTGGCGTATGTTAGCCATGTCATTATCTTTTAAATCAGTAGGTGCTTTAACTGATTTATTTTTGCCATGGATTATTGCTTATATGATTGATACAACAATACCGAATCTTCAAGCTGATGCATCATCAAATCTCCAGCCTTTATATATGTTAGGTGGATTGATGGTTGTCATTGCTTTTGCAGGATTATTTTTAAATGTTGCTGCCAATAGAAAAGCAGAGATGATTGCAGCGATAACCGTTAAGGGTCTTCGACATGATTTATTTTCTAAAATAGAACGTTTATCTGCAAGACAAGTAGATATGATTACTAGACCATCATTAATTAGTAGAATGACGACCGATACCTATAATATGTATAATGCAACAGCTGCAATGCAACGTTTAGGCGTTCGTGCTCCAGTTTTATTATTAGGTGGTATTTTGATGTCTTTATTACTTGATCCAGTTCTTACGCTCATTATGGTAGCGATGCTACCACTCATTATCATCATCGTTTATTTCTATTCTAGAAAAGGTATCCCTTTATATGCTCAAACACAAGGACTTGTTGACAAGCTTGTTAGAAAGTTAAGAGAATATGTATCTGGTGCTAGAGTTGTTCGCGCATTATCAATGAGCGAATATGAAATGGGCAAGTTTGATGAAGCTAATCAAAACACAGTGAATGCTGAACAAAAAGCAACCATGACGATGGCAAGAATCAATCCATTGATGCGATCAGTTATGAACATTGGTTTAGTTTTAGTTTTAGTGGCTGGGGCTTATCGTATTGATCAAGGCGTTACAGAAAAAGGACAAATTATTGCATTTGTAACCTATTTTACGATTATCTTAGGGGCTATGATGAGCATTACAAGAATATTTGTTTTATCATCTCGTGCAACTGCTTCAGCTAATAGAATTGATGAAGTCTTAGATATGCCAGAAGATATGAAAGATGGTTATGAAATTATTGAACAAAAAGACGGCATCCCAATTATTGAATTTAAGAATGTCTCATTCTCTTATAATCAAAAACAAAGTAATCTTAAGAATATAAGCTTTAAGTTATATAAAGGTCAGACATTAGGAATCATTGGTGCTACAGGATCAGGTAAGACAACAATCATTAATCTTTTGATGAGATTTTATGATGTAGATTCTGGGTCTATTGAATTTTATGGGAAAGATATAAAAACAATTCAGCAAAATGATTTGCGAAAAAGAATTGGTGTTGTTTTTCAAAACGACTTAATTTTTGCTGATTCTATTTTTGGGAATATTCAGTTTAATCGAACTTTAGTTACAGACAATGATATTACTATAGCAACCAGAGTTGCTCAAGCTGAGTTCATCTATGATAAAGAAGATGACATGAACTATCAAATGGCTCAAAGAGGCATGAACTTATCAGGAGGACAGAAACAAAGAGTCTTAATTGCAAGAGCTGTTGCTGGTAAACCTGATATTATGGTCTTAGATGACGCGTCTAGCGCACTTGATTATAAAACAGACATGAATATGAGAGTTGCGCTTAAAAGTGAGTTAAAAGATACGACAATGGTTATTATCGCGCAACGAATCAGCAGTTTAAGAGATTCAGATTTAATCCTCCTTATAGAAGATGGTCAAGTCTTTGCTTCTGGAACACACGATCAATTAATGGAAACATGTGAAATGTATCAAGAAATTGCTTATTATCAGTTGGGTGGTGAGCAAAAATGATGTATGCAGGTAAACAAGGTAGAGGTCGTAATGATGGCTCACAAAAAGCTTCGAATAAATCATATGTATTAAGAAGGTTATGGGATTATCTCTATTTTTATAAAACAAAATTGATTTTAGCGTTTTTCTTAACGATTGTTGCTAATGTATTATCTTTAATAGGACCTTTTCTAACAGGTCGAACTATTTCAGCCATGGAAAATGGAGTGCAATATGACAGAGTATTCTTCTTTGCTGGCTTAATGATTGTATTCTATCTAATTAGTGCAGCTCTTAATTATTTACTATCGATTTCAATGATTAAAATTTCACAAAGTGTTGTCTATAAGATGAGAAAAGATTTATTTGAAAAATTAAATAGAGTATCTATTTCTTATTTCGATCAAAATCAAACAGGAGATATTATCTCCAAGATGAGTTATGATATTGATACAATCAATACATCGCTTGCCACAGATGCAATTAATATCTTTACAA
Organism: uncultured Mariniplasma sp.; assembly: GCA_964553665.1. Lineage (GTDB taxonomy): Bacteria > Bacillota_I > Bacilli_A > Acholeplasmatales > Acholeplasmataceae > Peloplasma. The sequence continues at coordinate 8,257 of CAZKLF010000030.1, read as the reverse complement.
GTATGATTACTGTAACGATATCCTTTATTATGATGCTTATCATGTCACCACTTCTTGTGATTGTATTTGCATTAACAATTCCGATTTCAATCACGATCACAAGAGTTTTATCTAAGATCGTTAAAAGGAAATATAGAATAAGAAATCAAAAGCTCGGTGAAATGAATGGTTTCGCTGAAGAAATGATTACTGGTCAAAGAACGATTCAATCATACGTTCAAGAGGAAGCAGTTTTAAAACGTTATGATGAAATCAATGAAGCTGCATCAACAGCTTCTTATGAATCTGGTTATTATTCAACATCAGTTGGACCATCTGTTAACTTTGTATCTAACTTATCAGTAGCATTAGTTGGCGTGTTTGGTGGTATTCTTTACTTTTTAGGAAGTATCAGTTTAGGTAATTTAACAAGTTTTACATTATATTCTAGAAGATTTTCTGGCCCAATTAACCAAATGTCTAATATCATTGCCGAAATTCAAAGTGCACTTGCTGCAGCTGAACGTGTCTTTCTTGTTTTAGATCATGACGATGAACCACAAGATGTAGAAGATGCAATAGAATATACAGATGTCAAAGGCGAAGTTGATTTTAATCATGTTTCTTTTGGCTATTTAAAAAATCAAGTGATTCTAAACGATGTTTCATTTAAGGCACCTAGTGGTAGAGTTGTTGCTATTGTAGGACCTACAGGTGGAGGAAAAACGACACTTGTTAATCTTCTCATGCGTTTTTACGATGTAAATATAGGTAACATCTACTTAGATCAGATAGATACAAAGACTATGACACGTAAGAGTTTGAGAAAAGCATTTTCGATGGTTTTACAAGATACATGGATATTCCATGGAACAGTCTTAGAAAATATTGCTTATGGAAATCACATTGTATCTCGCTTAGAAGTTGAAGAAGCAGCTAAAAAGGCGCGCATTCATTCATTTATTACGCATTTACCAAATGGTTATGATACGATATTAACCGATGAAGGACTTAATATATCTAAAGGGCAGAAGCAATTATTAGTTATTGCAAGAGCTATGCTATCAAAAACAAAGATACTTATCTTAGATGAAGCAACATCAAATGTCGATACACATACGGAAGTACAAATCCAAAAAGCAATGCTTGCATTAATGGAAAATAAGACAACTTTTGTCATTGCACATCGTTTATCAACGATACAAAATGCTCATATGATTCTTGTTGTTAACGAAGGAAATATCATAGAACAAGGCACTCATCAAGAGCTTATAGATAAAAAAGGATTTTATAACGATTTATATCAAAGTCAGTTTGTTTAATAAAAATTTCTTTTTGTTATGTCCTTGTAATTTGGCACTGAATTGTGTATAATGATTTTAGGCATTAAGTTGCTAAGTTATATTAAAAGGAGTATCACAATGACCGGAGTAGTAAAATGGTTCGATGCTGATAAGGGATATGGATTTATTTCTTCAGCAGACGGCAAAGACATTTTTGTACATTTCAGCGCAATTCAAACTGAAGGCTACAAAACATTAGCAGAAGGCGACCAAGTAGAATTTGAAGTTAAAGACGGCGACCGCGGACAACAAGCGGCTAACGTAACTAAAATCTAAATTTTCAAAAGGTATGGGGACTCGAAAGAGTCCCCCTTCTATTTTTTATTGAAGTTTTTCTTGACATAGAAATCACAAATGGTTCGCTTAGGCATAAGTAGATCATGGGGTTATAAGTGATACTTATGGCACTCCTATGGAAGTAGAGGTGCTGCGCATGAATAAAAACTATTTATTAAGTGTCCTCTCGGGGGCTTTTTTTGTTAAAAAAAACAAACAGTAGCAATTGCTCGCGCGTCATGTATGAATCCTACAATTATGCTATTTGATGAACCTACATCAGATTTAGATTCTGAAATGGTAGATGAAGTTCTTACAGTCATCAAACAATTAGCAAATGAAGGTATGACGATGGTTATCGTCACTCATGAAATGGGATGTGCTAAAGAAGTTTCTGATCGAATTGTTTTCATGGATGGTGGCGTAATTGCTGGAATTGGGACACCAAATCAGTTATTTAATCACCCAACAGAACAAAGAACAAAAATATTCTTAAGAAGGCACTTGGAAGACTAACACATAATCCGCGTGTTTTTGTGATTCCTCTTGTCTCTGTTAGCGCTTTTATGATATAATTAAGCAAAAGATGGGAGCGATGTTAAAATGGAGAAAGATCTATTAGAGGTAGAGCGTCAGCATCTAAGTAACGTAGTTAAAGAATGTGACTTAAAGCAAATAGAAGAGGTTGAAAAGAAATTTGCTTTACTCTACACTTACGATGCTGTTGGTATGGAAGGCCATAACCGAATTCCTTATGAAGATGTAAAACGTCTTAGCCATGCAAAAGCTTTATTAGAATATAGTGAAAGAGAACAAAAAGAAATACTCAATCACTTAGAAGCATTTGAATTCATTAAAAAAGAAGCAAAAGAAGGAAAACCCTTTACTGAAGAGAAATTAAAAGATATTCATGAAATACTAGTTGAAGGCATTTTCCAAGGCGGCGTATACAGAAATGTTAATATCAGCATTTTTGGAGCATCACATCAGCCACCCGATTATGTCAAGGTTTACGATCGCATGAGTAAATTTTTTAGAAATATAGATAATTTTCAAGGCGATGTACTAGAAAGAGCAACCTATGCACATGCAAGTATCGCAAAAATCCATCCATTTGTAGATGCAAACGGACGTTTAGCTAAACTTGCTTTAAATTATTTTTTAATCATGGGTGATTATTTACCAATTTCAATCCCATTGGAAATGCGTGAAGAATATATATCAAAACTAGAATCTTTTAAATCTGAAAAAGATTTGAAGCCACTTATTGAATTTTTCAGAGCTATACTTATTAAACAATATGAAGAAGTTTTACAAGAGTTAGATGTATGAGTGCTTAGGCACTCTTTTTTTTAGTAATCTTATCAATATAGTCCATTTTATGATAAAATAAAGGTTGGTGATAGAATGTCTTTAAAAGTTGGAGAAGTCAATAATTTAATCGTCAATAGAAAAACAGATATTGGGTTCATGCTTGATTCGGATGAGGGTGAAGTTTTTCTGCATAACAATGAAAGCATGCACCAAGAACTAGTTCCTGAACAAGAAGTTGATGCGTTTCTTTACTTTGATCAAAAGGGAAGATTAGCAGCAACTTTAAAGACACCCCTTATTACTGTTGGACACCCAGGATTTTTAGCTGTTGCTGCAGTTCATGATAGTTTAGGTGTCTTTATGGATATGGGGATCGCTAAAGAATTATTACTTTCTGTAGATGACTTGCCATTTGATAAAGAAGAATGGCCGCAACAAGGCGATATTCTATATGTTGGAATCAAAGTAAAAGGTAAACTCGTTGCAAAACTTGTTTCAAGAGAAGATATGCGTTTAGAACCTGAAAAGCCGCTTGAATTAAAAGAAATGAGAAAAGCAAGGGTTCAAAAGATAGGCAGAGAAGGTATTAATTTATTAACACCAGAAGGTCATTGGATTTTTGTTCACCATTCTATGCATAAAGAGATACTACATTATGGACAAGAAGTCGATGTTAAGATAACTTATCAATCAGAAAAAGGATACACAGGATCATTAGCTCCACAAAAAGAAATAGCTATTTTTGATGATGCCAATGTCATATTATCTCATATGATACGTCAAGGAGATATGCAATTGACAACTGATAGTACACCTGATGAAATATTCGAGGCATTTAAGATGAGCAAAAAAGCATTTAAACGTGCTTTAGGACATCTATATAAGGAGCGTAAAATTGATTTTGTTGATGGTAAAACAATATTAGTTCAAAAATAAAATGAAAAAAAAAGAGACGAACGAAGAAAACATGTTTCAAAAATATGATGATTTATTTGATCAGCAAGATAGAAAATATGATACGAATAATAGTAGTCGTTATGCAAAAAAGAAAAACACGAGAAGTGAAGATGTTGAGTATCAACGTTATGAACCTAAAAAAACCGAATCAACAAAGGTAAATAAAAATATCGCTTATTTACTTATCTTTGTCTTATTGGCGGTTTCATTATTTACGGTGGGCATTATAGACCTTGGATTTCTAAGAGAGATTCCAACATTTGTGATAATTGGTGTAATTGCTGTTGTAGCATCGGCTTTTAGGAAGAATAAGAAAAAATAATAAGGAAGTTTAAAATATGAGTAATAATAAAAAAATGGTTGCTGCAATTACAGCTAGAGATGCTGATTTTGCTCAGTGGTATACAGATTTATGTTTAAAAGCAGAATTGATGGATTATAGTGATGTTAAAGGTTTTATCATTTATCGTCCATATGGATATGCGATTTGGGAAGGTATACAACAAGACTTAGATAGAAGACTTAAGGAAACGGGACATCAAAATGTCTATATGCCTTTAGTTATTCCAGAGTCATTATTTCAAAAAGAAAAAGATCATGTTGAAGGATTTGCTCCTGAAACAGCAATTATAACAACAACAGGTGTTGAAGAGTTAGCGGAAAGATTGATTATTCGACCAACCTCTGAAACTCTTTTTTGCACGCATTACCAAAAAATTATAAACTCTTATCGTGATTTACCCATAAAATACAATCAATGGTGCAATATTGTTAGATGGGAAAAGACAACACGTCCATTCTTAAGAGGTAAAGAATTTTTATGGCAAGAAGGTCATACTGTTCACACTTCTGAACAAGAGGCAAGAAAAGAAACGCTTGATATCTTAGATATTTATGAGAAAGTTGGGAAAGAATTACTTGCTATACCTTTTGTAACTGGTAGGAAAACTGAAAAAGAAAAATTTGCTGGAGCAGTTGAAACTTATAGTATTGAAGCATTGATGCATGATGGTCAAGCTTTACAGTCAGGAACGACGCACTATTTCGGACAAGAGTTTGCTAAAGCCTTTGACATTAAATTTCAAGATAATTCTAACCAACTACAATATGCATATCAAACATCTTGGGGTGTTTCCACAAGATTGATTGGCGCTGTCATTATGGTCCACGGTGATGATGAAGGATTAGTACTTCCACCTTATGTTGCACCAATACAAGTTGTGATTATCCCAATACAAGCACAAAAAGAAGTTGTTCAAAAAACATCTGATAAGATATATAATGAACTTAAGAATGCTGGATTTAGAGTATCTATTGATGATTCAAATAAATCTCCAGGTTGGAAGTTTAGTGAATATGAAATGAAAGGTGTTCCAGTTCGCATTGAAATCGGACCAAGAGACCTAGAAAATAACGAAATTACATTAGTGATTAGACATAATCGCGAAAAAATTGTAATGAATCCTGATCAAGTTGTTTCTGCTTTACCCAAAATATTAAAAGACATTCATGACGCAATGTACGCTCGTGCAGTTGCTCATGTAAAGGCAAATACATATCAAGCCAAAACTTATAATGAGTTTAAGATGTATATTAAAAAAGGTGGATATGTTGCAATGAGTATATCTGGTGAAGATGCGGAAATACAAATCAAAAATGACACAACTGCTACAGCTAGAGTTATTCCATTTGATCAGACATTAATCACTGAAAATTGTCCGGTAACTAATCAAAAGGCAACGCAAACGGTTTGGTTTGCTCGTGCTTATTAACAAACTATAGAAATGGTGGTGGAATTATGCATCATAATATTATAAAAGACACAATCAATCTAGATAAAAAAGCTCGTGAAGAAGTCAATAAGCTTGTCAAGAAAAAAGAACATCTTGACGATCTTATTAAAGAAGAAACTAAAAAACTTCATCAGTCTTTTATCGATGAGATTAAAGACAAGATAAAACTAACAGAAGAAAAATACGAAAAAGAAATGGTGAAAAAGAAAAAAAGTGATTTATTAACATATAAAGAAACATTAAAAGCGATTCAAAAACAATATGAAGATCATAAAGATTTGTGGGTTGATGAAATCTTTAATGCATGTCTTAAATAATTTTTTGCTTTTACCAGAATTGGAGGAAACATGAGTTCAATCAAAATAAAGCTTATTGAATTAGTTGCAAACATGAAAGATTTAGAACAAGTTCTCATGGCTCTTGTCGATACAAAAGGTATCCATCTAGTCTTATCAACTGATATTGTATCGAAGGTACATGGATTTTCATCACTCGGTACTGACTGCCCCTGCATTTCATTGTTAGAGGATGTTGATGATATTGAAAAGAGATATCAACTAGATATTTCTGCACAAGAAATCAGACTTGAAAAGTATAATTTCAATGAAATGCACGATTTTATTCATGATTTTAAGAAAAAATTATTAACTCAATCAAATAAATTGACAGATTTGAAAGAAAGCATTCAAAAATGTAAAGACGCACTCATTCAAGTGGATAATATCCAAAGCTTAGATGTTGCTCTTGATGACCTCTTTGCTTGTGAGTATGTTTTTTTTCGTTTTGGTAGAATACCAAATGATAGTTTGGAAAAGATCAAGTTATTCATGAATAAACCCTTTGTTTTTAGAACATTTAATCACGATAAGCAAAAGACTTGGTGCATGTATTACTCGACTAACGATTATAAAAGAGAAGTTGACAATATTTTTTCATCAATGCTTTTTGAAAGAATCCTCATTCCAGATTTTATTCATGGTAAACCAGCAGATGCTGTTGAAGCATTATTAAATGAAAACGATAATACTCAAATTATGATTGATACCTATGAAAAGGATATGAATCAATACATAAAGGATCATAAAGAAAAATTAAATGAACTTAAAGGAAAATTGCTATTTTTAAAACGCGTATATAATACTAGAAAATATGTACTTGGTATGGGTACCAAATTTATTATTCTTGGGTTCGTAAAATCATTAGAAATTGATCATTTTAAAGAAGCTTTTGAACATATCCCTGATTTAGAGATAGAAGTTAAAGAACCCAATGCTGATGGACGGCTTCTTCCTCCAAAAAGAATTAAAGAAAATTGGTTTACTTTCTAAGATTAACAGCATTTTTAGATTTAAACATTATACGCGCTAAGCAAGAGGTAAAACTCGATTATGTTCAGCGAATATGTTATAATTAACTCGAGAAATCATCTGGTTTATTATAGTCAAACCTTCTTAAATCAGTATAGATATTTGAATAAACTTTCCGTGAAGGAGATGAATCTATGAGTTCATGGGCAAATAATACAATTCTTACAAAAGCCAAGTCAATCTATGGGAACTTTATTAAACCAGAAGAATATGAAAAAATGGCGAAATTCAATTCTGTTTCTGACCTTGTTAGATATCTTAAGAAACACGGTAATTATCGTGAAATCTTAAAAGATGTTCAAGAGAACTCTATCCATAGAGGTAATTTAGAAGCGTTAATTAAGAAAAACTCATTTGATCAAGTGATAAGGCTCATTAAACAAGTGCATACTAAAGATGTAGAATTTTATGAACTTGATATTGTACACCAAGAAAACGAAGTCATTTTATCAACACTAAGAACAATAATTTCTGATGAAATTGAAGAAAATAAAGGAAAAGTACCATATTTTTTTGATATTCATACATCCATTAATATGTCATTGGTATTTAAAGCTACGAATTTTATTGAATTACTTTCATCACTAGAAAAAACACCTTATTATAAATTACTCAAACCATTTGAAACACGTAGTAATGATAATATACGTTATTTAGATATTGAATTTACATTAGAAGATTATTATTACGATGAAGCATTTCGTCGAATTGAAAAATATTATAAAGGATCTGTATTAAAAGATCTGGAAAGTATCTTTCAAACAAGAATTGAACTTTCTAATATCATAAAAATTTATAGATTGAAAAAATTTTATAAAGCAGACCCATCGACGATTAAAGCTTTATTAATCAAGAAGAATACTAGAATAAGTGATAAAAAAATAGATGAAATTATCGCTCTTAGTGATCCGGATGCTATTTTAAAGTATTTGTCTAACTCGGAATTTTCTAGATTTACGAGTGACAAAGATTATGTATTTGTAGAGTACTATGCAGGTCGGATACGCTATGATTTAGCTAGAAAGTTTATGTATTTCTCTACAAATGTACCGAAAGTGTATCTAGCCTTTGTTACACTGAGTAATTTCGAAATTGAAAATCTAACAAATATTATTGAAGGCATCAGATATCAAATTGATGAAAGTGAAATAAAACAGATGTTGATTTATTAGGAGGACAGTATGAGTATTGCAAAAGTCAAATTTATTGATTTAACTGCAAATTTAGA
>CAZKLF010000029.1:0-12636 GCA_964553665.1 uncultured Mariniplasma sp. | reverse complement strand
TAGGTCTTTTTCTGTTTACTGTATTTTTTCACTTGACTTCTTATAGTTTATCTCCCTTCAAATATGATTCTTTTGTTAATATATACATCTGAATATCAATCATCGTCTGATTGAAATGCTCTCGTTTTTCTTGATGTGTCTTCTTAAAACCCGTTTTTTCAATTACTCTTTTTGATGGAATGTTATCAAGTGAATGTCCAACAAGTACTTGATCAAGCTCTAAATCCATAAAAGCGAATTTTAAGACTCCCTTAACGGCTTCTGTCGTTAAACCTTGTCCCCAATAAGTATCATCTAAGACATAACCTATCTCTTTTTGATTGGCTAAAGCATTCTCGAAATTTCTGACGTGTAATCCAATCGTTCCAATGATTTCATCTTTTTCCTTTAAAGTCATTGCCCAGACTTCTTTCTCACTCATCATCATTTTTAAGATTTTAGCAGTTTCTTCAATGGTTTCATGGGGCTTCCATCCTGCATTAGGACCGATATTAGGTTTTCTAGCATAAGAAAACAAGGATAAAAGGTCTGTTATTCTGAGTTCTCTTAGAATTAATCGCTTTGTTTTTAACATTTTCATCTTAAAAACCTCCATATAAAAAGAAAAGTCCTTAGAAAAATCTAAGGACGAAAAGTTCGCGGTACCACCTTAGTTCTAGAAATGATTTTCTAGCACTTTAATATCTTTAACGCAGATTTACGGAAAGAAATTACTCAAGGTTCATCTCTTCAGCTCCAAGGTGACATTCATGAATATTTAATCAGATCTTTCACCAAATCAATCTGTCTCTATAAATTAAATCATTCATTACTATTCCTTATCATTGCTACTGATTTGATTTTAGCATAGCAAAAGCCATTTGTAAAGCAAATCATTTATATACTTTTGATATAGGTTAATCCAACCGCGCCAGGTCCACAATGTGTCGATATAACGCATCCTGCCTTATTCTCTACGATATGAGCATTTGGCATTCTTTTCTTGATGAGTCCAATCATGTACAAAACTTCTTTATTTGCTAAACTATGAGTCACCATAATAAAATCTGTATCAATATAGATCATATTTTCGAAAAGTTCTCGGAGCATTTCGCGGATTGCTCTTCTCATCGTTCCAAATGATTTTTTATATAAGATTAATTCTCCTTGTTCAATTTTGATGAGTGGCTTAATGAAAAAGAGTCTCGTATAAACATTCATTAGGTGATTTGCTCTACCACTTTTGCGCAAATTATCAATGGTTCTTAAAGCGAAATAAGATTGTACTTTAGGAACTAAAGCGCGAATTTCCTTATAGATTTTTTGGATTGAAAAGCCTTGATCTCTCATCTTGGCTGCTTTACAGACTAAAATGCCAATCCCTGAAGATAAATTATTGGTATCAATGACAAAAATACGTTTTGCGTCAATTTCTTGTTGTGCCATTAAAGCATTTTGAAATGCCATTGAAAACTTCGAACCAACCCCAATATATATAATATCGTAATTAAAATCAAGATATCTGTCAAAATTCATCATGTAATCTTCATCTGTTGCAGGGGCTGTCGTAGGAAGCTTACGAGTTTCTTTAATTTTATGATATAAATCGTCAGTATCTAAAGTGATACCATCAAGATAGAACTCATACTCAAATCGCACATAATGTGCGATAGATAAAATATTGTGTTCTTCTCTATACTCTCGATCTAAATCTGCTGAAGAATCAGTAAAGATTGCAATTTCTCGCATATTATCCCTCCGCTATTTTATTAGTAAAGTGGTCAGAGACGAGTTTTATGTTTTCCTTTGTTGTATTGGAAATAGCATAAAAGTTTTTAGGGTTTCCTAAAATATTTTTAATGACGCTTTCTTGTTTCTTTTGTAGTGTCTTTTTAATCTTATCTTTCTTTGTTGCTACAACGATAATATCTTTACGTAGTGACTTTAAAAATTCATAGGTATCGATATCATCTCTTGTTGGCCCAACTTTAAAATCGATGAGTAAACAAACGAGTTTTAGATTTGGTGCATAAAGTAAATAACTTTCTATCATCACGATGAATGCATCTTGAATCGATTTCGAACGTCTTGCATATCCGTAACCAGGCGCATCAACCAAATAAAAGTTCTCATTGAGTAAGTAAAAATTCAAGGCTAAAGTCTTCCCTGGTGTATTTGATATTCTTGCTAGATTCTTCCGATTGCATAGACTATTAATAAATGAGCTCTTGCCAACATTTGACCGTCCCATGCATAAAATCTGAGGTAACGCCTCAGGTTCATCTTTAATATCTGTTAAGCTTTTTATGTATTCTGCTGTTTTAATCAATTTATCTCATCCTTTACATATAAAAAAGTAGTCCGAAGACTACTTATATTATAAACTATTTAAGCACATATTGGAAGACATCCATCACATTTTCCACAGGGATAATCTTTAGAGCGTCTCTAACTTCTTGTGGAATATCTTCAATATCCTTTTCATTATCTTTAGGAATTAAGATGGTCTTTAGACCAGATCTATGAGCAGCAATAGATTTTTCTTTTAATCCACCAATAGGAAGAACATAACCACGAAGCGTGATTTCACCAGTCATACCAACATTCTTTTTAACATATTTTTGTGATACTGCTGAATAGATTGCAGTTGCAATCGTAATACCAGCTGAAGGGCCATCTTTTGGTACTGCACCTTCAGGAACATGGATATGAAAATCATTTTTATTGAACATATCAGGATCTATTTCTAAAGACTTAGCCTTAGATTTAATGAAGCTTAGTGCAGTCATTGCACTTTCTTTCATAACATCACCTAGTTTACCAGTTAATACAAGCTTACCGGTTCCTGAATAATAAGTAACTTCAACAGGCAAAGTATCTCCACCAAATGCCGTATAGGCTAATCCAGTAGCAACCCCAATTTGTTCTTTTTCATCTGCTAGATTATGAACAAATCTTGCCTTACCAATATAAGATTCAATATTATCTATTGTAATATCTATTTTGGTTGTCTTAGTCATCAAGATTTCCTTGATGCCTTTTCTAATTAACGCGCCTATGTAGCGGTTAACTTCACGTACGCCAGCTTCTCTTGTGTAATGCTGAATGATGTAATAAATTGCATCATCAGTAATTGTAAACTGTGTTTCGTTGATTCCATGATTATTTAATTGTTTTTTAATTAAATGACGTCTAGCAATTTGAAATTTTTCTTGTTCGGTATAAGAAGAAAGTTCAACAATTTCCATGCGGTCTCTAAGAGGCGCAGGAACATTTTCAAGAAAGTTTGCTGTCGTAATAAATAAAACTTGAGATAAATCATAAGGTTCTTCAAGATAGTGATCAGAAAATCTCGCATTTTGCTCTGGATCTAAGACCTCAAGCATTGCTGATGCTGGATCACCTTTGAAATCAGATGACATCTTATCGATTTCATCTAATAAGAAGACAGGATTAACAGTCTTTGCATCTTTCATACCTTTAATGATTCTACCTGGCATTGCGCCAATATAAGTTCTTCTATGTCCTCTAATTTCTGATTCGTCTCTAACTCCACCAAGTGATTGCTTAACGAATTTTCTATTTAAGGCTTCAGCAATCGAGATTGCTAAAGATGTTTTTCCGACTCCAGGGGGCCCCGCAAGACATAAAATAGTTTGTGGGTTCTTCTTTGTCATGATTTTAACTGCTAAATATTCGATAATACGTTCTTTAACATTTTCTAAAGCGTAATGATTTTCATCAAGCTTAATTTTAACCTTCTTTAAATCATAATTATCTTTAGATGCTTTCTTCCAAGGAAGATCAACAAGTAAGTCAAGATACGTTTTAATGATTGAAGACTCAGCCATTGCTGCAGGTGTCGATTGATATCTATTTAGCTCCGCTAATGCTTTTTGTTCAATTGCCTTAGGCATCTTCGCTTTAAGAATCTTCGTTCTTAATTCATCAATTTCATCTTCTCTTTTAGCTTTATCGCCTAATTCATTTTGAATTGCTCTCATTTTTTCGCGCAAATAATATTCTTTTTGATTTTCATCAATAGAACGTTTGATTTCTTCATTGATTTTGTGTTCAAGATCAACAATCATCTTTTGCTTATTAATATCTTCAAGAAGCAATCTTAAACGTGTGTTAAGTTTATTTTCTTCTAAATACTTATATTTAGATTGATCATTAGATTTTAGGTTATAAGTAACAAGGTCACAAACCTTTTCCGATGTCACGCCTTGTTGGATCTTTTCCATCACTTGATTATTAGGTTGCAAAATTGCTTGAGCATGAGCAGCAATCTCTGATACGATCATCTTAACGAGCGTTACTTCTTCATCAAGATTACCATTCATCGTTTCTTGTTCTTCATATTCGACAACAAAATAAGGATCCGTAATGAAATACTCCTTAACTTTAATACGTGATAAAACAGAAAACTTCACTTTATAAGCGTCGTTTGGTAATTTAATCTTCATTTGGACCTTAACTAAAGTTCCATACTCTTCTAAATCTTCTATAGTAGGTTCTTCAATCATTGGATTTTTTTGAATTAGAATAATCGCGTAAGATCCGAAATTTCTTTCAGATTCCTCTACAGCTTTAAGCGATATTTTTCTTCCAACTTCAATGCGAAAATCGTTGTTAGGAATTGGTGTAGTTCCACGCACAACAATTGCAGGTAAATTCTTTTGTAGTTCCATGATTTCACATCCTTTTTTCTTTCATGAATAGTATAGCATATATTTATAGATTTGCAATCGATATACTCGAGTGCCAATCTAGTTTTTAAGAAGAAGGGAACGATGTCCCCTTCATTAAAGTTTGACTGCGGAGTCTATAACAAGTTTGTAAGCTTTATTGACGGCAACATCATTCGTTAAAACGTCAGCTGGTAAATATTTTTTGACTTCATCAACAGGCATCTTATACTTAACTGCTAATTCATCATATTTTGCATTGAGTTCTTCTTCAGTTGCAGTGATACTTTCGGCTTTACTTACAGCTTCTAATACGAGTGTAGTTCTAACGCGTTTAGTAGAATCTGATAATGCTTGAGCTTCGAATTGTTCAGGTGTGACACCTGATAATGATAAGAACATGTCAAATTCAAGACCATATTGTTTAGCTTGTTGTTCAACACTTTCCTTATAATGCTTAACTTCTTCGTCAATCATTACTTTAGGAATTTCTAATGTAGCATTATCTAGAACTGTACCGATGATTTGATCTGTTGTTACATTTTCTGCTTCTTGTTTCTTTTTAGCTTCTAATTCAGTTCTTGTTGTAGCAGTTAATTCAGCAACAGTTGAAATACCTTCTCTTGCTAAAGATGCAACCCATTCATCATTTAGTTCAGCAGCTTTCTTGCTCTTAACTTCATGAACTAAGACTTTAAAGATGACTGCTTTTCCAGCAAGTGATTTTTCTTGATAGGCTTCAGGGAATGTAACATTGATTTCTTTAGTTCCATCAACACCTAATCCAACCATTTGTTCTTCGAATCCAGGAATAAATTGGTTTGAACCAATTTCTAATGAATAGTTTTCAGCTTTGCCACCTTCAAAAGGTTCGCCATCTAAATAACCATCAAAATCAAATATTGCTGTATCTCCAAATTCTATGATGCCTTCTTTAGGTTCTAATGTTGAATTTTGGCCTAATAGGTTTTTAACTTCAAGATTAACTTCAGAATCAGTGACTTCTGATTTAACAGCTGTAAATTCAATGCCTTTATATTGTCCTAATTTAACTTCTGGTTTAACGGGCGCATTAAATGATACTTCAAATACTTCGCCTCTTTTAATTTTCGCAATATCAACGTCAACATCAGGTTGACCAACGATTTCATAATCTGGATGAGCTTGCGCTTCATTATATTTATGATGAAGAACATGATTAAGTGCATCTTCATATAAAGACTCAACACCAAATTTTGTTTCATAAACATTTCTTGGAACATGTCCTTTTCTAAAACCTTTTAATTCAACTTCTTTGATAACATGCTCAAATGCATGATCTAAACCATGTTCAAATTCATCGACTGCTACTTCAAATGTGTAGCGTACACGGTTATCTTGTAATTTTTCTACTTTCATTTCTTTTTATTCTCCTTTATTATGTGTTTCTATAGTGGATAGACCTTTTTTATTATAACATAATTTTATTATTGTCAAAGACATTTAGCAAAACATTGAACTTTTTGTAAAATTAAGTTAAAATAGACATAATGAAAATGAGGTGTCGTGATGATAACAATTAAAGAAGTTAAATCAAATCTAGACAGTTGGCGCTTTACAGAATTCCCAAATAAGCTTTATAAGAATGTTGAACCATTTGTTCCTGCTTTATCTATGGATGAAAGAACCGTCTTTAATCCAAAGAAAAATCCAATGTTTGAGTATTATGATGCAGTTCGCTATCTTGCATATAAAGATGGAAAGATTGTTGGGCGTATTGCTGGTTTAATCAACCACCAATGGAATGAAGCATATAAGGCTAAAACCGCTCGATTTACAAGAATCGATATGATTGATGATATTGAAGTTACAAAAGCTTTGATTGATAAAGTAACCAAGTGGTCAAAAGAACATGGAATGGATACATTAATCGGACCTATTGGCTTTACCGATATGGACCGTATGGGATTACTTGTTGAAGGTTTTGATCAATTAAACATGTTTATTACGATTTATACACATCCTTATTATAAAGATCATTTAGAGCAATTAGGATTCATTAAAGATGTCGATTGGACAGAAAAACAAATCACGTGGCCTACTGAAGTATCTGCTAAAGTTAAACGTGGTGCAGAAATAGCAAGAAAGCGCTATGGCTATCAACTGATTAAACTTAAGAAGAAAAAAGAAGTCTTTAAATATATCTATGATGCATTTGCCATGTATAATGACGCATTTAGTGATTTATATGGATTTTATGCTGTAACCGATAAAGTTATGGATTATTATATTAAACAAATGATAACCTTGATTGATCTTAAATATCTATGGTTTGTTTTAGATAAAGAACAAAAAGTCGTTGGCTTTACCATCATTATGCCTAGTTTAGCAAAAGCAAATAAGAAGAGCAATGGTAAATTACTTCCATTTGGAATTTTCAGACTCCTTAAGAGTCTTAAGAAAAATCCAATCATTGATTTATACTTTATTGCCATCGATCCCAAGCATCAAGGACATGGCATCATCGCTTTAATGTTCGAAGATGGTATTAAGACGGGTATTGCTGAAGGTGTTAAGTATGCTGAATCAGGTCCTGAACTAGAATTAAATGTTCAAATCCAAAATTCATGGAAAGATTTTGAATATAAGAATCATAAACGGAGACGTTGTTATACTAAACCAATTTAGGAGTCCTTAGGATTCCTTTTTTTTATACAATTACATGTTAAATTAGAAAAGATTATATAATCAAAAAATATTTTTCTAAAATAGATTTGTTTTTATACTATTCAAATACTGTATCAGAAAAAATGGCACTTCTTTGGCTTTATCGTGGTAAAATAAATGTTGTATATTTTAAAAAGGAGTGATGACATGAAGAAATTTCATCTAACAAAAACATACGCAATTATTAATTTTGACGCGACATTATGCGATTCAGAAGTTAATATTATTTCATCTAAAAGCTTTGAAGCTGTTTTAGTTCAATTCGTCAGAAAATTAAGAGCTGAAGACTCTCCAATTATTGAAAAACTTAAAGGCGTTAAAGCTCAATTCATTCATGATGCCTATAAACTTCTTTTAATTTGGGACTATAAGGATGTCATGCATAAAAACCCTTATTTAGGCAATTTGCTTAAACAAAGGGATGTCTTCTACCACTTTACGGAATCTTTTTATGATTATTGGCGTAAGCTAGAACGCTTTGGCGTTATATCTAGCCAAAAAGCATATGCACATACTGCTAGAACTGCGGATATGCTTCAAGTATCTGAGCAGTTTACTAAACGTGTCTTATATTTATATAGAACAATCACACAACATATTTTAGGTCGTGACTTTTTGGTGTTTAGACAGCTTCCAGCTGGAGTCAATGCGAATATTACAATGGTATCTCATAAATTCACTCAAAATGAAACATATGTAAGCCTTCAAAATGTTGGATTTATTACAAACATACTTACAAATCCACCTTTTCTTGTCTATACCGATTCCAATACAAGAAAAGGGTTGTTTCAACCTACTTTAGAAAACCCAATCACACACTTTAATATTAATAAACTACATTATTTAGTTTATCCAATCAAAGTTGGAAGCCTATTGGCATTTGTCTATGTTCATAGAGACTTCTTACATCATGGTGTCGCATTAAGTAATCTATTCGAACCAGCTTCATACGAAGAATTTAGTAATCAAAAACCTGACCTTATTTATTTATATGGCATTAAAGAAGATCAGTATGACGGAAAATACTTCTACGATCAATATGAAGATATGTATATTGGCTTTGTTTCCAGGTTAGATAAGAATGATTATTTTGGATATATGAAAAAAATGTTATTAACGCTTCATAACATTTATATGATTGATCATCAAAATTTACCGATTCACGGTGCGATGGTCCAAATCATCTTAAATAATGGTATTGAAAAACATATCGCGATTATAGGGGATAGTGGTGCAGGTAAATCTGAAACACTTGAAGCTTTAAGAAAGATTGGCGGAAAGTATATTAAAGATATGAAAGTCGTATTTGACGATATGGGCGTCTTTTTCAAGAAGGGTGAACACATTTATGCACACGGAACTGAAGTAGGCGCATTCGTTAGATTAGACGACTTAGATACGGGATATGCATATCAAGAGATTGATCGCGCGATCTTTATGAATCCTAATCAACTCAATGGTAGAGTAATCCTTCCGGTATCCTATTATGACTTCATTATGTTAGACCATAAAGTTGACATGGTCTTCTATGCCAATAACTATCAAGAAAATAATCAAGGTATTAGATTTTTCGATCAAATTGATGAAGCATTAGATGTATTTAAATCAGGAAAAAGATTTGCTAAAGGTACGACTGCTGAAGTCGGACTCGTT
This sequence comes from uncultured Mariniplasma sp., assembly GCA_964553665.1. Classification (GTDB taxonomy): domain Bacteria; phylum Bacillota_I; class Bacilli_A; order Acholeplasmatales; family Acholeplasmataceae; genus Peloplasma. The sequence goes on along the minus strand of CAZKLF010000029.1, from coordinate 3,607 downwards.
GAAAGTTATTTCGCAAATCCTTTTGGACCAGTACAAAGAAAAAATGATACTGAAATTATCTTAAAGGAACAATTTGAAACACTCTTTAAAGATAAAGTTGTTATTGGTGAGATCTATACGCAGTTAGCAGTTGTTGGTAAGCATATGAATGGTCCAGAACTTGCAGCAAGAAAATTACTTGAATATTTAACAAAATAGATATTTAAAAATTGATAATAAAAAAATCGTATACAATGATTTCTCATTTGAGTATACGATTTTTTTTATTGACTTGTATTAGCTAAATTTTAACTTCACAAAACTATTCATTTTTTGTTTTTTAGAATATCCCAATAATTCTTTCTTTCCTTTTTATATACCGGACCATCATATAAGTCTAACTTCTTAGCTAATTTAACAATGAAATTTGTCCCCAAAGTATGTTTTTCATCCTTAATATAAAGTGTATCTTGTATCGTTGCTTTCCCTGATTTTATAAGTTGATATAACGCATAATCTTTTCTAAATCGCTCAAACCAAGGCTTTGCTTGACTGATGAATCTAGAATCATCAAAATTATTTTCTAGTTGATTGATAGAATTCATTAAATCATCAAAATAACTATCTAATACGTTATAATCTAAAGACTCTACGGCAGATTCTATTTGAGGCATTCTTGTATAATGAATTAATGAATGACGATTATTATCCGTAAAATTCTTATAATCAGGCAATAAATGTGAAGAGTTAGACGTGAGTTCTTTAAGCGCATCTAAATATGCAATCTCAGGATCATAATTCTTTGAATCCCACATATAACTTGCCATCGTCATAACACTAATCTTGGATAAGTGCCATTCGATCATAGGATTACTAATCATACCGATATGACTTTCGTATAGTCTTTTTCCTCTGTTTATTAATGGACCCATAAAAATTCTATCTGTTGCCATATCATTTACTGGATAGTTATCCCATAAAATTAAAGGATGACCAAAGGATTCTAAGGCATTTAAACCATCTTGGTTTGGTATGTATTCAGCAACGACTCTATAACCTGTCCAAAAAACCATGATATCGGAATCCATTTGTTCTTTTAAATCATTACGATATTCCGTATCCCAATTTTGCCAATATTCAGTTGGACACATGACCAACTTAAAATCGTTTGTTTTAGATTTAAGATACAGATTTAATTGATTAGATATATAAGCATGTGCAATACCTGGTCTTTTAAATCGATCTAGTGATTCATCTTTAAGCACATAATTAATGTCATCCATCAATAAACTAAAATGTTTAACGCCAGAAGAAAGTAATTGATCTATTTTAGCATAAAGAATTTCAAATTCACTTTGTTCACTATAGATAAAATCATTACCTGGGCTTATGCAAAAATAGAAATCAACATTAACTTTTTTTGCTTCATGAACCAATTCTAGAAGTTGAGTTAACTCTTTTTTCGGATATAACACGCGCCATAACTTGCGATGATATTGATCATCTTTAGGTGCATAGAAATAGGCATTCATCTTGTATTTAGAAATGAAATGAATCACATCAATACGATCTAAATGAGTCCATGGTGTCCCATAAAAGCCTTCAATAATGCCTCTTATCTTGAAATCAGGTCCACCTTCATACAATCCAATCATAAAATATTTAGATATTTCTTCTATTGCTTCAAAGGCATAATCAAGTCCTCGAGATGTACCATATGTTATTTGAATCGTATATGTAGAAAATACATGAACTCTAAATTGATCATAAAGAGATGCATCAAAAAGCAATTCTAACTGAATTGAAGGTGATGATGTTATGGTCTTATTCAATTTGTCTAGTAGAAATTGATTGACTTTTAATGTTTGACCTATTGTATATTGATCTTTGATTAGTTTGAACATAGTTAACTCCCTTTATTAAAATCTTATTATATAAACTCTATATCTATTTCTATGATACGTACAAAAATATAAAAAAGCAACAGTGCTTGTCTAGATATCTAAAATTTGTTAATTTTTTCATTTTAGACCCATGTCTTTATTTCAATAAATGAATTAGTGCATTGTCAAAAAGAAAAGATAATTTAATTCGTTATTATTTTGACTTTTAGGGAAAACATCTTTATAATATATATAGCAAGTCTATGAGGTTAACATGAAAAAATTAGAAACATTTTTAAATAGTGGACTCTACATCTCCATCATATTCCTGATCACGTTTGTTTCGTGGTCTTTTTATCATGAAACGCCTCCTCATGCTTTTAACATTTATAATATATCTGGACTGCTTATTTTAGTTTTGATCAATACAGCTATCTTAATACTATTCAAAAATACGCTTTATTCAATTCCAACACTTTTTTCATTCTTATTTATTAGTAATCAATCAGGCATTTCCTTTGAATCATTATCACAACTATGGTTACTGATTTTAGCTTTTTCTATCTTCTTAATTGGACCAATGGTTCATTTCATTCGTTTTAAACCGAAGTTAAAGAAGGGGAAATTCTTTTTGGGATTCGCGTTAATGGCTGTTTCGTATTTAGCACCTATAATTTTCATGTCAAATCGGATGCAAGCTTTTCTAGTTTCTTTTGCTGGTACTCTTTTTCTTGGACTATATGTATTTTATTCAAGTACACTAAAAGGGAATTTAAATTATTTATTTAAAATGTTAATGTTTGCTAATTTACTACTCACTGCTCAAGTATTCTTCTTTGTTTATCAAGGTTATTTGTTAAACCCTGAACTAGACCTATACCACCGTATTTATGCTGGATGGGGTAGAACGTTTGGATGGGCAAATGTTAACTCTATATGCTTCTATATAACATTGACTTTTCCTAGTTATCTATATTTCATCTTCAAAAAACCAAAGACATATTTGATATGGTTTGCAATGATCTTGCCTGTGATTGCGGTTATTCTAACTAAATCAAGAGGTGGTATGCTTGGACTTGTTGTAGCTACTTTAGGCATGATATTGTTCTTTATCCTCAAAGGAAATAAGAAACATTTACTTCATGGATTAGTATTTCTTGTGTTTTCAATGATTTTGTTTTATATCTTTAGAGGTGCAATTTACTTGTGGTGGGAATTTTTACTCGAGTCTCTAGGGAATAATCTTAACGACTTCTCATCTAGTAGACTAGTTATTTATGAGCAAGGATGGTTAATCTTTAAACAATATCCAGTATTTGGTGGAAGTTGGTTGGCCATTAATAGTTTCTCATTAGGACAAGAACTATTCATGTTCCATGACACTTTTATTCATGTACTTGCTACAATGGGAATATTCGGGTTAATCGCTTTACTGGTCCATTACTATCAAATCGGAAAGTTCATGTTTATCAATCATAAACTTGAAAAATCACTTTTCTTAACTGCATATATTGCTACACAAATTCATGGCTTAATTGAAAATGTCCAATTTGCAGTACCTTACAGTATCTTAATTGTTATTATCCTCAGCGTTTTTGAAACATCAGAAAAACAAACGAGTTTTGATGTAATCAATAACAGGTATCATCTAATCGAAGAAATTAAAATATAAAAAAAATGGTAGAATTCCTCTAAACTATACCCTATGTCAAGGACTAATAGAAAAAAGAGACTTAATATTTAAT
>CAZKLF010000028.1:0-12691 GCA_964553665.1 uncultured Mariniplasma sp. | reverse complement strand
CCGTTCGGATAAACCTTATTAATATCTTTCAATTTTAATGTTGCCATATTATTCTCCCTTTTATTACATTGTATATTCATTATAGCAACCTATAAGCATAAAAAAAATGTGCAATATGCACATATTTTATTATAGTAAATGATAGATTAGATAGGCATCAAGAAAGATGCGTAAATCAAATCCAGTAATCTGGTTAAATTTATCTAATCTTTGCAAAAGAGTGTTTCGGTGAATATATAGTTTTTTTGATGCTACACTTGTATTTTGATTCGACTCAAGATAGACCTTTATACATTCCATCATCATTTTATCGGAAGCATATTTTTTTAATATATGTTTTCTAAGTTCATCATCAATTCTATGTAAAGATTCATTTAGTATAACTTTGTCATCTAAATATGCATGTTTATTAAACGGGATAGACTTTAACTTTAATTTTATATATTCCAAATGAATCTTCAAATCATATTCAGATTCAAAACCAAATGAAGAAAATAATCTCAGATCACTCAATGTATCACTCATAATATTTAAAATGACATCTGAAAGCGAAATATCAGATTCATGAGCATAAAAAAGATAGATAGCATTATGGCTAGTCTCTTTTTTAGTAAAATCAATGAATTCTGAAAAAAGAGAAATAATCATTGATTCATCATTTTTAATGTCTTTTTTACTCTCGATTATTAGATAGCGATACATCATTAACCATTCCTTTCCTATATTATAGCATGTGTGTTAAAATTTAGATAAATATGGAGATATTATAACATATGAGATGCAAGAAAATGTCAATCATGATATTGATTTATTTAAATCTTAACTTATATAAAATTAGAAAAAGAAAAAAGCGATGGCATCGCTTTTTTTAATCGAGTTCTTGGTAATCAGTATATAACTCTAAGAATTCCATAATATTAGTTATTGAAATAGCATAACTTAAACCTTCAGATACACCAGCTTGAATACCTATCAATTGATTGTTTATATCAATCACAGCACTACCATTAGCATAAATGTCAGATTCTATTGTTGTATAGACATACTCATCTAAAATATTGCTTTCTGAATTCGTTTCTTCTACTAAGCCCATCGACATGGAATTCATAATTTCTTCTATATAACCAAACAGTAATACTGGTTCACCCAGAAGTGAATTTTGATCTGCGAATTCAATCGCAGGCAAATGATTTGATAGGATTCTGCGAAATTTAAGAACTGCGAGTCCATAATCTTCGGAAAATTTATCAATATAAGCACTTGTAGTTCTACCTTGATAATCAGCAACCTGGTAAGTCACTAAAAGATTACTAGGAATATCAGTTAGTTCAAATGTAGTCAATACATAATTATATGCACCAACTGCGAAGATAACACCTGAACCATAACGCGTTTCAACAAGGTTATGGAGATCACTAAATATTTGAATTTTAATCATCACGTTTGACATCATTGACGTGAACGTGGTTTCGTTAACAAATGATTCAAATTGATCAACTTGAGTGATATCATTTGTTACATATGTTTCATATTGATTAGATAACGCTCTATATTCATCTGAGTCTTCATTATCAATAATAGTTAGACATCCAGATAACATAAATAACATAAAAAATAGGATAATATATAATCTTTTCATGAATTATCCTCCAAACTAAATTGTTTTAATTGAAAGAATTCAAGTACTTTTTCTACAGGAATAGAAAATGTATATTCTGATGTTGTACTTGTATCCTTGAAATTACCTGCATAAACAATTCCAACAAGTTGGAATTGGTCATTAACCGATACGCTTCCGCTACTTCCAGATTTAACTGGTACATCACTGATAAGTACATCAAATAATACATTGATGACATCAAACGAAGTACTTTCGACTTCTATAAACGCATAATCAACAACATTGCCTAATGAGATTGCATTAATTTGATATCCAGGATATCCTAAAACTGCCATTTTTTCATAAACTAACGGATTAGATGGTGCGAATTCAATAATAGGTAAATCCAATGGACCCCTTTCGATTCTTAAGATCGCCAAATCATAATCACCACTTTGTTCAATTAACTCTGCATCATATTCATTACCTTGAAAATCACTTATTGTATAAATGGTGCTATCACTTACGATTTCAGAATAAATAACATGATTATTCGTTAATATATAATAATAGTTGGCATCTGATTTAAATAGCACACCCGATCCTGTGGATGATTCACTACTTGTCTGAACAATTTTTTCAACAAGAACAACACTTTTGATAACCTCTTGTGAAAGATGATTAAAATAATCAATGCTAGATTGATAGTTTAGCTCATTATTCTCAATGTGTGTTAAATATTCTAAGTATAGATCATCATATGTTTTTTCTTCATGACAAGCAACAATACTTAAGGACAAGAAAAATAACATAATCACTGTGATTACTTTTTTCATGATATCACCTTCAATATCCATTTTACGATAAAACTTCCTATAAAAAAAGATATTTGTGAAAAACTCACAAATATCTATTCATTTTTTACATATTATCCTATAGAGCCTTCCATTTCAAGCTTAATCAACTGATTAAGTTCAATTGCGTATTCCATAGGTAATTCTTTAGCAAATGGTTCAATGAATCCCATAACAATCATTTCTGTTGCCTCAGCTTCAGATAAACCTCTACTCATTAAGTAGAAAAGTTGTTCCTCAGAAATTTTTGAAACAGTCGCTTCATGCTCAAGAAATACATCGCTATTACGAACGATATTCGTTGGAATTGTATCACTGAATGACTCTTCATCTAGGATGATGGTATCACACTCAACATGGGCTTTCGCACCTTTGGCATTTTTACCAAAATCAACTTTACCACGATAGTTCACAGTCCCTCCACCACGACTAATTGATTTAGAAATAATCGTTGATGTGGTATTTGGAGCAATATGAATCATTTTAGCTCCAGAATCTTGCCATTGTCCTTTACCAGCAAATGCAATTGAGATGGTTGTTCCCTTTGCTCTTTCACCTAGTAAAACACAAGATGGATATTTCATATTGACACTACTTCCGATATTTCCATCGATCCATTCCATTAATCCATTTTCATAGACAAATGCTCTTTTTGTAACAAGATTTATAACATTGTTTGACCAATTTTGAATTGTTGTATATCTGCAAGTAGCATTTTTTTCAACAACAATTTCAACGATTGCAGCGTGAAGTGAATCCTTTGAGTAAACGGGTGCAGTACAGCCTTCAACATAATTCAGAAAAGCACCTTCATCAACAATAATCAATGTTCTTTCAAATTGACCCATTTGATCAGAATTCATTCTGAAATAAGATTGTAGGGGTTTTGGAACTTTCACGCCTTTAGGAACATAAATAAATGATCCGCCACTCCATACCGAAGAGTTCAATGCAGCATATTTATTATCACTATAGGAAACCATCTTCCCAAAATACTTTTTAACTAATTCAGGATATTCTCTAAGTGCAGTATCTGTATCAACATAGATAACTCCAAGTTCTTCAAGTTCTTGTTGTGTTTTGTGGTAAACAACTTCACTTTCAAACTGTGTTGAAACACCAGATAAGAAATTTCTTTCAGCTTCAGGAATACCTAATTTTTCAAAAGTATCTTTAATGTTTTCTGGAACTTCATCCCAGCTTGTTTCAGCTCTCTCACTTGCCTTAATAAAATATGAAAATTCATCAAAATTAATAAATGATAAATCTGGTCCCCATTTAGGATTTTTTAACTCCATAAATTTTTTATAGCTCTTAAGTCTAAAATCTAGCATCCACTTCGGTTCATTCTTATATTTACTAATTTCTCTTACTATTTCTTCACTAATTCCTTTGCCAGTGCTATATACAGGTGTGTTTTCAGTATGAAATCCAAATTTATAATCACCAACAATATCATCAATTTTCTTTTTATTATCGCCCATTTGATTCGTCCTCCTTGATTTTGTTGATGCCTTGTTCTGCAGCTTTCCAAGCTAATGTAGCACATTTAATCCTTGCAGGAAACTGTGATACACCTTGATAAACGACAGCATCGCCTTGAAGAATTTCCTTGTCATAAGGATCTCCTTTGATTAGTTCATAAAATTCATGAATGATCTTCATTGCTTCATCCATCGTTTTGCCCATGAGTGTCACACTCATGACACTAGCGCTTGAACAGCATATAGAACACCCGGTTCCTTGATGCTTAACATCGATAATTTTATGATTTTCAACCTTAAGTTGAACGGTTAATTCATCACCACATGATGGGTTATTTAAGTGAATGGTTAAGTAACTATTATCAGCAACAAAACCCTTATTTTTAGGATTTTTATAATGTTCCATAATAACTTGTCTATATAAATGTTCAATGTTCATCTAATTCTCCTTAAAATCCTTCAAAGAAATTTTTAGCTGCAACAATACTTTCTAAGAAAGCATCACAATCTGCATAGCTATTATATATATGAAAGGATGCTCTAAGTGTTGAATTAACACCTAGAAATTTATTAACTAGTTGTGCACAATGATGTCCAGCACGTACGTCGACATGATCTTGATCAAGCATTGTTGCAATATCGTGTGGATGAATACCCTCAACATTAAATGTAATGACTGGATTTTCCGCACTTTGATTATATATGGTAATACCTTTGATTTTCTTGAGTTTTTCAAGTGTATATTGATGCAGTGCTTCTGTATGCTCATGAATATTATGAATGCCAATTGATTCTATGTACCGAATAGCAGCAGCAAGCCCAATAGCACCGCTAATAACGGGTGTACCGGCTTCAAATCTTAAAGGTGCATCTTTCCATGTCGCATGGTCTTTGTAGACCTCATCGACCATTTCACCACCATATTCGAACGGTTCAATACTATTAAGTAGTGTTTTTTTACCAAAAAGTACACCAACACCGGATGGACCAAACATTTTGTGCCCTGAAAAAGCCATAAAGTCAACATCTAATTTTTTTACATCAAGCGCTTTATGTGGCGCTGATTGTGCAGCATCCAAAATGACGATAGCATCTTTTTGATGTGCAAGCTTCGCAATTTCTTCAATTGGAGTAACAAATCCTAATGCATTAGATGCATGGGTAATCGCTACAACTTTTGTTTGATCAGTCAATACTGATTTAAACCCTTCAACAGTAATTCTGCCTTCTTCAGTCAGAGGTATATAAACCAGTTTCGCACCAGTTTTTTTAGCAGTAATCATCCATGGTAATAGTGAGGAGTGATGTTCAAGTTCGCTTGTAATAATCTCATCACCAGGTTTCAATATATCCCTGTAACTACCAGCAATCATATTTAAGGATGAAGTCGTCCCTCTTGTAAAGATAATTTCTTCTTCCTGTGCATGAATAAAATCAGCTACTGTTTTTCTAGCAGCTTCATATAATAATGTTGTCTCATAAGCAAGTTCATATGCACCACGGTGCACATTAACACCTAACGTATGATAATAGTGATCCACTTGATCGATTGCTGATTTTACTTTTAGTGAGGATGCAGCAGAATCTAAATACGTTAATCTTGGTTGCTTACTATAGACAGGAAAATCTTTTCTAATACGATCTACATCTATCATATTCTTGAATTGACGACGCTAACAAATCTTTCCTTTAGAGGTTCATCATCAATCTCATCGATGACAGGTTGTAAAAAACCATTGACAATAAGCTTTTCAGCTTCTTCTCGTGTTAAACCTCTACTTCTTAAGTAATACAAGGCATCTTCCTCGATTTTACCAATCGTTGCTCCATGACCAGCTTTGACATCATATTCATCTATAAGAAGAATAGGATTAACTTCAACAACAGCTTGATCAGATGTTATAATGCCTTTTAAGGTTTGGAAAGCATTTGCATGCTTCATCCCTTTCTCTATTTTCTCAACGCCATTTAAGACGATTTTTCCTTGTTTATTTGCGATACCTATATTGGTCATATCACCAAATGTATTTGGTGCTTTATGAACAATAAGAACATCTATCTTTTGAACATTTTTATCAGATGAAATAGCGATTGCTCGCATTTTCACTTCTGCCCCTTCACCAATAAGGTCAACATGCATTTTCGCATCAAGGACATTACTGACAAAACCACCAATCAAATTAAGCTTGGCATCTCTTTCTGCAGTAAAATAATGTTCTAATAAAGCTTTTTTGCTTTCGAGTTCACTCACCAATAAATATTTAACTTGACTATTTGCTTTCGCTAATAATTTAAACACATAATGGTTAGCTTCTTGATCTCTACTCGCTAATTCTAATATAATTTTAACACTTGTATTTTCTGAAACCACAATTTCCAATGACTCGTTATTGTCATCTTCAACTGTAATCATTATAGGATCTTGATAATGGATGTTTTTAGGGATAATGAGTTGTTGATTTTTATAGATAAAATCTTTTGGTAATGATGTTGTGATTTCGTGATTTTTGATAACAATTGACTTCATTATTGTTCGCCTTCAACAAAATCGATACCTAGTTCATCCTTAATCCACATATATCCGTTCTTATCAATCTTTTCAATCAGCTCCATACCACCACTTAAAACAATAACGCCATCAATCATGATATGAACAAAATCTGCTTTAATATGATCTAAAATTCTTTGGTAATGTGTGATTAAAATACAGCCAAAGTCTTCATTAATAAGACTGCTTACATTTTCACCAACAATCTTTAATGCATCAACATCTAGTCCAGAGTCAATTTCGTCTAAAATTGCAAACTTAGGTTTTAAAACCTTAAGTTGTAATATTTCATTTCTTTTTCTTTCGCCCCCACTAAAGCCTTCGTTTAAATAACGATGAGCTAAGTCTTCACGCATTTGTAAATCTTCAACAGCTTTTTCATACTGTAATGCAAACTCAAATAAACCAACTTCTTTTTTCGAAGTTGCCTTTAGAGCTTGTCTCATAAAATCACTATTTGTAACACCAGGAACTTCAGCTGGATACTGCATCGCTAAGAACAAACCAGCACGAGCTCTTTCATCTACTTCCATCTCTAGAAGGTTTTTTCCATCTAAATATGCTTCACCTTGAGTAACCTCATATTTAGGATGTCCCATGAGTGCACTTGCAAGTGTAGATTTCCCTGTGCCGTTAGGTCCCATGATCGCATGAACTTCTCCTGAATTAACAATTAAATTGACACCTTTCAATATTTCTTTGCCTTCAATACCTACGTGAAGGTTTTTTATTTCTAATTTTGCCATATAAGCCTCCTTGAATTAACCAAATACATTATATACCAATTACGATTATTATGCCATTTATATGCTAAATTATAAATTTAGGTGTTTAGGAAACGTTTTCAATGAAAATTTTCTGAAAACTATCACAAATTGTTTCATTTCATATTATAATAGATTTGTAATCAATGTTACCTTTTATTTAACTTTGATTACATCTCAGTATTTTTCTCCCAAAAAATAATGTAGGCGTTGACCTCGCATGGATATATATTGGACTGCCATCCATATTTATATTCCAGAAACTGGTCACAATAAAAACTTCCATGTGAAGTTTTTTTTATACTTATATTATACTCAATATAAAATGCATTATATGTATTATCCATATTGTTGACTTTTCACCTTATAAAAGATACAATGAGGACGATTAAAACATAAAAAGAGGTGTGAAAATGCGTGAAAAAGAAAATAAGAAAGAGAATATCGAAAATATAAAGCCTAAAGCCAATATAAAGAAAAATTTGATCATTCTATCAATCTCGATATTTTCTTCAATAATCCTTGTTTTGTTTGCTTTACAATGGCAAGCATCTTATACCTTGTTGGCTTTTTGCAATGCTTTTTACTTTTCTGGCTTTATCTTATTTTTTATCAGTTGGATGATTTTAATGTCGAATATGAATATTCTATCTCCAACGATTTATGGTTTGAAATCCTTTTTCTTTATGTTTGCAGGAAAAAAACAAAAACTTGATTATTATGAGTACCTCAAGGACAAAGAGGAAAATCCAATTTCCAAAGTTTTTTTACTCACTCCTTTACTCACAGCTATCCCAAACATTATTGTAGCAATCATATTACATATTATGCTCTAACTCAGTAATCTTAAACTCATACAAATATACACTCCTATTTGAGGAGTGTTTTTTATTTGTTAACATAGCAATATGAAAATAAAAACATGCAGAATTGGATCCAACATGTTTTTTTATTTGTGATTAACGATAAATTTATTTAAGAATTTCTTTGATTACTTCAATTGCATATTTGTAATAAGCATTAGGGAAATAAGTATCCGAGTGTAAATAATAAATACTTTTCAAATCTGTGAAATATCCACAGTTGATATGAATTAAATAGTTATCTCCTTCTTTGTAGGAAATGACACGATCTAAATTGTTTTTAACAGAATCATTAAATGATTTATACTTAATAAATTGAATGATAACCTGCTTATTAAGGTGATATTTCTTTTCAAATTGTCCCCATAACTTTTTGTATTCTTTCTCTATGTCGTTTGAAAACAAATCTAAATTATTGTTTTTTACTATTGTAATAATTTCAATAACATGCGTTTTGATAAACGTTTTTTTCGATATACTCTTCGCAATATTATAGTAGATGGTATAATCGGATTTATCAAGATATTGTGTGAAGCGATTTCTTTGAAGTTCCATCACCCAATCATTATCAAATTTGCAATCTGTTTTTTCCAATCCTTTGCTGCTCTTTAATAAAAGTTGATATCTTTGTTGCATATCATAATATGATATCTTTGATTTACAATAAAAGATCATGAAAAACATAATCAAAATCAATAAAAATACAATAATTGAAAAAACGAGTCCATCAATCTGAATCACGTAAAGAAACAAAGCAATGCCAACACTTAATAGGAAAGTGACCCAAACAAAAAATAAATAAAATAGCTTTTTCTTTGCATATTCCTTATCCAATTTACTTATCTTCCCACTTACCATAAAGTATTAAATCCTGAGGTAAGAATTCCCAAATGCCGGTTACTACATCATAGCTAATTGCTTTTCCTAAAAAGAGGTCATCATTAATATATTGAAATCCCCAATCGCCAGTTTCTGTGCCATCAAGTCCAAACCAACCAACAAAGTCCTTTGTTGCAGTATCAGCTAATACTGGAAAATCCATATGAGCTGCATAGTCAACAATAAATGTTTTCGGATTTGAAACATCAGCTAAAAGTGAACGGAATCTAACTATATATTCCTTATTTTCAAACAATGCATAAACAACTAAATCCTCACTATATTCTTGTGTTGATCTAACAAATGGATCACCAACCTTATATTCATCAACTGGTGTTTGAATCCAGCCTAGGAAATAACTTCCTAAACGTATTGCTTTTGGTAAGATAATCGTATTAAGAATTGTATAAGTATAATCGGGGGGATCTAAAAATTCCCCACCGGCTTCATCAAATACATACATAACTGATAAGTCTAATAAATCCCACTTGGCGTATAGAACAGTTGATTGCTCAATTGTATCTGTATCAAAATCCCATGGATTGATCCCTGCTTTTTCTTTATACCAACCTAAAAATTCAACGCCTGGTGCAGCCGGATCAATTGGTCTTATAACCAATTCACCACTTTTCACATCTTTAATTGGATCAATCAATGTAGCAACACTAGAAGCTTCATTTGTTCCAGTATAAAAGATTACTGCAAATTCATCATTGTAACTTTTAGAGTCTCGACAACCCATCAAAAGAAATATTGTTAAAATAGCTAAAATTGGTAAAACGATTAATTTCTTAATGCGCATTTGTAACACCTAATTTCTTTTTCATTTCTATAAGTTCCTTTTTATTGGCACTTACAAAATGATCTTTAGTAATCTCAACAAATTCAGGTTTATCTACTGAGTAATCATGCGTAAATGGAGAATAAGTTATTCTTTTTCTGGTCTTTTCAGAATCTGGATCTGGGTGAGGTATAGCTGATAAAAGTGATTGTGTATAGCCATGTAAAGGATAAGCAAATAAATCTTCAGATGATGCTAACTCAACAATCCTACCATAATACATAACAGCAATGCGGTCACAGAAAAACTTAACCACTGATAAGTCATGGGCAATAAATAAAATCGTTAAATCCAATTCATCTTTCAAGTCTCTAAGCAAGTTGATAACCTGTGCTTTAATTGAAACATCAAGGGCACTGATAGGTTCATCAGCAATAATTACACTTGGGTCCATAATAAGAGCTCTAGCAATACCAATTCTTTGACGTTGTCCACCACTAAATTCATGTGGGTATCTTGAAATGTATTCAGGCGCTAGTCCAACTTGTTTAAGTGCTTCAATAACTTTTTCTTGCATATATTTCTTATCTTTTTCACCATTAATAACCAAACCTTCTGAAACAATTTCTTGTACGGTCATACGTGGATTTAAACTCGAAATAGGATCTTGAAAAATCATTTGCATTTTCAATATCTTTTTCTCTGATTCTCTAGAGAAATGAATTTTTCTTGATTCTCGAATATGAGACTTTTGGAGTGCTCTAAACTCATGATATTCATTATTAATACGTTTAAGCGCTTCTTTATCAACTATTTTAAGAGAATTAACTTTTGCTTTTTCTAGTGCTTTTTGTCTTGGTAAATCTTTGATTTGAAGCTTTATATCTTTAATATCCTCATCTAATTTTACTTTAATAACAGCATCATCTTCTTTAATCTTTTGATAATTTGGTTTCTTAAGATTAACAACATACTGTTTATGTTCATTAATAAGATATGTTTTATCTGCTGTGTATGTATTCTTTAACTCTTGAACCTGCTGCTTGCTATCTTTCTTAGATAGAAGATCTGTACTACGTTTTTCAATCTGTGGCAAGAATTCGGCATCAAGTTTTTCAATTCTATTCACATAACTTTCATGAATTGTAACCAAATAAGCAGCTTTTGATTCATCAGATAAAGCAGCACTTTCTTTAATGCCCTGCAGTTTCTTTTTGTTTGCGAGTTCCACACCTTTAATAAGTTGCTTATATTCAATTAAATACTCATTTTTTGTTTGATTAATAATCTTAACGCTCTTAACTCTAAACTCAAACAAAAGTTTTTCCAAATCAACTTTAAGTTTGTTTTTTGCCTCAAATAAATGATTTTTATATTCTAAAATTTCAAACTCTAATTCTGTTTTTTTGATTTGATACTGTTTATTAGTTTGCTCAATCTTACTTAGCAGTTGCTGTTTTTCAGCTTCGTATTTTACATTAAGTAAGTACATGTCATACTTGTATTGGTTTAATTTTAAGATATCAATAGCATGTAATTCTTTCTTTTCTTTTAATAATTCAATGAAACTACCATTCCCAGAGCCTACAACTTCACCGTCCAGTGAAACTGTTCCGCTTGTTGGTCTATATAATCTAATCATTGTTCTTCCAGTTGTCGTTTTACCACAACCAGATTCGCCAACTAACCCAAATACTTCTTTTTTATAAATTGAAAAATTAATGCCGTCAACAGCTCTAACCTTAAGTTTGTTTTTACCAACACCTACTTTAAAATGCTGCTTCAAATTCGAAACTTCTAATATTTTTGTGTCATAATCTGCATGATTACTCATTTTTTCATACCTCGTTTCTTCTGAACTTGTAGCACAGCTGAAGGTAGTTCCACTTTAGGTGCATCTGGATGTAACAACCAAGTTGCAGCATAATGTGTATCTGATACTTTAAACATTGGAGGTTCTTGTTCCAAATCAATTTTAAGAGCATATCTATTTCTTGGTGCAAATGCATCACCCTTAGGAGCAATGATCATATTAGGAGGTGTACCACCAATGGCATCAAGCTTTTCAGCAGTAGCTAAACTTGGCATACTTGAAAGCAACGCCCATGTATATGGATGCTTGGGATTGTAGAAAACATCTTCTGATGTCCCAATCTCAACTATTTTACCTGCATACATGACAGCAATTCTATCTGCAACATTTGCAACAACACCTAGATCATGTGTAATAAAGATAATACTTAAATTTCTTTCTTTTTTCAAACGATTAATTAAATCTAAGATTTGCGCTTGAATAGTAACATCTAATGCGGTTGTTGGTTCATCACAAATCAGTAAACCGGCATTATTCGCTAATGCAATTGCAATAACGATTCTTTGTCTCATCCCACCAGAAAATTGGAATGGGTATTGATGATATCTTTTCTCAGGTTCAGGAATACCAACTTCTGCCATCAGCTGAATCGCTTTTTGTTTCGCAATTTTTCTTGGCATGTTGAGTTTAATAATCAAAGTTTCAGTAATTTGTTTCCCAATTTTAACAATTGGATTTAAACTACTCATTGGATCTTGGAAAATCATTGCAATCTTAGATCCTCTAATGTCATGAAATAATTCTTCAGGTATTTGTAGTAAATCACGGTTTGCAAATAATATTTGACCATCATCAACAATTGAGTTACCTGCAAGTAGACCAATTATAGCTCTACTCGTTACACTCTTACCACTACCTGATTCACCAACAATCGCTAGTGTTTCTCCTTTATATAAATCAAAATTTACACCACGAATGGCCTGTAAAATACCATATTGAGTTTTAAAAGATATTCTTAAGTCTTTGACTGATAATAATACTTCTTTTTGCTTATTTTCCATTATTCAGTACCTCTCAGACTTGGGTTAAATGCATCTCTTAATCC
>CAZKLF010000027.1:0-12832 GCA_964553665.1 uncultured Mariniplasma sp. | reverse complement strand
CAAGGACAAACATCATCTTTTGATACGTTGGTTTTTAATGACGATGAAAATCAATACAATAGCAGACTGGATAATTCGTTTTGTTGTGATTAATATCATAGTGATTACTTTGTCCATACCTTTAATTACGCTATACCCAGCAATGTCTGCAGGATACAATCTATTTCATGATTATGCTAATAAAGATGAAGTTAAGCTAATTAATGGTTATTTTGGCTACTTTAAAGAACATTTTGGTAAAAAACTATTATTAGGTGTTATGTTATCTATCATATTATATTTGGGATACACAAATGTTACATACTACGTCCAAATATTGAGCGAAAATAATAATTGGTTTTATTTAGCAGGGTATTATATTACAAGTGCATTCTTAGCGGTCGCGATTGTTGTCACATTACTATCTGTAACTGCTATAAAAGTTTTTCCGGAAGCGAAATTACTTGTCTTATTGAAACTTTCATTTTTCCTAATGGGTAAATTCTTCCTAAGAGCATTGTTACTTATTGTAATTACAGTTTTACCATTTGCTATGCTTTTACTCCCAGTGACAACTATGATCTTTGTTTTCGCTGGTATTTCAATACCATTATTCCTTAATGTAATTATTACAAAACCTATTGTATTATATTTAGAGAAACTTGGTGAGCAAAATGATTAAATTTGGATTAGAAAGATTAAGTCAATATTTATATTTATTTGAAAACAAGCGAGTTGGCTTGATTACAAATCCAACAGGTGTAACAAATGATTTTAATACTGCTATAGATATTCTAAAAGAAAAAACAAACCTGGTTACATTATTTTCACCAGAACATGGGGTCAGAGGTGATTTACAAGCGGGTGTTCATTTGGATCATTATAAAGATTCAGAAACCGGATGTTTTGTATATTCGCTTTATGGTGAAACAAAAAAACCTACGAAAGAAATGATGGATACAATTGATGTTTTATGCTTTGACATTCAAGATGTTGGTGCTAGGTTCTACACCTTCATTTACACACTAGCATATGCGATGATGGCAGCAAAAGAGAATAATAAAACATTTGTGATTTTTGATAGACCAAACCCTGTTGGTGGACTTGAAGTTGAAGGGAATATATTAGACCTTAAGTACCGTTCTTTTGTCGGATATTATCCTTTAGTACAACGGTATGGATTAACAATTGGTGAGTTGGCACTACTTTATAATACTGAATATGAAATCAATTGTGATTTACATGTAGTGAAAATGGAGGGTTGGCAAAGATCAATGGATTATCAAGATACAAAGCGTCCTTGGGTTATGCCTTCACCAAACATTCCTCAGCCAGAGACTGCATACACTTACTTGACTACATGCTATTTCGAAGGAACTAATATGTCAGAAGGAAGAGGGACAACAAGGCCGTTTTCAATCATTGGAGCCCCTTGGTTTAATGCAGAGAAAGTCATCGGAAGGTTGAAGAAAAAGAATTTATTAGGTGTTGAATTTAGAAAGCTTTACTTCACACCGACATTCAGTAAACATAAAGATAATTTATGCCAAGGTATTGAATTATTTATTACTGATAAAAAACGATTCAAACCAGTAGAAACCGGAATGACACTTATTTATTTGATTAAAGAATTACATTCGGAATTTGAAATTTTGCCTCCGTATAAGAAGGGCTTTAATCAGATGATTGATTTACTAACTGGCGATGATATTGTGAGAACAAATCGCTTAAGTCTACAAGACTTGCTTAAGAAAATAAAAGTAGATTCAGAAACTTTCAAAAAGATGAAAGTGAGGTACCATCTATATGATTAAATATGATATTAAACAATTGACATTAGAAGAAAAAATCGGGCAACTTTTTATGTTTGGTTTTGATGCAACAGAGCTTAATAATCATGCTATCAAATTAATTAAAGATTACAAAATTGGTAATGTGATATTATTCACGCGAAATGCAAAATCACCAGAACAATTATTTAAATTAAATCAAAACCTTCAAAAGTTAGCACAAGAACATATTGGTGTACCTTTATTTATTGGTATTGATCAAGAAGGTGGGATGGTAACTAGAATTCACAAGGGTGGGACATTTTTTCCAGGTGCCATGACCATTGCTGCAAGTAACAAATTAGAAAATGCTTATCTTACAGGAAAGCATATGGGAATTGAGTTAAAGCATTTTGGAATTAATATGAATTTTGCACCAGTTCTTGATGTCAATAATAATCCTAAGAATCCAGTTATTGGAGTAAGAAGTTACTCCGATGATCCGAAAATGGTTAGTCTATATGGCGCAGCTTTTATTGAAGGGCTACAAGAGAGCGTTATTGCTACAGGTAAACATTTTCCTGGTCACGGCGATACATACGTTGATTCTCACTTAGCATTGCCTAGAGTAACTTATGGAATGGATAGATTGAATCAAGTTGAATTAGTACCATTTAGACACGCAATTCATAAAGGTATAAAAGCTTTCATGAGTTCACATATTGATTTTCCTGCATTAACTGAAAATGGATTACCTACTACACTTTCAAAAAAATGTATGACAGGATTCCTCAGAGAAAAATTAGGATTTGAAGGACTTATCGTAACTGATGGTATGCAGATGAAAGCTATACAGGATAACTACACGACGGTTGGTGGTGCATTGATGGCGATTGAAGCAGGAGCAAACATCGTATGCATCTGTCATTCAGAGGAATTGCAAATTGCTGGAACTAAAAG
Organism: uncultured Mariniplasma sp.; assembly: GCA_964553665.1. GTDB lineage: Bacteria > Bacillota_I > Bacilli_A > Acholeplasmatales > Acholeplasmataceae > Peloplasma. The sequence goes on along the minus strand of CAZKLF010000027.1, from coordinate 10,124 downwards.
AATCTATGAAGCTATTGAAAACAAAGAGTTGTCAGTTGATATCGTTAATGAAAGAGTTGCTCGAATTTTAAAGTTTAAATCAGAACTTGATGAAATAAACCCTAATCTTGAATATAAAGAAATTAAAAATATTGTTGAAAATGAGAAAACTAGACAATTTTCTTATCAAGTTGTTAGGGATGCAGCAACGCTTGTTAAAGGTGATGCATTAAAATTAAAGAAAAACGTTTTATTTATAGGTGTTTTGCCTAAGGCTACGACGATTGCTGATGAAGTTGACGGAGAACATCAATTAATAAAAGAAATCAAAAAGGATTTACCATTATTAGATACCATGGTTTTATCAATTAATCCTGATCATGATGAAATCGAAAAAATTGTTAAAAAAAGTGAACAGTATGAGCAAATTATTTTAACAACCTATAATGCTAATATTTATCAATCACAAATTGACTTGGTGAATCGTTTAGCTCAAAAAGACTGCGAGCTTCATGTTATCTCGATGAGAAATCCATATGATTTATATTACACAAAACAAATCAAAAATTATGTTTGTTTATATGAATATACACCTAATTCCATTCAAGTTTTACTTAATTATTTAAAGGGGAATATTTCTTTAAGAGGGAAATTACCAGTCCACTATGAATAAATATATTATTGGAATTGATGGTGGAGGAACAAAAACATTAGGTGTTTTATTTGATCAACAAGGTGTAGAACTGAAAAGAGTGGAACACGGTTTTTCCAATTTCTCAGTTGATTTAAATGAAGCAAAAGCAAATATTGAATTAACGATTTCAGATCTTATTAGAGGCTTAGAAAAAAATCGATTACTTTATATCCAAATGGGCATTGCTGGAGTTTCAAAGTTACGTGATCTTAAAACATATGAACAAAAATTGGAAGATCAATTTCAAGCTGGTGTTAGTCTTGATTCTGATGCTCTAATCGCATTATATTCAGTTAAAAAAAATAAAGACATTAATGTTATCTTAGTTATTGGTGGCACAGGTAGTGTACTAATGATTGGGGAAGACCAAGAAGTACAAATTATAGGTGGCTTTGGACATTTACTTGGAGATGAAGGTTCTGCATATCATTTGGTAACATCAGCATTTAGGAAAATCATTGATGAAAAAGAGAGCAATCAACAAGAAAGCGACTTATCATCTAAGATACTAAAACAAATCAATGCAACAGATTATCAGCAAATTAAAAATTTCGTATATAACGAAAATAAAAAAACAATTGCAAATTTATCAAAATTTATTGCAAATCAAGCAGAAAATAATGATCAAGATGCTATTGAATTGTTTGTTCAAGAAGGAAAGTTTCTAGCAACACAAACGATCAATGCATATCAAAAAATAAGAAATAAACAAAACGTAGTAATTGCACTAAGAGGCGGATTTCTGTTAAGTGCACCTTACGTGAAAGAAACATTAAATAAAGAGTTAGAGATACATTTGAAGAATTATCAAGTAGATACCAATCCTGTTGAACCTGTGATTGGCGCATATTATTTGGGTTTTTTAAAACTTTCTAAGAGGTGGGAAAATGATTGATATAAATAAAATAAGTACAGAAAAAAGAAATAATAATACGAAAAATATTGATTTGGTATCAACTGCAGAAATGCTAAAACTGTTCAATGATGAGGATAAGATGGTACCACTTGCAGTAGAAAAAGCCATTCCACAAATTGAGAAAGTGGTTGATATTATTACTGAAATCTTTTCTAAAGGTGGAAGACTCTTTTACATAGGAGCTGGGACAAGTGGAAGACTCGGTGTCTTAGATGCAAGCGAATGTCCACCTACTTTTGGTATTCCTAATAGTATGGTCATCGGAATCATTGCAGGTGGAGATAGTGCACTTAGAGTTTCAATGGAAGGCGTGGAAGACTCAAAAATAGCAGCAATTAATGATTTGAAATCATACAGTTTAACAAAAAATGATATGGTGATTGGCATCGCTGCAAGTGGTCGCACACCTTACGCGATTGCAGGTGTTGAATATGCAAATCAACTTGGCTGCGAAACTGCATGTATAACAACAAGTGCGGATTCTGAAATTGCTCAAGTTGCAAAACATCCAATTGAAGCAATCACAGGAGCAGAACCACTAACGGGTTCAACACGCATGAAGTCGGGCACTGCACAAAAGTTAGTATTGAATATGATCACAACATCATCTATGGTTAAAATTGGTAAAGTTTACGAAAACTTGATGATTGATGTTCAAATGAGTAATGATAAGTTAGTTTCAAGAGCACAAAAAATTGTCACTGAAATAACTGGAACCACTCCAGAAATGGCTTTAGAATATTTAAAAAGATACAATTCTGTCAAATATGCAATATTTGCAATCATGTCTCATGTTGAAGACAAAGAAAAAATCACTGAACTACTTGAAACTCATCATGGCAACATTAGAGAATCGTTAAAAGAATTAAAGAATAGTTAAACCAAGAGGGTGAGTTAATGAAAATAATTATATGCAAAGACTATGATGAAGTATCCAAAAGAGCAGCATCCTTAGTAATTGAAAATATTCAAAATAGCCCAAAGCTCAATATTGGGTTAGCAACAGGATCATCTCCAATTGGACTTTATAACAATTTAATCAAGGCCTATCAGAATAAAGAAGTATCTTTTAGAGAAATTAGTTCATATAATTTAGATGAATATATTGGGATTGAAAGATCACATCCACAAAGTTATTATAATTTTATGTTTGAAAATCTATTTAGACATATTGATATAGACCAAAAAAATATTCATATTCCAAATAATGATCTTTCTAAAATTGATGATATCGTAAACGATTATAATCAAATACTACATGAAAATCCTTTGGATTTACAGATTCTAGGCATTGGAAGTAATGGGCATATAGGTTTTAACGAACCCGGAACACCTCTAGATAGTGAAACATTCATTGTTACATTAGATGAACAAACTAGAAAAGATAATTCTAGATTCTTTAAAAATCTTGATGAAGTTCCGAAGTTTGCAATTACGATGGGCATCAAAAATATCATGTATTCAAATAAGATTATTTTGATTGCTTCAGGTAAAGAAAAAGCTCATGTGGTCAAGCAAATGATCAAAGGAAAAATAACCAATCACTTCCCCGCATCGATTTTACAGCTTCACCCTGATTGCACAATCATCTTGGATGAAGATGCAGCAGCTCAATTATCATAACAATAAAACATTTCTTTTAAATTATGTGATATAATATTTTGTGAGGTGGAAATATATGGCTTGGAGCAATGAAACATATTTAATTGGTGAAAAAACTAAGGTTGAAGGCGAAAAAGGAATGGGCGTCATCACTCGTATCGATAAAGAACGTGGATTAATCTATGTTTTGTATAAGAGAATGAGAGAAGAAGCATATCCTTATCCTGAAGCACTTGACCAAGGAAAATTAAAACCAGAGGTTAAAAAAAAATAAACACTTTTGTGTTTCTTTTTTTATAAACTTATGATAAAAATATTTATGATATTTTGGAAAAACTTTTTCTTCATGATATGGGAAATCATTAAAAGTATGAAATCTATTCGTGGTTTGATCTCTCTTTTTATTGCTTATATGATCTTTCATGGATGGGCAGTTGTATTTTTTGTAATTGGATTTTTAAGTAGCAATGGATGGTTTTTAGGTATTGGTAGTGCAGTTATGCTTTTTTGGCTTGGCCCCGGAACACCAGTGATTCCTTTGATTATTGTTACTGCGATGTTGATTCGAAGATACATTTTAATGGATCAATCATATAAAATTGATATTAAACATAAATGGGAAGAATTAAATCAAAAGAGCAAAAAATAGATAGTTTGATTTACATCAATAGTGCAATATTTGCAATAAATAGGCATAAAAAAAATGCAAATTGAATTTGCATTTTTTTATAATTAACGATCAAACATTCTAGAATATAATTTTCTACTATTTTCTATAGGCGTTGAGCCACATACGTGATGATAGAAAGGCTGAGTTTCCCCGCTGACACCACCAATGATTGCATATGCATAACCATCGAAATACATAGCCTCCAAACAATGGATGATTAAGGAAGCTCCAATCCCTTTTTTTCTATAATCCCCATCGACACCCATCGGACCGAAAAATCCTTTAGCAGTAGCATCGTAACATGCGAAACCAACGATTTTTTGTTGGTCTACGGCAATGAAACAAGATGATTGTGGTTTATATAAACCTGTTTTTGCTTCAGATGCCCATCTAGGTGAGAAATGCTTAAGAATAAATTCTACTACATGGTCACTATCTGTTGATAGAACACGTTTGATTTTTACATCTAATTTTTCCTTTTTAAATTTTTGTTGATAAAGATCAACTAGTAAGTCATTATTTGGCATATTGTTCTCCTATCTATTCATATTTCTAAAACTATTTTACCATTTTTTAATAAATAGTTGACAGTTCTTAACTCAAAATGAACATCTTTTATGTTAGTGATAGAACTGGATTGCCTGAAAAATAAATATATATTGTAAAAATGCAGAATCACATTTATTAGTACTAGATTTTAGTGGAGTACTATTTAATATCTATTATATTTTGTTATTGAATGAGTTCATGTAAATAATAGGCACCATGATCCCAAACAAGCATAAACTCTTCAATGCTTCCACCGATGACATGGCGTATTTGACTTGCGGCAGGATCATTAAGTAAGATATTGATTGATCCATTATTTAATATTTCATATCCTACAACAATAACGACGTGACCAGTAGAATATGTAAGTGGGCCGAATTTACCATCAGGTGAGTTACCTTTAGATACACCGACTAAGATAGGTCCATAATGATTTAAAAAATAAAGTAACATCTTTTTATTAGAAAACTCAATTTCCTGTCCACCAAACCCAAATTGGGTTGCCCCAATATCATTTTTTGGTGTACCGAATCGTTCAGTACCCTGTCTTATTAGAACTGAATAGTATTCCTGAGGAAGCGCTCTATGAAGAAGTTTCTTATGATATTGTAACAACATTGATATGGATGTTGCCCAGCAAATGTTGCGCCATAAGAAAGGATCTAAAGTATCAGCTTGTCTAAGTTGCGGAACATCATACAAAACGTTTTGTCTAAGTGTATTAAGATCAATATCGAAATTATAATCATCATAAACAAATGACAAAGATACATGAGTCAGTTGTGGACTGACTGTCGAATCATTGAGTCGTATCAATGTTACTCTATATTGAAATGTATGAGAAGGCTCACTGATAGGAGTCGTTATTGATGGTGGCAAATTATCTCCACCATAACCCCAAGTGCCATGTGAAATCCAATCGGACCAACCTGAAACTGTCAAATATCTTGATTCGAAGGATGTTTTTGCAAGAGGACTAGTTATAGATCCCCACATTAGATATACGCTTTTGAATGTATTGGTAGTATCAATCGCTGGAGAAGTATAGGTACCATTTGATGTTTGACCCGAGAGCATAAGTCGCCCGTTTTTATAGATGACTTTATCAAAAGTTCCTCTTGTTAAACCTTCGAAAGTATCTTGATAAACTGGTAGAATATCACTATAATTGATTTTACTTAGTTTTTGATTAGGTAAGTCTGAGCTATTTTCACTGATTCCATAAACAATATAGTTGAATATCTTATCCGATTCAAGATTTTTCGCTGTAATATGGGCAGAAAGTGAGATTGCTGTAGTTTCATTTGGTTGTGTAAAATGTCCTTCTATATCGATAATATCTGGGTGACTACTCTCCCATGAAATTTGTGCATGAATATTAATTGACGAAGGTAATACTAAATTATCAAAAATTACATCCACACCTTCATTGATTTCTAAATCTATTTTTGTTTGTATCATAAAAGCTAAAGGATCTAATTCGTTTTCTGTTGATTCAAAAGTTTTCCCCATTAAGATACCTCCTATAAATATGGTTGTTGAAACAGTCGCAATTGGTAAGTTAAGTATACTACCTACTTAAATTATAACATGGGTAGACAAACCAATTAAACGCTTTCTAAAAGAAAGTTTCCTAGACTGAATTTTAATTTTGATTATGATTTTAATATGTATTTAATTGAATGTTAAATCGTGTTAAAATAGATGTATATAGTTATTCATACTTAAAGGAGGATTTTTTTATGATATTCAATGCATTTAAAATTAAAGACACAAAATTTAAAAATAGAGCGGTCATGCCGCCTATGTGCATGTATAGTGCAAATGAACAAGGTGAAGTCAATGATTTCCACATCGTCCATTATGGATCTAGAGCAATTGGTGGAATTGGATTAATCATTCAGGAAGCTACAGCTGTATGTCCAGATGGAAGAATTACAGTTAATGATTTAGGGATTTGGAAGAATCGCCATGTTGAAGGGTTGAAAAAAATTGTTGATGTTGTCCATATGAATGGCGCAGCAATCGGCATTCAAATCAATCACGCAGGACGTAAAGCTAGAGTCGAAAACCCTGTTGGACCATCTGCAATCACTTATGGTGGAGATTATAAGATGCCTAGAGAGCTGTCTGTTAAGGATATCAAGCAAGTTATTGAAGATTTTAAACAAGCGGCGCGTAGAGCTAATGAAGCTGGATATGATACATTAGAAATCCATGGAGCTCATGGGTATCTCATTTTTCAATTTTTATCACCACTAAGTAATCACAGAGAAGATAAATATAAAGATGGTAAAGTATTCTTAAGAGAAATTTTAGAAGCTGTAATGCAAGAATGGCCAAAAGAAAAAATTCTAATTTTAAGAGTGTCAGCTTATGAATATGTTGAAGGTGGTGTAACACCTGAATCGATATCAGATGCGATTAATTATGTTAAGGATTTGGGTTTAGATTTGATTGATGTAAGTTCCGGAGGTAATGTTTTAGTTAAAATAAAGGCTTACCCTGGATATCAATTAGGTTTAGCTAAGAAAGTTAAAGAATTGACTGGATTACCTGTCATTGGTGGCGGATTAATTTCCGATTTGAGTTTAGCTTCACACGCGATTGGGTCAAATAGCTGTGATATGGTCTATTTTGGAAGAGTACTCTTAAGAGAACCATATTTTATGCTTAACCATGCGAGTGATTTAGGGTATGACATCAAATTTCCCGATCCATACATTAGAGGAAAAAAGTAAATATTTTTGAGGTATGTTTGAATAAATACACGAAATATGAACGAATTATATATCAAATATTTAAAAATGGTGCAGGTAAAAAATTGCACCATTTTTTATATAATATAAACTATAAGTTTGCCGATTAGAATTGAAGTCATTTGTTATTGTAACTTAATTAAGGTTTTATAATCTAACTTTCTAAATAGAAAAACTGAATAAAATGCTATGATTACAGCAAGCATTATAGTGATAACAATTGTATAAATATCATATCTGCCATCTACACTTCCGAGATAGAACATTACCTGACCAAAGAAATTATAGGTCGCATGTAACAACATTGTTAACCACAGATTACCTGTTTTTAGAAAAATAACTGCCCACATCATCCCAACTAAAAAGGAATAACCCACTTGAAGTAAGGTATCATCAATGGATGCGCCACTATATAAGTTAAACACATGTGATAATCCAAAGATTGCAGATGAAAAGATAATTGCTAAAAGCACTCCATTTTTTTTATCTGCCAATTTTTTTAATAGCAATACAAGTATAATTCCTCTGAAAAGGATTTCTTCAAAAAAACCAATACTAAGACATTCTATGAAAAATAAATAAACACGATATACTGGCTCTGTTAATAAGGCTCTACCATCAAAGAAAGCGATAATTGGAAAGTTGTTAACTGAAATGATTAATGCAGGTATGATAATCAATAATGATTTTCTAAGGTGCTTAGATTTAAACAACGATGCATAGTTAAAGCTGAACAAGATGATAACAAACACGGAACCGCCTAGAAATCTAAGACCAGAATTTGTAATCATCGTCACATCTTTAGTATTTTCAAATAATTGAGCGACAACAAAAGAAAAAGAGATCATTATAATAATCAGTAAAATAATAGATATCTTTTGATAGGTATAGTTTTTTGTTTTATTATTTTTATTAGTCATATAAACAACTCTTTCATTAAAAGTATAAAGCAGTATAATTATATATTAGTATAGAGTAATATTTTAGTACTTGTTTTATATAGTAATTAAAAGGACGTTAATCTTCCAGCAATTGGAACTAACATCCCTTTTTTAAGTATTAGTAAGTTTTGCTTTATTACGATGTTGATAAACAAGGTAAACACCAAGCATAATCATAAATAAACTGATTAATTGTGATGGTGTCGGAAATACATTGTATTGAGTGCTAAATAAAGGTAGTAAAGTACCACGATCATCTCCGCGGATAAATTCAATTAAGATTCTCCAAATACCATAGCCAATAAGATATGTTTCTATTTCTCTATTTTTAAAAAGGTCAATCTTATTCAAGAGAATGAATAGGATAAATAGAAACCCAGCTTCAAATAATTGTGTTGGAAAAACTGATGCATCTGGATAAAGTGAATGAGCGTGTCCATGTGGAAATACTACACCTAAGAAAGAATCAGTAGGTATACCAAAGCAACAACCAGCACAGAAACAACCAATCCGACCAACTGCATGAGCAAGAACAACGCCAGTGATAATCGTATTACCGATCTTTCTTATATCTTTGTTATCATCTTTATAAAAATATTTCATAAGCACTAAGAAAGATGCAAAACCACCAATGAGTGCGCCTAAGAAGTTAATCGATCCAAATGTTAATTCGCCTTCTTGGATAGAATGAAAGATTCCATCTAAAAGAAACGAGAACAACAATGCAAATAGTAAACTTATTCCAATCAAGATGATTAATCGATTTGTTTGTTGTCTTGTGAAACCGTCTTTCTTTTCGAAACGATGAATAACATAAATTAGCATGAGTGTGATTCCAACGATAATTAATAAATCATACATGGGTACAGAATAATTAAAGAGTTCAGGAAACAAGAATGGATACATATAATCAGCTCCTTATTAGAGTTATTTTATCACATATTCTTATGTTTTTTAGTTTTTTATGCTAAACGAAATCTATTCATAAAATGTCTTTTAGTTCTTTTATAAAGAAGTTGATATTTTCAATGATTGAATTCATTAATTCAGCACTTTTTATTTTGTTATACTCTTTATTAAGAAAAAAGTGTTTGACCCCTTAAAAATTTATATTTTAGATTATAATAGATATGTGTCTTAAACAAAAATTAAATGATTAGTCATTTTCTATGTAAAAATTATATTTGGGAGTTGATCTGGTGAAGAAGAATCGTGGTTTCAAAATATTAATAAAAACACTAATGGTTTTAATGGCTGTTTTTTTAGTACTAATTATAGGTTTGAGCATTTATTCTAGCACTTCGTATCAGTCATTAACTGAAATGGATACTGCTATAGACTCTTTAGATTTAAGTGCTGTCACTATGATAGAGAAAAATAGTTCAATAAAATATACTGTGTCCAATGCTAAAATGAATATCATCTTTATTCCAGGAGGGCTAGTTGATCCAGATAGTTATAAGTATCTTGCTAGTGGATTAGCGTTAGAAGGATACAATGTAACTATAGTTAAGGTTCTTTTTAATCTAGCAATTTTGACACCTAACACTGCGAAGAAATATATAGATGATACAATGGATAACGCAATCATTGGACATTCTTTAGGTGGTGTCGTAGCAAGCATGGTAGCATCCGGGAATGAAAATACTGATAAAATTATTTTATTAGGTAGTTATCCAATTAAAGATATCAAAGGCCAAGATTCTTTAATTATTACTGCAGAGCATGATGATGCCATGGATCAGGAAAAATTTAATGCAAGTCTACAGTATGTGAATGGTGAAAACACAATCTATAATATTGATGGTGGAAATCATGCCCAGTTCGGTTGGTATGGAATCCAAAAAGGTGATGGAACTGCAGAGATTTCCACTTTAGTTCAGCAAAACCTTGTTATTTCTCAGATATCACTTTTTTTAGACAATAATTAAAGATTTATTATAAATAAGAAGATAGGATTATAATAAGAGAAAATATAAATAATTTTCAAACTAAAATAAAAATACCCGCCATA
>CAZKLF010000026.1:0-16067 GCA_964553665.1 uncultured Mariniplasma sp. | reverse complement strand
TTCCAATTGATATATTTAGACCATATCAACATTTATCTTGAACACAGTATTTTATTATGTGTTATATGGTAGTTAATCAAGGAGGTAATTCAAATTGAGATGTGGCATTTGCGATAAAGAAATAGCAGGAGATATGTACGATCCATATCTTATAAAAGTTAGTGTGCCTGTCAGACTTGTTTTTACGATGTTGTTAATCAAATGAGAGAATATTATAAACGGATGAATCGATATCGAGCAGTTTTAATAACAGACGATAATAAGGTTATATTTGTAAAACCAATTATCAAAAGATTTACACTTCGAGAACTTCAAAAATATCTAAAAGGGTATATTAAGATACATCCCGTTAAAATGGGTGACAATATGGTTATAGTGAATAAAAAAAGACTAACTCCTGAAATGGAACTAAACAGAACGGCACTCTTAACTTTTGAAATTAAAGTTGTAGGTCCTGCGTTGATTAGCCCTAGGAGTTTAATAGAGTGAGGAAAACAAAGTTGTCAAAAATCAAAAGTGTTAATGATGAACAGGAACGACTCAGGTCACTTTTTTCATCGGTTGATGAAACAAAAACTGGCCTCGCAGATAATCTCATACAACAAGCAGCATTTATGAAGGTAGAGCAAAGTTATTGACATATGTCATAAAAAAATATATGATAACAGTGACCTCAGGAGGTGGCTTATGGGTAGACCAATCAAACCCAGAACGGTGTGTAGTGACATCGAAAGGACATTTGTTCCGGAAGGCGGGAAACCCGAACGTGTGATCCGGTTAACCGTCGAGGAGTACGAAACGATTCGGTTGATCGATTATGCGGGATTGTCGCAGTTGGCGTGTGCGGACATGATGGAAGTCGCCCGGACAACGGTTCAGGCGATTTATGAGAGTGCACGGTTCAAGATTGCCGATGCGTTCATCAACCAAAAGACGATTGTCGTCAAGGGTGGCCATTATGCATTGTGCAATCACGGTGCCGGGGTCAGACATTGTCTTAAGAATGAAAAAAACAGAGGAAACGACGCTAACGCCTAATTCGGTGTGATCGGGCAGATCAATCAAAAGATGTTCACACGGTGCATGGTGCTGTTATTTCAACACGCGTGACCCCGGAAATCATAACAAGACAGGAGAAAGAGATATGAATTCAAAACAATCTCCGCTTACGGAGGAAGAAAAGAAACAAAAACGGATGGCGATGCTTGAAACTCCGAATCAAAACAGTCACATCAAAAGCATCATCGGTGTCATCAGCGGCAAGGGTGGTGTCGGCAAGTCGATTGTGACGGCGTTGTTGGCATCGGAGATTCGTCAAAAAGGCTATCATGTCGGCATCATCGATGCCGACATTACCGGGCCGTCGATACCCAAAGGCTTCAACGTCCATGAACGCATGGGAGCATCAGACGGGGCATGGATTCCCGGAGAAAGTAACGCCGGCATCAGGATTGTCTCCATCAATCTGATGCTCGAGCATGAAACCGATCCGGTTTTGTGGAGAGGGCCTTTGATTTCCAACATGGTTAAGAAGTTCTACACTGATGTCAATTGGGGAGACATCGATGTCTTGCTTGTTGACTTTCCTCCGGGAACAGGTGATGTTGCGATTACCGCCTTTCAGTCTATTCCGCTTTCTGGTGTCGTGGTCGTGACATCGCCTCAGGATCTTGTGTCGATGATTGTCACGAAAGCCATCAACATGGCTGCAAAAATGCAAATTCCAGTGCTTGGAATCGTCGAGAACATGTCTTATTTCACGTGTCCGGAGTGTCAGAAGAGTTACAACATCTTTGGTGAATCAAAGATTGAGGATATCGCCCTTAAACATGGTGTTGATGTCCTTGCCAAACTGCCGATTGATCCGACTCTTGCATCTGCTTATGACAACGGGGTGATCGAAGATGCCATTTGTCCGATGATCGCGGATGCTGCTGATGTGTTGTTAGGAAAGATCAATAAGGCAATACCAATGAAAGAGTGACATCAGCATGACAACATTTCTATGGGTTTTGTTGTTTTCAATGTCAGCGATGGTTGTCAATACGATTGGGATTGTCGTGATGAGACAACATGAAGCGTGGACCCTTAGGAATAAGGACTACTTCATGTGTTTCGCAGCCGGCGTGCTCATCACCTCATCACTCATCATGGCGTTTCCAAATGCGGTTTCGAAAAGCACTTATGCCGGAATTGCCGCGCTTGTCGGGTTCATGTTGATGTTTTCGGTTAATCGGTTGATCAAGCACATGACCCGTCAAGAGGAACTTGCCTTTGGCGTGACGGCACTCTTGGGGATTGCGATCCATTCGTTTGTGGACGGCGTCATCTACTCGGTGAGCTTTTCGGTGAGTCCGGTCATCGGTATCGTTTCCGGTATCGGACTGGTCGCCCATGAGTTTGCTGAAGGTGTGATCACCTATTCTGTTCTGATCAAAAGCGGTGTCAAGAGAAACAAAGCGTTTTTTTATGCGTTTCTGGTTGCCGCCCTCACAACTCCAGTCGGAGCGCTCATGGCCTTTCCGATTGTTTCAACACTTTCCGCCTCATCTTTGGGGCTTGCGATGGGAGCCGTCGCGGGTGTTTTGATTTATCTCTCGGCTTCGCATCTTTTGCCGGCTGTCAAGACCGATGAGCACCGGCATTCATATGCCGCGTTTGCTCTCGGTGTGCTTTTGGCCTTTGTCTTATTTTTTATGAAATGAGGAATCAATATGCGTATTCATTCTGATATCAAGTGGATCAATGACGTTTTACCGGAAGGTTTTGAGACCAACCAATCCATTCTCATCAGCGGACCCGGGGGATCTGGGAAACCGCTTGTTGAACTTGGGTTCGTTGACACCTGGCTCAAGGCGGGGGGGTCTGTGGTTGGGATACCACTTCAGTATCCGTCTTTGGATATGGTTGAAAAAAGCATTCATGAGATCTACAAGACGAGTTTGAAAGCTTATCCCGGACGGGTCGCATTCATTCGCTTTGATCCATTCATTGGGAAGGATGTGACCAGAGAAGGTGACATTTGGAATGCGAACCTGATTAAAGAAGGCGTCTGGGATATGACCATCAGCGATGTGGTGGCATCACTGCCTTCATCAGAGATTGGTACCTTGGTCTTCGGTTCCGCGCTCAATCTGTTGTTGTTTAATGAACGTTACCGTGAACACATGAAAAATGCCGTCAAAAAGACCCTCACAGATCTGGGGTTAAAGATGGTCATCTTTACGGTCTCGAACAATGTCTTTGAAAATGATGTGAAGGTCTGGGAAGACAGTGCCGATAACCTGATGATGACCGATCTGGACGAAGAGAAGGTCTTGAGACTTCAGGTAATCCGGATGAAAAGTGTACCTTATCTGGCCAAAGAGACGGTCATTCCCATTGACCAGAAGACATTGAAGAAGATCGAGTCGGTCGCAAAACGCACCAGGACCAAAAACGTTCAGGCAATCAGGTCAATCACCTGACGCCATATCAAAGAACGTTTCTTTGTATGCACCGATGATATCCCAAACGCCGTTTGACGTGTTTGAGACGGCGAATCCGAACGTTTTGTTTTGAGGATGATAAGACGATGTGAAACTGATGCCAGCATCTCCTCCGTAGAGGGTGGGTATCCAGGGTCCGTCGTTTTTTTGTTCGAGCCAAAGGCCTAGGCCGTAAGTGGATTCTTTTTCCTCTTCAATCGTTGCTTGAACGGATGTGAATTCCATGACCAGATTCAAGGAGATGATCTCCCCCTTAAAAAAGACTTCATAAAGGCGTTTCATGTCATGAAGGGTGATGTATGTCCCACCGTCTCCACCTGACATATCGGGCACCCGGCCGATGTTTTCCATGACACCATCAGTTGTTTTAATATATCCGTTGGCGGTATGTTCAGGACGCTTTCTGATGTTGAAGATGCCGCTTTTGGTGATACCCAATGGCTTTAAAAGGTCGTAATTGATGACATCCGTGTAAGGCTTTCCGGTGATTGACTCAATCGCTAGGGCGAGAACGACAAATCCTTGGTTGTTATAGATGAAGCGCTCTCCGACAGGATGTCTCATGGGCTCTTTTGGAAACATCGGGATGAAGTCCGGAGGGGGATAGGAGTTTGTCGTTTGAAACGGGAAGGATGACATTGTCGAAATCAGGATGGGCATCCTTGTCAAAGTAGTCAGGCATTCCTGATGTATGAGAAAGCAGATGTCTGATCGTGATGGAAGAATCATAGAGTCCGCGGATTGCAGAAACAATCCGATTGATCTTTGTGTCAAGAGATAACAATCCTTTGTCGATCAGTTTTCCGATTGCGAGGGCTGTCAGGAATTTGGTTCCAGAAGCGATACCAAATGCCATTCCATCGGTGTTCGGTCTGTTTAGAACCAAATCAGCTATCCCTGAAACTTCATGAAAAATGGTCGTTTGGTCTTTGCTGATATGAACTATGCCACTGAAGGCAGAGGATTTGACTGATTCTTTAAGGGCTTTAACCGTTTGATTTGACATGTGTGCATTCCTTTCGAACCGTGATTGAGACTCGGATTGATTTCATTTTACACGATTGACTCCAAAAAAGCACGTGCTGACGGATATCACAACATCAGAAAAACGCTTTATCAGAAGCGATTAGCTTTTGTCTGGAGAACTTGGCGATGGAACAACCACCGACAAATCCACGCCAACGAACATCACCTCACGTTTCGATTTGGCCACCGGCGAAACCGTCACGCAGATCGTAGCGGGAGTGAATCATTCTCTAGCAATCATCTCCACCGGCCGCGTGTTTGCGTGGGGAAGAAACAATCGTGGACAACTTGGCGATGGAAAAACTACCAACAAATTCACCCCGACTGAAATCACATTCATTTCTCTAATTTCGTTTCAATCTGACACATATGATTTTGGGGCTACCATCACAGAACTCGTCCCAACCCGCTCGGGTTATACATTCAGCGGATGGTATACAGATTATTCGTTTTCACAACTCTATGTCTTCTCAACCATGCCAGCACAATATATGACGCTTTATGGAAAATGGATTCCGAATTAATTGATTTACTGATAATTGAGAAAAAAACAGTAATATGTTACTTCGGGAAAGTCGAGGTACTTTCCTATAGCACTTCGTACAATTCGACACAAATAGTCTGTTAGAACATAAAAAACATAGGAAATATGTTTCTTCGTGACAATTTAGCAAGAAAAAGTCTTGTTTGGGAGAACATAAATAGACCTAAAAATATGTTACTTCGGTACAATCAACGCATTTTTCATAGCACTTGCCAACACACAACACACAATACACGTTGAGTCGGTAACATTGCTTTCTCTATAAAACCTAGGTATATAGCTATTATAAGGAATTACAAAGAGGTGAAAACCCCATTAAATTTTGGGGAAATCACCTTTTTTTTGTTATATATAGTAAAAATTATAAAGTTACTTGTCTGTGGAAACATAAAAGTTATTAAAAAACCCCTAAAACCTCGTGTGTGGTAACATAATTTTTTTTTAAAAATTAGATTACAACCACTCGGTAGTGCATCTCTTTATTATACTTTTCATTTGTATATATTCCAGTTGCGATTGGTTCTTTTTTAATAAATTCTTTACGCTTTTCAGAAAATTCTTGTTCGGTATAATTTTTACTTCCCGATATGCAATATACCATTTCGTTAGGGTTAACTGATATCATTTTGAATATAATCGACCTAAGTATATCGGAATCAAGTTCTGTTATTTCAGTTTCTTTTTGTTTCAAGATTTCCTCAATTTTATTAATTCTTGTGGAAGAAAAAAACAAACTAGCTCGTGATAAGGGTGAAGCCTTTCTATCGGGAGATGACTAACTATTAAAAGTCAAGTACTTTAATAGATAAAACAGTAAAAACCTCCTAAAGCAGATAAAAGTAGAGGTTTGCTGTTATTACAGATGACTTTTTACTTAACCGCCACAGTTTAGGTAATCAGTTATTTTAGTTTCTTTGAATCAAAATCTTCATCGTTAGTTTCAATATGATGAATAATTCTAATGAGCTTTTTAGCTAAGTGAATGAGTGCGACACGATGATGTTTACCTTCTTGTTTCTTCTTGGTGTAATAATCATAGAATATAGGATTATGTATCATTACCATCATAGAGATATTCACTAGGGTAGAACGTAAATATTTACTACCTCGTTTAACCAGTTTTCCGGTTGAAGACATTGTTCCTGATTGCTTAATCGACGAATCAAGACCCGCATAGGATAACATTTCAGCAGGATTTGAAAAGAGTTTGATATCACCATACTCTGAAATGATGACTGCTGCGGAGACAACACCGATGCCTTTAATGGTCTGGTGCGTGTTGGATATTGATTCATCAAAGATTGGATTTTATCTTCAGTCTCTTTAATATCTTTATTCGTCATTTCAACATAGGAAATTGAGGTCTTCAGTTTAAAGAGTTGATAATCTTGCGTGACACCAATCGTTGATGATGCTAAATCTTTAAGTTTAACAAACTTGGGATAACTGAATTTTCCCCTTGATAACTTTCTTAAAGTTTCAAAATGTGTATCTTTCATTTTAGCGATTCTATCAGGTGAAGAGAGATGCTTTAAAATGTATAAAGATGTCTCTGAATAGCCCTGTTCATGCATAAAAGGTTTATATTCAGGAAAGATGACATCTAAGACCTTGGTCATCATGTTGTAGTGCTTCGTGCGAATAGATACCAATTTAAAACGTAACCTGGTCAGTGATTTTAATGCACTTATATGATAAGATTGATGATGATAGGCTTTGTAGTCTACAGATCGCATATAAGTTGAAATCATTTGTGCATCCTTCTTATCCGTCTTTGTTTTTCTCAGTGATTGGGCTTCTGAAAACTTCTTCACTAGAAAAGGATTGATCTCCATGAACGAATAGCCATGGAGGGTAAGAAATGACTTAAGGTTTTCACCATAGTGACCTGTAGCCTCAAGGCCTATTATCATTTCTTGTTTACTGAAGGGTTTAAAATGACTTAAAAGTTCACTAAACCCAGACTGATTGTTCTCAAATGAGAACGCTTGATTGATTGTTTCGGTGGCGATGAAACAATCGTGCTTGTACTTTGAAATATCGAATCCGATATAGATCATAAGTACACCTCCTAAAAGTATTTGTACGTGTGGTAGGTCCAGCAAGTCTTTATTCTCATAATCATGTAAGAAACGTTAAACGCTAACTAACTATTGCTGATTAAAATAAAGACCGTGGTAAGCGTCAACTCCAAACAGTCAAAGCTGTAATAAAATTAGATTTGTTTTTACTATAATGCTATTGCGAAACGAAGCACTTATTAAAAATATAAACGGACTTTTCTATGAAGAGCATGGTTTTAGAAATGACTTGTCGCTTAATCAATTAATCCAAATTTTAAAGTCTAAGGGGTCGGGATTCAATCTGACTGTAGGATTAACCTTAATGCCAGTAAAAAACATTACAAAGCACAAATTTATCTTGCCTTCTAAATGGATAATTGGAGTATTAAGTGTAAAAAATAAATCAACTCTATTTTTACCTTTGACACCAGAAATCGGTATAATATATACAAATGATGAAGAGTTTGTTTTGCAGGCAAAATCTGCTAAAATAATGTATTTACAAGATGAAATATTAGCTGACTGGTTTAATAATTCTTTAATTGGAAGTGAAATTGTTTCATCTGACAATGGATATATTATTGGGGGAGAAGAAGAGATTCTTTCTGTCATAAAAAGAAGATAAAAACAAGAAAAGAAGTTTTAAAGCGATTAGAAATGCACTGCTTTTTTAACTATTTTTTTACTATTGAAAATAAGCGAACATATTAAGAGTATCGAACTATAAAAACCTCCACCTTTAGTGGTTAATTTCTTTAATATATACATATTATACTTTCAGTGATATGTTTTGTTTTTCTTATCAAATATTCTGTTTGTAATGTTTGCAATGTATATAATAAAAGTTTTGCGAAATACAGTTAGTCATCATCGACTGTTGTTTGTGTATGATGATTTTGGAACATGTTGGATTGATGATTGTGAAGACGATTCTTTAATAAGCAATATAAAAAAACTACGTCAATTGTTGAATCCATATTATAAAGAATTCTTCAAGAAAGCAATTAATGAAAGTTGTACTGATGAAGATGATTCTCAATTTAAAAATTCATTACCTAAAAAGGCGATTTTTGCAATATAAACTTTAGATGTTGAATCAATAAGACAACATGTTATGGACGGTAGATGTGGCTAAATCAATTATGCAAATTGCGTAATTAGGGCTTAAAATGTACTTTGCATACAATCTATAGAAATGCTATAATGAATAATAAGGTTGAGTTTTAGGTTGTATTTTAATATCCATCAATAAACTTAAATCACCTAAGACTCACCACTTTTTTGCAATAGGAAGGTAATTATGAAATCAATTCAACCAATTAATATAAAAAGAATGTTTATGTTACCATTGATATTATTCTTTTTAATAACTGTTATAGGAGGTTTTTTAACATATATTTTTACTGTAGAAAGATTTAAAACTGAAATGGTTTCATCAGGAGAATTATTAACTGAAACACTTTCTGCAAGTTTATCCAACAATCTAGCACATAAAGATGATTATGTTGATTCAATCGACTCATTATTGGTTTCAGTAGGAAATAATATCATTAAGCATAGAGATTTAATCACAAATGACTATTTATATGAAATGACTGAAACATTCATTTTAACAGATATATATTGGTACAATGCTGAGGGATTGCTACTTAATGATGCAAATGATGAATTCGTTGGATGGACACCCCAAGAAGGGGACCCCATCTATAACTTTATGCATAGCGGGCTTGATATGCATGTTGAAGGAATTCGATTAGGAACTGAATTAGATGAAGATGAAACCCTTGTGTATTATAAATTTGTTTATATTAGAGCTGAGGATGGTTTTTTTATTCAAGTAGGATGCAAAGCTGATGTAATTTATGAGTTGACTCAAAAATATGATTATCAATACGTATTAGAACAATTTATAGATAATAATCCTGAATTATTATATGCATTTGTTGTAGACACTAATTATGTAAGTATAGCTGATACTGATATAGAGGAAATTGGGAATGATTACTCGGGAGATTTGGCATATGAACAAGTTATACTAGGTGAAAAAAATGTTTCTGATTCGTATTATGAAAAAATAGGAGAAGATGTTTTAGAATTTACAACCCCAATCTATTATAATGGTAATATTATTGGAATATTAGGTATTGGATATAGTTACAATGATTTTAACTTAATGAAAGTCTTTTTAATCACTATTTTTGTTTCAATAATAATTTTTATCTTGATAACTTATATAATAATACAATATGTTAAGGTTATTAATCCTTTGAGAAAATTCAGCACTTCTGTAAATAACATTGATTTGGATCATATAACGTATAGAACTGCCCATAGAAAATATGAAGATTTGTCTGGGTTAAGTATTCTATTTACGAATCTTGTTAATAAAGTATTCGAGAAAAACAAGGAAAATCTCAATATTATAACTCGAATGACTAATTTAGCATTTATTGATCAACTTACTCAGTTGCCAAATCGATATGCCAGCGTAAGGTTTATGAATGAGATTTGTATTGAAGAGAAACGAGTTGCGATTATCTATATGGATATTGATGATTTCAAATTAGTGAATGATACAAAAGGACATATATTCGGTGATTTATTACTGCAAAATATTGCTAATAAACTTAATAAATTAAAAAATGAGCATGTTTTCATATCTAGACATCAAGGTGATGAATTTTTAATAATAAGTAGCTATATAGAAAAAATCGAAGTAACCGATTTTGTTGAGAGTATTAAATCTTTGTTTGAAAAACCAATCAAAATAGAACAATCAAGTATTTTTATCGAGTTTAGCATTGGTATTAGTCTTTTTCCTGAGCATGGAATTACGTTTGGTGAATTATTAGGAAAAGCTGACATTGCCATGTATGAAGCAAAAAAAATAGATAAAATGTCTCATATTTTTTATGATTCAAGAATTGAAGAAAACATACAACGCAAAAATGAAGTTATAAATTTATTAAACAATGCAGTTAAGAATGATGGATTTTTTATAGTATATCAGCCTCAAGTAAATATTGATTCAGGTGAAATCATTAGTTTGGAAGCTCTATTAAGAATTACAGATACGAATATCTCACCTTCTGAGTTTATTCCAATTGCAGAACAAAATAGATTAATCAACAAAATTGGACGAATTGTGATAAAAAAAGCGATTGAACAACAATCACTATGGATTAAAGAAGGAATTAAAATTGTGCCGGTTTATGTAAATTATTCAGCAAACCAGTTAGAAGACCAATTGTTAACTAAATATATTATAGATATCTTAAAAAACTACAATATTCCAGTTGAAATGTTTGGGATTGAGCTTACTGAATCAACAATTATAGATAACAGAGAATTAACATTAAAAACACTTTCTGAAATGAAAGCTAATGGAATTAAAACTGCCATTGACGATTTTGGATCAGGACAAGCAGGAATAAATTATTTAACTGATTTTAAGGTTGATATGGTTAAATTTGACAAATCATTTTCAGACCAATTTCTAGTAAAGGATAAAATGGATATTTATTATACTATTCTTGAATTGACTCAGAAGTTTGGGTATATTTCCTTAGCTGAGGGGATTGAAAGAGAAGAACAAATCGATTTGCTAAAAACTACAAGTTGTAGACTGGTACAAGGGTATTATTACTACAAGCCATTAAAACCTGAAATAATAACAGATATATTACTAAAATTACTACCATGAGATCAAAAAAAGATGATTTTACTAAAGGTGATATTAAATATATTCAAGCAAATGGTTATATGTTATGATTCGAAGCAATAACAATTTGATTTTTAATTCTAGTTGTATGCAAAAAGGAAAAAAAACAGTAATATGTTTCTTTGGAACATTTTAGTAAGAAAAAGTCTCGTGTGTGTAAACATAAATGGGCTTAAAAATATGTTACTTCGGGAAAGTCAAGGCATTTTTCCATAGCACTTCGTACAACTCTACGCAATGAAATCATATCAACTTTATATAGTAATGAAACGGCCTAAAGAAAGTGTTTGATTAAAACGGACACAATAAAAAAGAGACTAGAATTGTAAAAAGATTTTAGTCTTTTTTGTTAGAATTAAAAAGAAAGGAGTTTTTAAAATGAACGAACGGAAATATAGAACACATCCGAAATACACCATTGAGCAGAAAAATGAAATCGTAATTTTATATTTAAACAAGGAACTAGCACAAACAAATATTGTGAATCAGTTTGATATTCATCATAGTTTACTACAAAAATGGGTAAAGCAATACCGAGAACATGGCACAACTATTGATAATCGCGGCAAAGGTAAAAAGAGTGAGATTCCAAATAAAGGTCGACCCAAAAAAATTGATTTGGCATCAATGACAAAGGAAGAACTCATTCAGTATATTAAGGTGGATGAAGATATAAAAAAAACGGTCGCCTACCTGAGAAGACAAAAGAAAAGTATCAAGTCATAGATGAGCTTAGATCTAAGTATTCAGTCTGGTATCTTTGTCAGAGATTAAAATGTTCTAAAAGCGGATATTATGACTGGATAGCCTTAGGTAGGCCACAACACAAGGCATTTAACCAAGAGATTAATGATAAAATTGTTCAGTTATATGAAATGGATCATCGATGGGGAATAGAGAATATTCAAATGCATCTAAAGAAAATACACGGTACTTTCACCACAAAAGCAACCGTGTATCGATACATGAAACTGAATGGAATTCAGTCCATTATCAGAAAGAAGAAAAAGAAATATAGCAAAGTTGAACACTACCGCATTCCTAATCTTCTACAAAGAGATTTTACCACGGAACGATCAAATCAAAAATGGAGTATTGATGTATCCTTTCTTCCAACCACACAAGGAACAATCTATTTATGTGCAATCAAGGATTTACATGATAAATACATCGTTAGTCATAAAGTATCTCTACACAATGATTTAGAACTCGTTTTAGAAACACTCAAACAAGCAACAAGAAGTGTTCTAAGAAATCAACGCAAAGAACTTATTTTACATTCTGATTAGGGGCTTCAGTTTACTGGAAGAACATATCATCGATGGTTAAGGAGATTTGGAATCAAACACAGTGTGTCAGCAAAAGGCAGCTGCGTAGATAATTGCCCGATTGAGTCGTGGTTTAGTGCGTTTAAGACAGAATGTATGTATCTTCATCGCCAAATATCAAGAAATAAGATGTTTGAGCTTGTAGATGATTATGTAAAGTATTACAATGAAGAAAGATTAAGTAAAAAAATAAAAGAACTAACGCCATATGAATTTCGGCAATTAGCTCTTCAAGTCTCTTTTTAGATTTGTCCGTTTTTAGCGAACAGTGTCATTAAGCCGTTTTTTATTTGTTTTCAATAAGAACTTATAATGGTGAGGCTATTTAGGTAACATGTGTCATAACAAAAACAAGGAGGATACTAGAATGCTAAACCAAGTAATATTAGTAGGAAGAGTGAATAAACTAGATAGGAATGCAGGAATTGTTTCAATTAAGATTAAAAGAACTGATGAAACAGAATCGGATTTGATTCCAGTCAGCTTAAGTGATGAGTTAATAGAAAATATTATAGAATACATCAGTGAAGGTTCAACAATCGGAGTTAAAGCTTCACTTAGAATTGATAATAATTTCTTAAGAATTTACGCTGAAAAACTTACCTTTATTAATACAAAACAAGAATAGAATACAAGATACGTTGCAAAAGCCATAGCGGTTGAATCTGCTATGGCTTTTTTTCTGTTTTCTTAATAAATGAAATATGATATACTTTATTTATAATTATACGATTATACGGGGGTTATCATGGATAATTTTGAAGTTGCGATTAATGGTGTTGCTATTGCTGCACGGATACTTAACATAAAGACTCCTGATGTGCAGTTTTTTAATGACTTAAGTTTAACAAAAAGAGGGATTAATTCTGTTTTTCTAAAAGATAAATAGATTATTGCATTTAATGAAGCGTGGATTGAATCAGCAAATCATTTAGAAATCCAAGTAACATGTTTTCATGAAGCTAGACATGCATTCCAATATTTAGTTGTAACAGGTAAATATAAAGGAAATGAAAAGATAGATCAACAGACGATCAATCAGTGGAAACAAGACATCGCAAATTATGAGCAACCTTCTGGTATTCTTGAAAACGATGAAGATTACCTGAAACAAGAAATTGAGATAGATGCAATTGCATTTGCACATTATTATATGAACGAGTTCTATAATGCAAAAACGATTATTCCTAAAATTGTTGAAGAAGATGTATATATGCACTTAGAGAAGTTTTCTCAACTATAGATAATGGTGAAAGGATACAATTATGTTGAATATAGGGTTAATATCTTTAATATCAATAGATTTTTTATTGTTAGCATATGGAAAGATTAGATTTTATCTAAAAGTATATCAGGTTGTGAATTTCAAGGATTTAGTAGGAAAATTCAAGAATAATACTCCACCAGTCCAGCAAGAACAAGATGTTCTAGATTGTGAAGATGGAAAAGAACAAGTAGACGAGAAACATAAAGGATTACCATCAAGAATTTTCTCTTGGATTTTAAAGGCATTCTTGACCGGGTTGAAAGTCTTAGGAGCATTGATTCTGATAACTATAGGATTAGGTATAATTGGTTTTACTATCGGTTTTGCTACAGTTAGTATATGGGGAACGATACTTTTGGCAATATATAAAAGTTCGGTATTTGCAGTTGTGTTTTTATTAGGTATTATTACGTTGTATTTTTTAATTGGATTATGGATGCATAAAAAATTAAGGGTTACAAAGACACAAACACAGAAAGTATTAATTATGGATGCAATCCAATTCTCGATGTTATCTCTACTTCTTTATCTTGCAGCGTTTGGTTATCCAATAGTGGTTAATAGTCTTATTACAATACCATTTCAATGGGATATTGTACTTAATAATTTCGTTTCTATCATGTTACCTATGTTGTTTTATGCTTTAATTATTACTAATATTTTCGCCTTAGTCATTAGACTTAGAAATATGATTATTAAAGACAGAGACAAGCATAAAGTAATTAGATTGCACCAATTATTGTTTATATTTATTGCATCTTGTTTTTTTGGAATTATTTATATAACTGATATTGATTTTAGTTTTATGAGTGATTTAGAAAGAAGCATGTATTTAGAAACTCTAGAAATAGTGAAGTGGATTATAACGTCTGCCTTTATACTGTTATTCTTGTATTCTTTAAACAATTATAAAAAAGAAAAGCCTTTAACTAGACGAATTAGAAGAAGAACTAGTAGTCGTTAATTTAATATAGTGAGGAGAATAAATATGGATAGAAGTGAATTGGAATCATTAAAGAATGAGTTGAAACAAATTTATGATCAAAGTATAAGTGTTGTTAATCAAGATGGGTTTTTGGATAAAAATCAAGTTCCTAGTGGAAAAAACGTATATAACATCGAAACGACTCTCATGTTTATTGATATTAGAAGTTCAACTGTGCTAACTGATGCTATAGGAAGAAAGAATATGGTGAAAATCTATAAAATGTATACTATGTTGTGCAAAAAAGCCATAAATGAGCGCAATGGTATTATTTTGCAGATTGTAGGTGATGGAATATTATGTGCATTCACAAATGATTCTACAGGTAATTCAGGACAAAGAGCTGTAGCTGCTGCAATAACAACAAATACTTACATTGCTGAGTCGATGAACCCATTACTAAACTCTGATTGGGAAATCAGTTGTGGTATAGGTATTCGTACCGGACATGTGTATGTAACTAGACTAACAACTGATAATGGTAGCGAAGTAGCATATCCAAGCGATATTACTAATTATGCTTCTAAATTTTGTAACGAAGCTAGTAAAAATCAAATTATCTTAGACTCAAAAACATATGAACATTTAAGTAAACAGTATAAAACCTTTTGTAAGGCACATAATAGTTTGCTAGAAAACACATATATCATTAAGGGGGCAACATGGACAATAGAATAAATCAAGCATTTGATAAAGAAACATCATTCAGAACCTTGGAAGTAATAAATTCTTGGATCGGAGCTGCAGATAATAAGTCATCAATTCTAATGGCATTCATTGCATTACTTGTTGGGTTATCTGCAAATACTTATGGCCAAGTATCAAACTTAATTATGAATGGGAGTAACGTGGAAATCACTCTAATTATAATTTTCGGTATGATATATCTAATAGTTCTTGGATTGGCCATATATCATTTAGTTTCAGTATTTATTGCCAGAACTAAGAAAGAAGACATATTCGCAAATAACCTTGTTTCCTTTATTGCGATTTCTAATATGTCTGCAGATGAATATATTGGTAATTCAAAAAAAATTAATGAAGAAGAATTGTGTGAAATGATTTTATCTCAAATAAACATCAACTCAAAAATTGTCAGATTAAAAATGAAGCATTTTAATTATGCTATGATGTTCAGTGTTTTGATGATACCCATAACGATTGTCATGACAATTATAGTAGGTTAATTATGAGAAGGAAACTATATCCATTTCAGTTAAAAATCATGTTTTAACATTCGATCAGGAAGACTATTATATCAAATTTAAACAGTGATTCCAGATATTATTAAATACCGAATCAATTCTTAATAACATTATTGCTTTAAGTGGGTTTGAATTATATAATAATGATAAATATGTAGCAAGTAAAGATTAAGTGGATTTGTATTCTGAAACATCTAAATCCCTTTGGCTTTACCATTTTTTATAAAAATAAGGTATAATAACTTTATATTAATAATCTATCGAAAGTCGGTGTTATATTGGAATTAAATGACAAAAGACGTAAAGAAATAGTAAAAACTGAATTAGCATTTTACAAAAAAATATCTATCATTTCTGCACTGTATGCAGGTATAACAAAGGATAACTTCCATGATATCATTAATGAGTCGCTCAAAATATTGGGTGATTTTGTCCATGCT
>CAZKLF010000025.1:0-16302 GCA_964553665.1 uncultured Mariniplasma sp. | reverse complement strand
TTAAATATTAAGTCTCTTTTTTCTATTAGTCCTTGACATAGGGTATAGTTTAATAGAACTCTACCATTTTTTTTAGCTATTATAATATTTTTTGTATTCAGCAGGATGTGGGATTTGATTTAATTCCTTTGCTTCCTGTCTTTTTTTCTTTATCCATGTTTGAATCAGCGCTTCAGGGAATACTCCACCTTTAGTTAGATAAGCATAATCATTTTCTAGTGCATCAAGAGCCTTTTCTAAGGATGCAGGAACTGATTCAATCTTTGATTGTTCTTCTTTTGTTAAGTTATATAAGTTGAAATCAAAAGGTCCCCAGTTGTGATCCTTTGGATCAATTTTGTTTTCTATGCCATCTATTCCAGCCATTAATATAGCTGAATAAGCAAAATAAGGATTACAAGTTGCATCTGGGTTTCTCAATTCAAATCGTTTTGTCTTAGGTGATTTTGCATAAGAAGGAATGCGAATAATTGCAGATCGATTAGATGTTGCATAACCAATTGTTACAGGTGCTTCAAATCCAGGAATTAAACGTTTATATGAATTTGTTGATGGATTTGTAATCGCACATAATGAACCAATATGTTTTAAGATTCCCCCCATAAAATAGTGTGCTGTTTGTGATAATTCTGCATACCCATTTTTATCATAGAATAGAGGTTTTCCATCTTTAACCAAAAGCATATGAACGTGCATCCCGTTACCAGCTTCACCATATAGAGGTTTTGGCATTAACGTTGCTGTTTTGCCAGCATTTAATGCAGCATTTTTAATTATATATTTGGTAATCATTGTTCGATCAGCCATTTTTCTCATTGAACCAAGTATAACTTCAATTTCAAGCTGACCAGAACTTCCGACTTCATGATGATGATATTTAACAGGTACACCCCAATTTTCCAAAAGGATGCACATCTCACTTCTAAGACTATAAGTCGAATCGTTAGGTGAATCAATATGATAAGCCCTTTGCTTACTAATTTGATACCCATTATTTTTGATGTCATTCCTTTTTGAATTGACATCAGATTCTAAGGTATTAACTTCAAATGAGATATGATTTGGATCGACTTGGTAAGATACATGATCAAAAATATGAAATTCAAATTCAGGACCAATAATCATCTGATCAGCAATTTGCTGATCAATCATATATTTTTCAGCTTTTCTAGCGATATTTCTTGGATACTGATCAAAAGGTTTATTCTCATCACCAATCACATAAACATCACCCAGCATATTTAAGGTTTTAATCTTAGTAAAGGGATCAAGTGTCATTGACTCTAAATCAGGAATGAAGATCATATCACTTTTTTCAACTTGTGCGAAACCGTAATTTGAAGCATCAAAACCTACACCAGCTGTCATGATATCTTCATCGAAATGTTCACTAGGTATTGTTAAATGTCTCCACTTACCTTCAATATCAACCATTTTAAAATCAACCATTTTTACATCATTTTTTAAAATATAATCTTTTACTTCTTGATAATTCATGAGCAGCTTCTCCTTCATAGTTTAATAAGTAATCTTGAATAAACTTCAAAATCATCTTAATCTTTCATCTTAAAGAACACTAATCCAGTTATTTGGATCTTTAAGATCTCCAAATTGAATACCAGTCATTAATTCATATAAGACTTTAATCGTTGGTCCCATTTGTTCATTTGAAGGAAAAACATGTTTCTTGTCACCTATCGTAATTGATCCAATTGGCGTAATTACTGCTGCAGTACCGCAAGCACCTGCTTCTGCTAAATGATCAAGTTTATCGATATAGACATCTTCTTCTAAAACTTCTAATCCAAGCTTGTTTTTAGCAAGCCACTTAAGTGATCTATTTGTTATACTATCTAAAATCGATGGCGATATCGGAGTAATATATTTATTGTCCTTAGTGATTCCTATAAAGTTAGCTGCGCCAACTTCTTCAATCTTTGTATGTGTTTTGGGATCTAAGAAGATACAATCTGCATATCCGCTTTGTTTAGCTAAGAAATGAGGATATAAGCTCGCAGCATAGTTTCCGCCTACTTTAACATGACCTGTACCGTTTGGTGCTGCTCTATCATAATCTGATACGAGCATATCAACGGGTCTAGCAGGACCACTAAAATAAGACCCTACAGGTGAAACTACAATACTAAATATATATTCTGGAGCTGCTTTTAGGCCTAAATTATTCCCTACACCAATCATAAAAGGTCTGATGTAAAGCGTTTCTTTGTTTCCATAAGGTGGAACAAAGATTTCATTGGCTAAAACAACTTTCTTAACTGCTTCAATAAAAACTTCTTCACTTACTGGCGGCATGATCATTCTTTCACATGACATCTTGAATCTTTTAGCGTTATCTCTAACTCTAAACAATTGTATCTTACCGTCTTTTCTTCTGTAGGCCTTTAGGCCTTCAAAACATTCTTGACCATAATGAAGTGCAGTTGATAGTGATGATATTGTGATTGTATCATCTTCTCTGAGTGTCCCTTCATCCCATTTTCCATCCTTAAAATAAGAAATGAAGTTGTATGTTGCCTTGACATACGTAAACCCTTTTGGCTTTGTGTCCATTGATTTTTTACGCTCCTCTTTTTATATGAATTTGATAATTGATTATATAAGAATGATTTGCAGCAAATAAAAAACGAAAATTAATTCTAAAAAAGATATTATATTTTGGCATCCTTCTTTTCTCGGATTCCAAGTATTTTACCAAAAAACAATTTGGTTGCTTCATTATCATAAATAAACATGAATATAAGAACAATTAATCCACCATAAACTAATGCTGGAATAATCAGCCAAATAACAGGCCAGTAAAATATAACACCTGTTAATGGATGAACTCTCATAAATCCAGGAACAAATACGCCTAAGAATAGACCTAATCCAGTCAAGTCCCCCCTAACACCAAATATAAATGAAGGGTTTCTTTTGCTAGGATCGTATAAATCACCTTTTGGAACCCAATTGAGTGCTGTTAAAACCAGTTCATTAATATAAATAATAACTAAAACTAAGACCAACATGAGTGGGGCTCTATATGCACGGCGAATCGATAACTCATGCATTTGATAACGCATCATCAGAAATGGCACTAAGAATAATAAGAAGTGTGCTAGATAGAAACGCATAACTTCTAGTTCAAATGCACCCCTAGCACCTAAATAAGCGCCATTAAAATAATCGCTCATAGCATCTACTGGAAAGATAAATGTAATGATTCCACTTGCTATGCCGACCATGATCATATAATCTTTTAACGTCTTGTTTTTAGTGAAATATAAAAATGGGAAAAGTAATGTGCTACCAGCACATATATTTTCAAATGATACCTTCGTCCAAATATTGTCCACTGTAGTATATGGCCAAATGAATATTTTCAAAAAATGTATTGTAAAAGCAACCATTATTAAACCAAAAATAAACCAGTATCTAAACTTCTGGCTTTTATTATTTAGAAACTTAACTGCAAATACAGTTAAGACGATTGCTATTGCGATATACATGAAATAATACATGTTTCCCATTTGAACCATTGGCATATGATGTCTCCTAAAATATTTATTGCCTATATTATAACATGGTTGATAAGTTATATAAAAATATATAACTGTTTTTTACCTTATCTTAAATAAATATGAATATCGTTGGAACCTAATACATCAAATGTACGTTAGAAGAATAAATAATTTGCTTAGTTGAATACAGTAGTATGATAAAAATATTTTACATTAAATTATATTTTCTACAATACTAAATCTAACTATTCGAAATTCACAATAAAAAAACATATCTGATGATATGTTCGATTAATATTAATTTAGATTTTATATTAAGGTGAAGATTTATATAGATTATTCTTCATACTTATAGTCATATCCATAACCATATCCACTATTATTTAGTTTCACTTTATTCAGAATAAAACCGATAATATTGACATGCTTATTCTTTAATGTAGATATGGCTTCTCTTACTAGTGCCTTTTTTGTTTGACCTTGTGCAACAACAAATATAATCCCATCAGTAATTTTAGCAATGAATAGCGCATCGGATACTGCAAGCACAGGAGGCGTATCCAAAAGGATATAGTCATATGATTCTTTTAATTGGTCGATTAAAGCACTTAGCTTTTTAGATTCCAAGATATTGATAACTGCTGATGTTTTTTCACCAGAAACAATATAATCAATTCCAATTTTTTCAGAATGACGAATCAAACGATCAAACTCAATTTTCCCTGCTAGATAATCAGTTAACCCAAGCCGGTTAGTTGCATTAAATACCCTATGTAATTTGGGTATTCTTAAATCAAGGTCAATTACAACAACCTTTTTACCTTTTTGCCCCAATAGATAAGCCATGTTCGATATAAGTGTTGATTTACCTTCATTAGCTAAAGTAGAAGTAAATTGAATAACCTTTTGATGTCCATCAAGATTCACATATTCAAGATTAATTAATACTTTTTGAAAGCACTCAGTAGAATATGCAAATGGCTGCTCTTTAGTAAATAGATAATCGTATTTTTTACTTAATTCTGCATAGCGTGAAATTATATTTATCACTCGATTTTATCCTCCTTGACAACAAATTCAGGAATGATTCCTAAAACTTGAATATCAAAAGCTGCTTCTAATTGCTCTTTGGTTTTGAAGGTATTATTTAGCATTTCCTTGAGAAATGCAAATCCTATGCCAACAATGCCTCCTAAAATAACACCTATAATGATATATAAAGGTCTATTTGGCGAAGCATATGTGCCTAATTCAGCATTACTAGTTCTCGAGATTTTGTCTTTTAGAGATGAAAAAGATGGATTGTTATTTGTGACATCAATCGCAGAGTCAATTATATAATTGACAATATTTTTTGATGATGTATTATCTGGGGATAAATAAGTTATGTTGATAAAGTAACTGGTTGTACTAGATGAAACAGTCAGCCCACTTCTGAGCTGGTTAGCGGTCATATCTAAAGATAACTCAGAAATGACTTTGTCTAATACAATATCTTTTTTCATCAACTCAGCAATTGTAGATAACAATTTTTGAGCCGTTGTATAATCATATGAACCAACGATGACTTGATCAGTTTGAACCTGAACCATTACATCAGCATTTGATTCATATTGCGGAGTTGCAATTGCATAAGCATAAACTGTAACAAGTCCTGCAATGATAAAGGTGAAAATTAAAATGAGGTGCAAATTGCTCATCAAAATTTTAAAAATATCTAATAAACTAATTTCATTTGTAGTATCATTTTGTTGTTCGTTCATCATAGACTCTCCTTTTAAATATGTACTGTAAGTATAACATAATTGATCTCTTAAAAATAGAAGAAATTTGAATATATTTATTATTAATTTAATAAAAAAAGCATATCTTTGATATGCTTATATTGAATTAATGATTTTTCTTGCATTTAAATCAAATATTTGATCTAAATATGTAACATCATGATGTTTCCTTAGAAGTTCATATGTATCTTTCATATTAGGACATCTTGTATTCATATTATGTGCATCAGTTGAAACGATATCAATCAATTTATTTTTCAATAAATATTGCATCGTACTTTTCTTAACGTTCCTTTTGTCTAAACCCAAAATAGATGTCGTATTGACTTGAAGTAGAGCACCAGTTTGTTTAATCTTTATGAAATCATCATTTTTTAAATATGAGTATCTTTCAACATGAGCCACAATAGGAATAAAACCCATTCGTGAAAGGTCATATACAATTTCTTCAATAGGTGTTTCATTATGGAATGCAAACTCAACTAAGATATACTTTGTTCCAGCTAAAGAAACTTTATTAAAATCAGTATCTAGATGAGATCTATAGAAAACTTCAGCGCCTAAATATAAGTCAATATCCAGGTTTTGTTTTTTAACTTCTGCTACTAGATTTTCAAAGATTGATAAGTGTGCACTAAGTTCAACTTTAGAGACCTTGGATTGGATATGAGGTGTGAGAATCACTGTATCTACGCCATCAAGGATTTCTTTTTTAATCATCTCAATTGAAACCTCGATACTTTTAGAACCGTCATCAACACCAGGTAAGATGTGAGAATGGATATCAATCATAAAAATTATTCGTATTTATAACTATAATCATACCCATAGCCATAAACTCCGCCTTTAAGACTAACTTGTGTTAAAACAACACCTAAAATATTCACATGATTGGTCTTTAATGTTGTAACTGCTTCTTTTACTAATGATTTCTTAGCTATACCTTGAGCGACAACGAAAATGACACCATCAGCGATTCTAGATACATATAAAGCATCAGAAACAGCAATTACTGGTGGTGTATCTAAAAGAATATAATCATAGTTTTCTTTTAATTTTGCAAGCAAATCCTTAAGTTTTTGAGCTTCCAAGACATTAACAATGGCAGTTGTTTTTTCACCAGCAATAATATAATCGATGCCTATTTTATCTGAATGACGAACAAGTTGATCAAAATTAATTTTCGATGATAGATAATCAGTTAAACCATCTTTATTTGGAATATCAAAAACTCTATTTAATTTGGGTTTTCTTAAATCAAGGTCAATCAAAACAACCTTTTTCCCTTTTTGACCAAGTAGATAAGCTAAATTAGAGACAAAAGTTGATTTGCCTTCACTTGCTAAAGTCGAAGTGAATTGAATAACTTTATGCTTTCCATCAATATTCGCATAATCCAAGTTAATCAACACTTTTTGAAATGACTCAGCAGTATATGACATTGGCTGTTCTTTAGTTACTAAGTAATTATATCTTTCTGCACGTTCACCGTTGAATATATTTTTTTTTGCCATTTACTTCATCTCCTTTACTTCAAATTCAGGTATAATTCCTAAAACTTGAATACCTAAAGCGGCTTCTATCTGATCTTTTGTTCTAAATGTATTATTCATTAACTCTTTTATAAATGCAAATCCTATACCAACAATACCACCTAAAATAATGCCGACGATAACATATAAAGGTTTATTTGGCGAATCATATTTGCCTAATTCAGCATAACTAGTCCTAATGATGTTACTTTCCAAAATTGGAACATTAGCATCAGCAAAAGTAACTGCAGAACTAATTATAGCGTCGACAACATCTCTAGATAACGTTTTACTTTCAGATGTGTAGCTTACCGTTATAAAATAACTGGTTGTCGAAGACTGTACAGAAAGATTACTCGCCATTTGCTCAGCAGTCGTATTTAGACTCAAGTCTGAAATAACATCATCTAAAACAACTGGCATTGCAATTAAGTCTTGTGTTGTTGCCATCAATCTTTGAGCATTAACTAGATCATATGAGTCAGTTACAGGGTCTACTTGAACTTGGACCATCACAAATGCGCTTGATTTGTATTGAGGATTTGCAATTGCATAGGCATAAAATGTGGCAAGACCCCCAATCATTAATGTGAATATCAATATAATGACTAAATGACTTCTTAAAATCTTGTAGATGTCCAATAAACTAATTTCATTTTGTCCATCTATTTCTTGGTTATTCATATATTCCCTCCGTACTTATTCATAAATTAATTATATCACATATAACTTGTTATATAAGTGATAAGACGCATTTTTATTATTTATTCAAAAACAGACTGCAGACCTCTTCAATGTCTTTATTGACTTGTTCTAATGAATCAATCCAAAATGCTTTTTTAGTCACATCAATATTCATTGATTTGGCAACTTGTTCAACTGTTGTTTGAGTCGTTAAAGCAAGCAAGTCATCATAACTCTTTAAAAATGATTTTGGATTCTTTAAATACTGTGCATATAATCCTTTACCAAAGAGTAATCCAAACGCATATGGAAAGTTATAGAAATTTAATCCAGCACTATAATAATGTCCTTTAGTAAGCCACATATAAGGATGTAAGACATTTTTATCTAATCCATCTTGATACGCTTCTTTTTGAGCATCAAGCATCATAGATTTCATTAAGTGTTTAGATACTGGACCAGATGATTTTTCTAGAAGGTTAGTTTCAAAGAAGAAACGAGAAAGAATATCGATGATGACTTGAGTATCACCTTGTAGAGAATTTTCTAAAACTGATAGTCTTTCTTTTGGATCAGTTATCATTGATAATAAATGATTGTTAACGATTGTTTCACAGAAGATAGATGCAGTTTCTGCTAAAGGCATTGGATAACTCCAAAACAAAGGATCGTTATTAGAGATGATCTCGCCATGGTATCCATGGCCTAGTTCATGTGCTAAGGTTAAGATGTCAGATAAAGATCCAGTAAAGTTGCTCATGATGCGAGACTGCTTCAATTGAGGTTGATTAGAACAAAATGCACCACCTCTTTTTCCTTTCTTAGGAAATGGATCAATCCAATTGTTATCAAACGCTTTAGTAGCGAAATCTCCTAAACGTTTTGAGTAGCTATAAAAGCCTTCTTTAACGATTGCTTGAGCTTCTTCATAAGTATATGTTTTTTCTAGTTTTCCAACTGGCGCAAACATATCATAAAATGGTAATGAACCTTCATGTTTTAGATATGCTGATTTTGCTTTTAAGTATTTTGCAAAGGAAGGGCGAGAATCCTTCATCGCTTCAATCATCGCATTTAATGTTTCTTTTGTCATCTTTGATTGAAAAAGAGTTCTTGATAACGCCGATTCATGGCCTCTTAATTCATTCATAATAATAACTTCACGTTTAATATTAGATAATGCTAAGGCAACTTGGTCTTCAATTGCTTCATAGGCCTTTAATTCAGCGTTATACGCATCTTTTCTAACAGAACTATCATTATCATAGGCTAAGTTTCTAACTTCGCTTAACGTGATTTCCTTGTCTCTAAATGAGACAGGAAGATTAGCGGTAGTCAAGCCTTGAAGTCTTGACCAAGAGCCTGAAGATAATTCACTTAATTTAGAATACATAATTTCTTCTTTTTCAGTTAATAGATGTTTAGCGTCTTCTTGTTCTCTAAAGAGAATGAAATGATATTTTTTAATCAATTCCGATTTAGATGAAATTTCATCTAAGTCGATATTTAATAAATAACGCGCAAATAAGACATCTTCAGCTGTTGATTTTCTAAATATTTGTTGAAGTTTAGACATATGAACTGGCCCTTCTTGATTTGTAACATCAGTTGCCATGACTAAACTTGGATAACTAATTAAAGTTCTAGCTAGTGAAGACATTTTTTCTTGAAAAGATAAATACTCTTCAATATACTTCACATCATCAACATCTTTATTACGAATAAACACTACATAATCATCAAGTAGTTTGTCTAATTTTGCAACATCACCTAAATATTTTTTGTCAAATCCTGAATATAAATCTGTTAAATCCCATGTTTTCATTTGCTTACCCCTCTATTTATAATTTTTAGTTTATTTACTTCGATATTATAACATAGAAACAGGGCCAAAAACAAACAGGTATATCTCACATATTTCTACTCCATTAATATGCGAATAATCACAAGTAATGCGATATGCAAAGGATAGAATAGATATGCCACATATTTAGGCATGCTGATTTGATAGTTTAACTTACTTAAAAAGATAACCAGTAATACACCTAAGATACTTCTTGACTGGAAGAAATAACCTTGAAGTGTTAATAATCCATTTTTATAAACTGTTATTTCATTCCAAACCAACTGAAAGTTAGTTAGAGTACTGAAATAGCTCACATCTAAATAGTTACTAATGTTGACCACACCTCTTAGATAAGCAAATATAAACGAAATAGCAATAAATAAAGGCACTAATATTCGTGGTTTATTAATCAGTATATAAAATAATAAAATTAATACTAATCCATAACTACCATAAGAAAGATAAAAACCGTGAATGATATAAGCTAGAAAATCTGGAATAATAAGAATAATTAGTAATCCAATCATGAAATATATGGATAATAAAATATCCTTTTTCTTTATTGCATTAACGGCTAAATCAAATACATAAAGCATGCCTATTGCATAAGTAAAAAGCAATAGCACATTAAATCCTAAAAAATGAGCTTTTACATCTGCATTTAAAAACATATAAGGCATTTGTGCAAATACCCCAAATGTCAGTAATCTTAAAGCATACATCTTTTTATCAGATGTAAAAGAGAATCCCATAGCAAGATAAAAAGCGAATATTGGAAAAGCAATGCGCCCTATTGACCTAAAAATCTGATAATCAGGAAAATAGAGAACACCAAGGTGATCGATGAGCATTGTTACCATTGCGATAATTTTCAGGATGTCATTCTTTTTGATTTTTGGTTTTACCATAAATACCCCTTTACTTACATAAAAGGACAGACATACAATGAGTGTCCTTCATAGTTGATTATTTAGATGATAGGTAAATATTTCTTTAATTCCCATGCAGTAATTGATGTTCTATAATCATCCCACTCAATTTGTTTAGCTTCTAAAAGCTTAGAAAACAAGACATCACCAATTGCTTCTTTCATCAAGGAAGATGCAGCAAAACTTTGCATCGCTTCTTGTAAGCTTTCAGGAAGGTTCTTGATACCTAAACGTTTTCTTTCAT
The DNA here is from genome assembly GCA_964553665.1 of uncultured Mariniplasma sp. Lineage (GTDB taxonomy): Bacteria > Bacillota_I > Bacilli_A > Acholeplasmatales > Acholeplasmataceae > Peloplasma. Next base: position 5,762 of record CAZKLF010000025.1, on the reverse strand, counting down.
TATCTGACATCTTAAATAGATTCTTTTTGATTGGAGAAAGTCCGTTAAGTTCAGTCTTGATGCCATCTAAGCCTGAAGCAAGTAAAGCGCTCATAGCAAGATAAGGATTGGCAGATGGGTCAACAGAACGTATTTCGATGCGTGTGGAATTACCACGTGCAGCTGGAATACGAATCATCGTAGATCTATTCGCGTCACTCCATGAGATATAGCAAGGTGCTTCAAAGTGAGGAACTAAACGTTTATATGAGTTCACTGTTGGGTTTGTAGCCAAACAAAACTCTTGAGCATGCTTCATAATACCAGCAATAAATCGTAATGCAGTTTGTGATAATTGATTATCTGTTGTTGGATCATAAAATAGATTGTTACCATCAACATCAGACAAGGATAAGTTTGTATGCATACCTGATCCATTAATGCCAAAAATTGGTTTTGGCATAAATGTTGCATGGTAACCATGACGGCGTGCAATATTCTTAACTAAAATCTTAAAAGTTTGAATGTTATCACATGCTTCAAGTGCAGTATCAAAGTGGAAGTTGATTTCATGTTGTCCAAAAGCAACTTCATGATGTGACACTTCCATTTCAAATCCCATCTTTTGAAGTTCTAAAACGATATCCCGGCGGACATCTTCAGAACCATCAATAGGTGCTAAATCGAAATATCCACCAAGATCACTAAATTCCATCGTTGGATGTCCCTTTTCATCTAATTTAAATAAGAAGAATTCGGGTTCTACACCAACATTTAGCTTTTCGTAACCAAAAGGCTTCATGGCTTGTAAGTTTCTTTTTAATATATACCTTGGATCACCTTCAAAAGGAAGATGTTGAGTCGTATAGATATCACAAATAAGTCTTGCGACTTTACCAGCAGGAGTAGATTCCCATTCTAGAATTAACCAAGTAGATAAATCTGGATAAAGATACATATCTGCTTCATCGATTCTAACGAATCCTTGAATAGAAGATCCATCAAACATAACTTCATTTGCTAAAGCCCTTTCTAAATTTGTGGCTGGAATTTCAACATTTTTAACAGTTCCTAGCATATCGGTAAATTGCAGTCGAATATATTTTACATCATTTTCTTTTGCCATTTTTAATATATCTTGTCTTGTATAGTTTTTCATAGTAATCTCCTTTTATGCTATAAAGTTTACATTAAAATACAAAAAAGTCAATAGAAAATGAGTTCTATTGACTAAAATTTACATAAATATACTATTTTTCGTCTTCTTTTGGTTTAATAAAGTGTTTAGCATAATCATCTTTATTGATCTGTTTGTTTCTTGCAATTGCAAGTGCACCATTTGGAATATCATGAGTCACTGTAGATCCAGCAGCAATAAATACTCGATTTCCAACTTTCACAGGTGCAACTAAATTGACATTACAACCTACAAAAACATCATCTCCAATAATTGTTTGGTGTTTTTTAACGCCATCATAGTTCACAGTAACACTACCGCAACCAAAGTTAACATTCTTACCGATTGTTGAATCGCCTAAGTAAATTAAATGAGCGGCTTTAGTCCCTTCACCAGTTGTTGATTTCTTAACTTCAACAAAGTTACCAATACGATTATTCTTACCAATTTCAGCATGATTTCTTAAATGTGCAAATGGTCCAATTGTTGTATTTTCATGAACGATAGAATCTAGAATAATACTATGTCGTATCTCAGCTTTTTCATGGATTACTGAATCCACTATTTCTGTATTCGGTCCAACAATCGCACCCTTTTTAATGACAGAGTTACCCATGATGGTTGTGTTTGGATAAATCCACACAGCTTCTTCAATAACAACATTATGTCCGATTGTAACTGTTTCAGGATTGACAATCGAAACACCATTTAACATATGTCCTTTATTAATAGATTCTCTTAAGTATTTTTCAGCAACACTTATACCAAATAAATCATTAATGCCCATCGTAACCATTGGGTTACGTACCATAAAGGTATTAACTTTATATTCTTTATGCATCAAATTAACAATATCAGTCAAATAGAATTCACCTTTACGGTCGTTCTTCTGAATCTTTTTAACGGTTTCAAATAAGAGTTTATTATCAACCATATAAACACTTGAGTTTACTTCTTTAATGAGCTTTTGTGATTCATTACAATCATTCTCTTCAATAATACCTGTAACGATACCATATTCATTACGGACAATTCGTCCGTATCCTTTTGGATAGTCCATATGCATTGTAACAACTGTTAAATCATTTCCCATCTCTTGATGCGCTCTAAGGAGCTTATTCATTAAGGGATATTCCATAAGCGGCATATCACCTGGCAGAATAAATGTTACACCTTCTTTATCAGCAAGTAAAGGCGCAGCAGATAAGACAGCATGGCCAGTCCCTAACTGTTCTGTTTGTTCAGCGTAGATCACTCTATCTTTTAAGATATCTTCGATGACATCTTTCTTATGACCAACGATCACACATATTTCATTGATGTTACTTTTTTCAATGTTTTCAACAATATATGAAATCATTGGTTTCTTTAAGATTGGAAAAGCACATTTAGGCATTTCTGTACGCATTCGCGTACCTTTACCTGCAGCAAGTATTAATGCATATTTTTTCATAATGATTTACCCTCCTTTGATATGATTGAAACAAGTTCTTGTGTTAAAGAATCAACTAAACTTTCATCCTTTGAACTAATTGTAACACGAATGAGACTTTCAGTGCCACTTGCTCTGACCAATAATAATGAATTTTCTCCAAGTCTTTCTTTTATAGAAGAGATCAAGGATTGAATGGAATCCAATTTAAGGACTTTTTTATCTATACCTTTAATATTAGTTAGTTTATAAGGATAGAGTTCTACCTCAGATGTGAGTTTCTCTAAGGTTGTATTGAGTTCTTCTAAGATCTTTAAGATGTAAATCGCAACTAGTAAACCATCCCCAGAGTGTAACAGGTGGGTTAAAATGACATGACCAGATGATTCTCCTCCTATTGTATAGTCGTGAGAATATAACTCATGGAAAACATGTTTATCTCCTACATCAGTTAAAACATATGAGATATTTTGATCTTTAAGTGCTTTTAAGATACCAGGATTACTCATCTTAGTTAAAACAACTGTATTTTTATGAAGTAAATCCTTTTTCTTTAAGTATTTAGCAATCAAGTAAATGATTTGATCTCCATCGTAAATCTTTTGATTGTGATCAATTACGATAATTCTATCGCCATCACCATCAAAGCTAAATCCAATATCAAGGTTCTTATCTTTAACTAAAGACTGAATAGCTTTTATATGTGTTGACCCACAATTAGTATTTATGTTTTCTCCATCTGGATTATTAGAGATTTGGATTGCTGATGGATAAATTCTGTCAAAGACATATCTTGAGATTAGGTAATTCGCTCCATTGGCACTGTCAAATCCAACTTTAAATGTTTTTGATTGAAAATCCATATTGTCATAGATTTTCATGTATTCATCTTTAAGGTCTTCGAATAAAGTGAACTTACCGAAGGTTTCAAATGTTAATTCTCCAGAATCGATAAAGGATTCAATAACTAGTTCATTTTTTTCTATCGTTTTATAACCTTTATTAAATACTTTAATCCCATTATCCATATAAGGATTGTGGGATGCAGTGATCATAATGCCTATAATAGCTTTAAGTTTTGAGTAATATGCAATCATTGGTGTTGAAACAACACCAGCAAATAACACATCAATACCCATTGCTAATAATCCCTTAGCAATACTATATGCAAGCATTGGTGAGGATTTTCTTGTGTCCATCCCAATAATAACTGTTTTGGGATGGAAGGTATGAACAAGTCCTTGACCTACTTTAAATGCTAATTCACTATTTAGTTTTTCAAAGGCAACTCCACGTATGCCATCAGTTCCAAAATATTTTCCCATAAATCCCCCTATTCAACCGTTACGCTCTTAGCAAGATTTCTCGGTTTATCAATATCGTGGCTACGTTCTAGTGCAGCATAATATGCAATAAGCTGTGCAGGAACAATCATTACTAACGGCGTAAGTAAGGGATGAACATCATTTATGACTACTTCATCGCCGTCACGCTTACATGCCTCTAAGACGATTTTAAAGGTGTATGCACCTCTAGATTCAACTTCTTTTAAGTTACTTCTAGTATTTCCATTGATATTTGGATCTGAAATGATAGCAATAACTGGTGTTCCATTTTCTATTAAAGCAATTGTCCCGTGCTTAAGCTCACCAGCAGCAAACCCTTCAGATTGTATATAGGATATCTCTTTAAGCTTAAGAGCTGCTTCAAGACCTACACAGTAATCAAGACCTCTACCGATGAAGAAACAGTTTCTACGTGTCAAATAGTTACGTACTAATTCTAGAATATTTTCAGATGCTAAAAATTGTTCAATAGATAAAGCAGCAATTGAGATTTCTTTTTTAATATCAATTGATTTATTAGAGAGTTCATATGCAAGTAGTGCAAAAACTGAAATTTGAGCAACGTAAGCCTTTGTAGATGCTACTGCAATTTCTGGACCTGCAAATAATTCAAGAAAATAAGTAGCTTCTCTTGCTAATGTTGAAGTAGGTACATTGGTTATCGTTAATGTTTTATACTTATATTCATTGAGATAGACTAAACATGCTCTTAAATCAGCAGTCTCACCACTTTGAGTAACTAAAATGAAAACAGGTTCTTTTGAGATCATCGGAGTTTGATATGCAAACTCTGATGCAATATGAACCTCAACAGGAATTGAAACTAGTTTTTCGAGTAAGTGTTTACCTACAAGTCCTGCATGCATGGATGTTCCAGCAGCAAGAATATAGATGCGATCAGCTTTTTTTACTGTTTCAAGAATTTCAGATTTAATTAATGATTGTTCTTTATCGTAGTAATTAGTAAGGATACGTCGTAAGACTGTAGGTTGTTCATGAATTTCTTTCATCATGAAATGAGCATATTCACCTTTAGTTGTATCAGTATCATCTAATTCTATTTTTTTGAATTGTGCATCAAGTGGCTTGTGATCTAAATTAAAGATTCTTACATCATCTTTTCTAGCAACAACAAAAGTCTTATCTTCCAAAGGATGATAAGTATCCGCGTAGCCTACTAAAGCCATTAGATCAGATGCAATTGTTATACCTTCAGAGCCTTTACCTACAATGAGTGGACTCTTATATTTAGCTGCGTATATCTTTTCAGGATCAGCTGCATCTAGTACGAGTAGAGCATAAGATCCATGAAGAAGTTTAAGGGTAGTTGTTATTGCATTTTCAACGTGAAGTGTTTGAGAAAATGTCTCAATAAGCTGAGCGATAACTTCTGTATCTGTATCACTCTCAAATTTAGATTTAGATAGATATTGCTGTTTTAGTTGTTGATAGTTTTCTATGACGCCATTATGCACAATAATAAAACGTCTTGATTGTGAATAATGAGGGTGAGAGTTTTCTTTATTGACTTTACCATGAGTAGCCCATCTTGTATGTCCTATGCCTACATTTGAATAAGGAGCTGATTTTGTAGAATCAATGAGTTTTTGTACACGGCCTTCATCTTTATAGACATCAAAGATTTGATACCTATTGTTAAAAAGACTCAGACCAGCTGAGTCGTAACCTCTATATTCAAGACGTGTTAGTCCATTTAGGATAACATCTTTAGCATTCTTATTACCAATGAATCCGACTATTCCGCACATGTTGGCCTTGTATACTCATTAATGTAATGATAGATTGAGTATAACTTCCTTTCTTTCTA
>CAZKLF010000024.1:0-17381 GCA_964553665.1 uncultured Mariniplasma sp. | reverse complement strand
CTGAAAAAACCAAGAGCATCTTTGAAGGTGCTCTTTTTTCTATAAAAAACTAAATTTTCTTTGACTTTTATACTATATAAGTTATAATATTAGTGACATAAAAAGTTTGGGGGTTAGGCAAATGATTCAATATGTTTATGGTATAGATATTGGGGGAACAAATATCAAGTTTGGTCTTTTTTTGTTGTCTGAAATGAAGATGATATATACATATGAAACACAAACTCCATTTGATAATCAGGAAACAAGTCTTTTTATTAAAATTATTGAAACAATCGTTATAATCAATAAGGAAAATCAAATTAATATGTTGAATATTGTTGGTATTGGAATGGCTATACCATGCCCAGTTAAGAATGGTTATGTAGAACATTGTTCTAATTTAAATTGGGATCATATGAATATCTCTAATATGCTCAAGACTTATTTACCAAAGCATGTAGAAGTAACCGTTTCTAATGATGCTACAATTGCCGCATTGGGAGAAAGCCAGAGTTTTGAAAAACCATATAATAGTGTAGTATTTTACACATTGGGCACTGGAGTTGGTGGAGGAATAATTATCGACGGGAAAATTCATGAAGGTTATTCTGGATTTGGTGGGGAAATTGGCCATATGAAAGTATCTAATGAGCCAACTGAAATCATTTGTGGATGTGGATCCAAGGGATGTCTAGAACAAGTTTGTGGTACAGCTGCAATTTTTAGAAATGTAAGAGAACTTGCTAAAACTGGAAAAACAAGTTTGAATCTCGATGAATTAACCGTGAAAAATGTATTTGATGCTGCAAAATCTGGAGACATTATAAGTCTAAAAGTTGTTAATAATGTTGCTGAGTATGTTGCAATAAGTGCAAGTGTCTTGGCTGTTGTCGTTGATCCTGAAGTTTTTATTATCGGAGGAGGTATTTCAAAGGCAGGAGATTTTCTTTTAGACCTCATTGTACAACACTATAAAAAACACGCTAGATTTTCAACATACAAAATACCGTTTATATTAGCCAAATCGGGAAATAATGCTGGGTTTATTGGTGCAGCATATTTAGTAAAAAATAAAATAATGAGGGGATAAGAAAGATGGAAGAACTGGAAGATAATAACCACCTGTGTAGGGTTATTCACGGAATTGCAGCAACAGGAAAAATAAAGATTTTTAATTCACAAAACGAGACAAACAAAATACATTTATTAGAGTTTAAAAAATATTTTTATGAGTTATCTTGGGAAACTGTCGATGAACAGATTAAATATACTCAAATTAAAGAGGCTAGTTCAAAAAACAAAGGTGAAACATATGATCTATTGTCTTCACTTTTTTTTACGTTTGATACATCAAAAATTAAATATAAGTTCATAAAATACGTTGTAATAGATCATATTGATGTCCCTATCGCTTATAGAAAAGCTGTTGACTTGTATTTGGAGAATTATTCTGATGAAATTGGGGAGAAATTTGCGAAAAATCTGGACGAACTTCAAAATTTCATAGATGAATTTACATTTAGATTAATGACTAGATATGAAATGTCATTGGTTAAAAGATTTTTAAAAACTGTTGATGGTGAATTTATTCTATTTGTAGATGATTTTAAAAAAGAATATTTATATAATTTGCCTAAAGGAATTCAAGGTATTATTTGTCGCAGAGCCGAAAATGAAAAGTTAGCCTATTCACTAGCTCGTGAATTTGAATTACCACTTGCTATTCATGATTTTGATTACATGGATAATTCTTTAGTTACAATTGATGGGTTGAATAATAAAATTATCATTAATCCATCAGAAGAAGAAATTCAAGAATACCAAGGCATAATAAATCAGCGAACATACCAAATTGGTGAAGATTCTAGTTATCAGCCATCCAAAATTAATATTTATGCACCCATGGTTGATATGCGAATGTTAGACAAAGTCGCTTATGGCAATTGGTATGCGGGTATCGCCCCTTTTAAAACAGAATATATGTTTGTAACTAAAGGTATAATGCCAAAAGATGAAGAGCAATACAAACTATTTTACGATATGTTTACTGCGATGAAAGATAAGGAAGTATTTATTCGACTTCCAGATTTACGTCCAGAACTACCAATCGCGTATTTTGGAGATATATATACCGATCCACAGACGTTTTTAATGTATGAAGATATATTTCAAATTCATCTAAAAGCGATTATTAAGGCAGCTGAAAAAACAGGCACACAAGTTAATATAGCGATACCCATGGTACGTATGAGTGAAGAAATATTTTTTTGGAAAGAACAATTTGCTGATGCCTCTTTTGAATCAAAAATAGATCATGTGAAATTAGGCGTCATTTTTGAAACCGAATCGGCTTATGAGTATTTTGATGAATATAAGCAGATGGACTTTGCAATGATTGAACTCAATGATTTAGTTGAGGAAATATCGGACAACTTCGACAGATACAGTCATATGTCAAAGAATGATATCATAGAAACATTTTGGCCAAATATAAAAGACCTTCATCAATATTTGAGAAGTTATAAATTACAGGTTAAGCATATCTTAGCCGGAAACTTTTTAACCAATCCCGAAGTATTTAGAAAATTCTTAAAATCAGGATTTACAGATTTTTCCATACCTATTAGTCAGATAAAGTCTATCGAAAAAGTTATTAAGGACCACAATGACACTAGAGGTAGGTATATTGGTGTTGCTGCCCGGCGCATGGAAAAAAGAGAAGCATGGAATATTACATTGATTCTTAGGGAAAAAAGAAAAAGAGATAAGAAAATGGCTAAAATTGAAGAGAGAATATTGAAGAAAGATGCCCTAGCAAAACAGCGTAGAGATGACAACAAAGCCAAAAGAGAACAAGTTTTAGAATTTATTTTAGCTGAGAAAAAGAAGAAAGACCAAGAGGCAGCTAAAAACAATAAAAACAATCAAATCATTAAAAAAAATAAAATGAGCAGATAAATTGACGAAAGGGTTGCAATTGCCCTTTTTTTAATATATAATAATACACGCTCGTGTGTAAACATGAGTAAGGCTGTGAAATGGAAGGTTGTTGACACACGGATAGCCGTTGTCTACGTGTTAAGTTTTTCCGTGGAGCAAGTCTATACAGGATTATAGGCGAAAGGAGCTATTAAAATGGCAAAAGATGTAATTAAAATTCGTTTGAAGGCATATGATCACAGATTACTTGATCAAGCTGCAAAAAAGATTGTTGACAGTGCACTTAGAACTGGAGCTACAGTTCAAGGTCCAATTCCTCTTCCAACTGAAAAGGAAATCTTCACAATCCTACGTTCACCACATGTTAACAAAGATTCACGTGAACAGTTTGAACGCAGAACGCACAAGAGATTAATTCAAATCATTGATCCAAACCCAAAAACAATTAGTGCATTAATGGATATCGATCTACCATCAGGTATTGATATTGTATTGAAAAAATAACCATATAAAGAAAGAGGTAAAATTATGGCCAAAGGAATCTTAGGTAGAAAACTAGGAATGACTCAGATTTTTGATGAAAATAGCATTCTAGTTCCAGTTACCGTTATAGATGTGGCTGACAATGTAGTTCTACAACAAAAAACCATGGAAACAGATGGTTATGTAGCAACTCAAGTTGGCTTTGAAACTAAACGGGACAAATTAAGTAACAAGCCTGAACAAGGGCACGTGAAAAAAGCTAATACAGCACCTAAGCGCTTCGTTAAAGAAATCCGCTTTAAAGAAGAGCTTAAAAATGAATTGGTGGATTTGGCGATTGGTGACCTTGTTAAAAATGAATTATTTCAAGTCGGTGAAGAAATCGACGTAACAGGTACTTCAAAGGGTAAAGGCTTTGCCGGAACCATTAAGAGACATAACCAAAGTCGCGGACCGATGACACATGGTTCAAGATATCACCGTAGACCAGGTTCTATGGGTGCAGTTAAAGGTAATATTAAAGGTAAGAATTTACCAGGGCAAATGGGTGCTGAACAAGTAACCGTGCAAAACCTTAAAATTGTAGGTGTAGATGTTGAAAATCAACTACTATTAATTAGCGGAAGCGTTCCGGGACCTCAAAAAGGACTTGTAATTGTTAGAACTGCTGTTAAAAGTGGGAAATAAGGAGGGTTAATTATGCCAAACGTAAATTTATTAAATCAAACTGGAAATAAAGTTGCTGACCTAACCCTATCAGATCATGTATTCGGTATTGAACCACATCAACAAGCATTATACGATGTAGTCAATGCACAAAGAGCAGCAATGAGACATGGTACTCACGATGTTAAAAGTCGTGGTGAAGTATCAGGTGGTGGTAGAAAACCATGGCGTCAAAAAGGAACTGGTCGTGCTCGTCAAGGGTCAACACGTTCTCCACAATGGCGTAAGGGTGGTATTGTATTTGGACCAACACCAAGAAGCTATGCTGTAAAAATGAATCAAAAGGTTCGTCAACTTGCATTAAGATCTGCATTATCATATCATGCAGCAAACGGTCAATTAAGAGTTGTTGAAAGTTTAAACATTGAAGCTCCAAAAACTAAGTTATTCCGAGATTTACTAGCAACACTAGGTATTGAAGGAAAAACACTCATTGTTTCAAAAGATTTCAGTGAAAATGAAGTATTAGCAGCAAGAAACATTCCGACTATAGCTTTCTCACAAGTTAGTCATGTCAGCGTTTATGACATTCTAAATTGTAAGACTCTATTATTAACTAAGGATGCAGTTGATGTTTTAGAGGAGGTATTGGGCAATGACTAAATATTATGACATTATCAAAGCTCCAATTGTTACTGAACAATCAACTAAACTTATTGAAAGTCAAAATAGATACACCTTCAAAGTAGACAGAAAAGCTAACAAAGTAGAAATTAAGAAGGCTGTTGAATTAATTTTCAATGTAAAAGTATTATCAGTAAATACAGTTAACGTATTACCTAAATATAAAAAAATGGGTAAATACGAAGGATTCAAACCTGCTTATAAAAAAGCAGTTGTCAAGCTAGCTGAAGGTCAAAAGATTGACGCCTTCACAGTTTAAGTGAAATATTAGAGGAGGTTTAACCAAATGGCGGTTAAAAAATACAAAGCGACGACCAACGGGCGTCGTAACATGAGTGTATTAACATACGAAGAAATAACAACATCTACTCCTGAAAAATCACTACTAGAGCCATCTTCTCGCAGCGGTGGAAGAAACAACCAAGGTAAGATCACCGTACGTCACATAGGTGGCGGTGCAAAAAGAAAGTATCGTGTAATTGATTTTAAACGTAATAAAGACAATATCATTGGTAAGGTAGCTACGATTGAGTACGATCCAAACCGCACTGCAAATATTGCTTTAATTCACTATGTAGATGGTGAAAAGAGATACATACTTGCTCCAAAAGGTTTAGAAGTTGGAAACGAAATCGTTTCTGGTTCTCAAGTAGATATCAAAACAGGAAATGCATTACCTATAATGAATATTCCGGTAGGTACAATTATTCACAACATCGAACTTTCGCCTGGTAGAGGTGGACAAGTTGCAAGAAGTGCCGGAGCATCTGCTCAGCTTCTTGGACGCGAAGACAAATATGTTTTGGTTCGTTTGCAATCTGGTGAAGTACGTAAGATTTTAGGCACATGCCGTGGAACAATCGGTGTTGTCGGTAATGAATCATATGAACTTGTTAACATCGGTAAAGCAGGTAGAACACGTCACATGGGTGTACGCCCAACAGTACGTGGATCTGTTATGAATCCTAACGACCATCCACATGGTGGTGGTGAAGGAAGAACTGCAATTGGTAGAAAATCACCAATGACCCCTTGGGGTAAGAAGGCTCGTGGAGTTAAGACTCGCGATCATAAGAAAGCGTCAAACGACTTGATTATTCGTCGTCGCACGAAGTAGGAGGAAAATTATGGCACGTTCAGTTAAAAAAGGACCATTTTGTGATGATCACTTATTAATTAAGGTTCAAAAACAAAATGCAGCAAACGAAAATAAAGTGATCCAAACGTGGTCACGTCGTTCAACGGTTTTCCCTGATTTCGTTGGACATACAGTTGCTGTGTATAACGGCAAGTCACATGTTCCTGTATATATTACAGAAGATATGGTTGGACACAAATTCGGCGAATTTGCACCAACACGTACATATCGTGGACATGGTAAAGATGATAAGAAAGCTAAGAAGAAGTAATTGGAGGAGATATGATGGAAACTAAAGCTATAGCTAAAACAATTCGCATTGCTCCTAGAAAGGTAAGATTGGTCATAGACCTAATCCGTGGTAAAGATATTAAAGAAGCGCAAGCAATCTTAATGTTTACACCTCGCGGAGCCTCACCAGTTATTTTGAAGGTATTGAACAGCGCAGTCGCTAACGCTGAACATAACAACAATGCAAATGTAGAAAACCTGTTCGTTAAAGAGGTTTACGTTAATGAGGGTGTTCGTTTAAAGAGACTTTTGCCTAGAGCAAAAGGTCAAGGCGACATCATTCAAAAGAGAACTAGCCACATTACTGTAATTGTGGCAGATAAAGAGTAGAGGTGAAGAGACATGGGACAAAAAGTTAATCCAATTGGTATGCGTCTTGGAATCATCCGTACATGGGAATCAAAATGGTTTGCTGAAAAAACAGCAGTTCCTTCCCTAGTTAAGGAAGATCAACAAATTCGTAGTTACCTAAATGAATTTTATAAAAAAGCCGCTGTTTCTCACATCGAAATCGAACGAGTAAAAGGCAAAGGCGGGAAAGATCGTGTAAAAATTACTTTACATACGGCTAAACCTGGTATTGTTATCGGTCGTGACGCAGAAACAAAGAAAAAAACAGTTGCTAAATTAGAAAAAATGACTAATAAGGAAATTGTGTTTAATGTCGTTGAAGTTAGACGTCCTGAACGTGTAGCAGAACTTGTTGCTCAAAGTATCGCAGAACAACTTGAAAACCGCGCATCATTCAGACGTGTACAAAAAATTGCAATGCAACGTGCACTAAAAGCAGGAGCAAAAGGTTGTAAAACTCTAGTTTCTGGTCGTTTAGGTGGAGCAGAAATCGCTCGTAGTGAAGGTTATTCAGATGGACAAGTTCCTCTTCATACACTTCGCGCTGATATCGATTATGCAACTGCAGAAGCAAATACAACCTACGGTATTCTTGGAATTAAAGTTTGGATTTATAACGGAGAAGTACTTCCTGGACAAACACGTGAAGAAAACCTTAGAAAGCAAGACGAGAGAGCACCACGTCAAGATAGAAGACCACGTCGTAACAACAACTCTCGTGACAACAGAGGAGGCAAATAATTATGTTAATGCCTAAAAGAACTAAATTCCGTCGTCCTCATCGCGTAAGTTACGAAGGCAAAGTTAAAGGAAGAAATGAAATTCTTAATGGAGATTTTGCTTTAATTGCTTTAGAAGGCGCTTGGATAACAAACCGTCAAATTGAAGCAGCACGTATTGCGATGACAAGACATATGAAAAGATTAGGGAAAGTATGGATTAATATATTCCCTCACTTAGCTAAGACTAAGAAACCACTAGAAGTGCGCATGGGTTCCGGTAAAGGTGCTCCTGATCACTGGGTAGCGGTTGTAAAAGTAGGTAAAATTATGTTTGAAGTCAATGGTGTTTCTGAAGAAATTGCTAAAGAAGCATTACGGTTAGCATCACACAAACTGCCTATCAAGACTAAAATTGTTAAAAGAGGTGAGCAAGTGTGAAAGCATTAGAAATTAGGAAGATCAATACACCTGATCTTGAAAAAAGAATTGTCGAGTTAAAAGCAGAGTTATTTAACCTACGCTTTCAACTTGCAGTAGGACAACTTGAAAATACGGCTCGTATTAGTATAGTTAAAAAAACGATTGCACAAATGAAGACAATCATCAGTGAACGTACTGAATAAGGAGGATACCATGGAACGTAAAAGTAGAAAAGTATATACGGGAATTGTAGTATCTGACAAAATGGATAAAACGATTACCGTGGTTGTAGACACATATAAGAAATCTCCTTTGTACCGTAAAAGTATAAAGGTATCAAAGAAATTTCATGTGCATGATGAAGAAGGTTTAGCAAACATTGGGGATAAGGTAACCATTATGGAAACTCGCCCAATGTCGAAGACTAAGAGATTCCGTCTCTTAGAAATCGTTACTAAATCCGATCTAGTATAGGGAGGAAAAAATCATGATTCAACAAGAAAGTAGATTAGTTGTTGCTGACAACAGTGGCGCTAAAGAAGTCCTTGTGATTAAGGTTTTAGGGGGAACCCGTCGTCGTTATGCTAATATCGGTGACGTTGTGGTTGTCACTGTGAAGAAAGCAGCACCTGCTGGTATGGTTAAAAAAGGTGAAGTTTTAAGAGCAGTAATCGTCCGCACGGTTTTCGGCCTTCGTCGCGCTGATGGAACTTACATCAAATTTGATGAAAATGCAGCAGTTATAATAAAAGATGATATGACACCACGTGGAACCCGTATTTTCGGACCAGTGGCCAGAGAGCTTAGAGACAAAAACTTTATGAAGATTGTTTCTCTTGCTCCTGAAGTACTTTAAGGAGGTCTCGTCTATGTACATTAAAGCTGGAGACACAGTTGCAGTTATTGCTGGACGCGATCAATTCGTAACTGATAAAAAAGGAAAAACCACTCGTAAGACAGGCCGCGTCTTAAAGGTTTATCCTAGAACAGATCGTGTATTGGTTGAAGGTGTTAACCTTATGAAGAAACACCAACGCCCAACACAAGCAAACGATAAAGGCGGTATTATTGATAAAGAAGCACCTATACATGTATCAAACATTGCCATTGTAGATCCAAAAACAGGACTACCAACTCGCGTTGGTTATCATGAAGTCAATGGTAAAAAGGTACGCTATGCTAAAAAATCAGGCGAAAGCCTTGATAAATAAGGAGTAGACAATGAGCGCAATTAGAGAAAAGTATCAAAATGTTGTCAAACCCGAACTGATTAAGGCATTCAATTATACATCAGTAATGCAGGTGCCAAAAATTGAAAAAATTGTTGTGAATATGGGTGTCGGTGATGCAGTCTTCAATCCAAAAGTCTTAGATGACGCAGTTGAAGAATTAAAATTAATCACAGGACAAAAACCACTCATCACAAAAGCTAAAAATTCAATTTCTAACTTTAAACTTAGAGAAGGCATGCCAATTGGCGCTAAAGTCACTCTTCGTGGAGAAAGAATGTATTATTTCTTAGATAAATTGATTACTGTCGCTTTACCACGTGTACGTGACTTTAGAGGTATTTCTTCAAATGCTTTTGATGGCCGCGGTAACTACACTGTAGGTATTAGAGAACAAATCATTTTCCCAGAAATAAGTTTGGATAAAGTTAAAAAGGTTCGAGGTATGGACATTGTAATTGTAACAACGGCAAAAACTGACCAAGAAGGACGTGCATTACTCAGTCAACTTGGCATGCCGTTTAAGAAGTAAGGAGGCGTAATATGGCTAAAAAATCAAAGATTGTAAAAGAATTGAAACGTCAAGAAATTGTTGAACGTTATCGCTCTATCATTGCTGAACTAAAGGAAAAAGGAGATTATCATGCACTTCAAAAACTTCCTAGAAATGCTTCAGCTACACGTCTTAGAAATCGCGATGCGATTGATGGTCGCCCACGCGGCTATATGCGCAAGTTTGGCTTGTCACGTCTGAATTTTCGTGAATTGGCACATAAGGGACAAATCCCTGGTGTAACCAAAGCAAGCTGGTAATTAGGAGGAAAAACACATGGTTATGACTGATCCAATCGCGGATATGCTTACGCGTATTCGTAACGCAAATAAGATGCGTCATGCAAAAGTAGAAATGCCTGCTTCTCGTCTTAAGGCTGATATCTTATCAGTTTTAAAGAAAGAAGGATTCATTGTTGATTTTACAACTGTAAAAGACAGTGCACAAGGTAAAATTGTTGTCACCTTAAAATACACGACAACTAAAGAACGTGTAATTAAAGGTCTAAAACGGATATCGAAACCAGGACTTCGTGTTTATGTACCAGTTGGAAATTTACCTAAGGTGTTAAATGGTATAGGCGTTGCCTTAATCTCAACATCAAAAGGTATCTTAACTGATCGTGAAGCACGTTTAGCTCAAGTTGGCGGCGAAGTACTCGCCTACGTATGGTAATAAGGAGGAAATTATGTCACGTATAGGAAATAAAGTGATTCAAGTTCCCGCTACAGTTACCGTTACGGTAAGCCCCGATAACTACGTTGTAGTTAAAGGTCCAAAAGCTCAACTTGAATTCCAATTCAATCAACGTTTAGGCATCAAAGTAGAAGGAGATACAGTTTCTGTAACTCGTCCAAATGATGAAATATTTTCAAGAAAAATCCACGGAACAACACGTGCATTAATCGCTAATATGATTATTGGCGTATCTGAAGGATTTAAAAAGCAATTAGAAATTCGCGGTGTAGGTTATAGAGCAGCGCTCCAAGACAACGTCGTTAATTTAAGTATGGGGTATTCACACCCAATTAATCTAGAAATTCCAGCAGGAATTACTGTCACCATTCCAAAAAACACTGATGTAATCATCGAAGGTGCCGACAAACAAGCTGTCGGTGAATTTGCTGCAAAAATCAGAAGTGTAAGAAAACCTGAACCATATCTTGGAAAAGGTATTCGCTATGTTGATGAGTATGTTCCGCGTAAAGCTGGAAAGACTGCTAAGTAAGGGAGGACATTAAAATGATTAAGAAGATATCTAAGAATGTCACAAGACAAAAACGTCATCTACGTATGCGCAAAATTGTTGATGGTACAACAGAACGTCCAAGACTTAATGTTTACCGTTCTAATCAAGCGATTTATGTTCAAATAATCGATGATGTAAAACAAACCACACTTATCAGTGCACGTAGTCAAGAAACAGGTCTTAAGGGATGCAATGTTGCATCTGCTAAGGCAGTAGGAAAATTAATTGCCGAAAAAGCACTTGCTCAGGGCGTTACATCAGTTGTTTTCGATCGCGGAGGATATTTATATCACGGACGCATCAAAGCACTTGCTGAATCTGCTCGTGAAGCAGGATTGAAATTTTAAGGAGGAAAACGAATATGGCTAGAGATAGATACAAAAAAGAAGACCAAGATAATCAATTTGAAGAACGTGTTGTTTCAATTAACCGCGTAACAAAAGTTGTTAAAGGTGGTCGTCGTTTCCGTTTTGCTGCCTTAGTTGTCATCGGCAACAAGCAAGGTGAAGTCGGTTTCGGCACTGGTAAAGCAGCAGAAGTTCCTGATGCAATCAAGAAAGCTATTGAAGATGCTAGGGTCAATATGATTAAAGTTCCTATTTCAGGAACAACCATTCCTCACGCAGCTACTGGAAATTATGGAGCAGGTAAAGTATTTATGAAACCAGCTTCAGAAGGTACAGGAATTATCGCTGGTGGAGCAGTTCGTGCTGTTTTCGAATTAGCTGGCGTCAACGATATCCTATCCAAATCCATTGGTTCAAGCACACCAATCAATGTGGTTCGTGCAACATTCGCTGGTTTAAGAGAATTAAGAACAGCTGAAACAGTTGCCGCACTTCGTGGTGTAGATGTGGCGGAGTTGGCATAATGAAAATACAAATTACATTAAAAAGAAGTTTGATTGGTCACAAACCAAATCAAGTAAAAACAGCACATGCATTAGGATTAAAAAAGATTAATCAAGTTGTCGTGAAAGAGGCTAATGAAGCCCTTCTTGGTATGGTTAAAACCATCGGACACTTGGTTTCTGTACAAGAAGTTGAGTAGGAGGTATAACCAATGTTAAACGAACTAAGACCCGTTGAAGGCGCTCGTAAAAACCGTAAACGTTTAGGTAGAGGCGCTGGTAGTGGTACAGGCAAAACAGCTGGTAAAGGTGACAAAGGTCAACTTGCTCGCTCAGGTGGAGGTCCACGTTTAGGTTTTGAAGGGGGACAACTTCCTTTCTTCCAAAGTATTCCTAAAAGAGGATTCAAGAATATTAACCGTAAAGAATATGCTGTTGTCAATTTAGTCGATCTTAATCTATTTAATGACGGCGAAGTTGTAACTCCAGAAGTTTTGATTGCAAGAAATATTCTTAAAAAACTTAAATCAGGCGTTAAAGTACTGGCAAATGGTACATTAGAGAAAAAACTAACTGTTAAAGCGAACATTTTCTCAAAAGCTGCTGAAGCAGCAATCATTAAAGCCGGTGGAACTGTAGAGGTGATTTAAAGTGTGGTTGCGTATAAAAAGGATTCTAAGTAACAAAACTGTAATGCTAAGATTAGCTATTACATTGCTTATTCTGTTAGTAGTTAGAATTGCTAGTCATATCACCGTACCACTCTTTAACACAGACGCAATCGTTGCATTTATGCAAACGAGCGGTAGTTTTGTTGCCATCCTTAATAATTTTAGTGGTCAGTCTCTTCAACGTTTCTCGATCATGTCATTAGGGATTACACCTTACATTACTGCATCCATTGCTGTCCAGTTACTCCAAATGGTCATTCCTACACTTAAAGAGTGGAGTGAACAAGGTGAAACTGGCAAATTCAAGACGAATCAATTAACACGTTACCTTGCAATTGCATTAGCCTTTATTCAAGGGTTAGCGCTAATCATCGGTATCAGTGTCAATGGTAGTGTTTTGATTCCAAGCTTAGAAGCAGCTGATGTTGAAAGTTATCGTTATTTATTCTATATCTATATGGCATTAGTTATCACTGGTGGTTCCGCACTTGCGATATGGTTAGCTGATATCATCACTAAAAAAGGTGTTGGTAATGGTACATCATTATTAATTGTTGCTGGGATTATGACCAGTTTGCCTACCATGATGACAACATTATGGTCAAAATATATAACAAATGGTACAACAGGCTGGGATATTGTGTATTATATTATCATTTTAGCATTGTATTTTGGTATTTTATTAGGTGTTGTCTATATGCAAATAGCGAGCCGAAAGATTCCAATACAGTATGCGAACCGTCAAGGTAAATCAGATTCTAATATTCCAATGAAATTAAATAGTGGTGGAGTTATTCCAGTCATCTTTGCACAAACAATTTTATCCATTCCGTTATCAATCGTTGGTTTTGCAGCAAGTTCAAACTCAGCAACTGGTTTAGCTGGGTGGCTCAATAGCATATTTAGTTTTCGTGAACCTATCGGATTTATATTATATGTGTTACTCATTGTAATCTTTTCATTCTTCTATTCATTCTTAACAATTAATCCAGAAAAGATTGCAACTAATTTATCAAAATCAAACGCATATGTTCCTGGTATTAGGCCTGGAGCGGATACGCAAGATTATGTGGCTAAATTACTATTTAAGATTACCGTTATTGGTACGCTGTATCTAGTAGTTCTTGCTGTTATTCCAATTTTCACATCAATTATATTTGGATTCACCGGAACTGAAGCACAAGCGATTACATTAGGTGGTACCAGTTTGCTAATTATTGTTGGGGTTGCGATTCAAACAACACAACAAGTAGAAACGGACGCAAGTCAGGCAGAATATAGCGGCATCTTTAAATAATTGGAGGTATCGATATGCGTATAATAATTATGGGCCCTCCCGGTGTCGGAAAGGGAACGGAAGCAGTAGTATTAGTTAAGCAGTATAATATTCCGCATATTTCAACAGGAGACATTTTTAGAGAACTTTATAAAGACAAAACAACTGTTGGTAAAATTGCTAAAGAATATGTTAGTAGGGGCGAACTTGTACCGGATGATATAACAAATGAAATTGTTCGTCACAGACTTAATCATCATGATGTTAAAAATGGATTTCTATTTGATGGATATCCTCGCAACATAGAGCAAGCAAAGGCACTTGATGAAATGTTAGAAGGCAAGGGTTTAAAATTAGATGCAGTTATTAATATTTCTGGACCTGATGAATTGATTACAGAACGGATAAGTGGTCGTAGAGTTTGCGAAGTATGCGGCGCGGTCTATCACATACACAACAAGAAACCTCAAGTTGAAGGCATATGTGATTTAGATGGTGGCAAATTAATTCAAAGAAACGATGACTTAGAGAAAACTGTTCTTAGACGCTTAAGCATCTATAAAAATCAAACAGCCCCTGTTATTGGTTATTATGAAAAATCTGGAGCGATTATTCAAATTGATGGAACTGGTTCTATCAAGGGAACACACGCTCAAGTTATGAAAGCAATAGGTGAGATGAATTGATTCAAATTAAATCGCAACGTGAAATTGAGTTGATGCGAGAAGCAGGACGCATCTTAGAACTAACTAGACAAATGCTCAAACAGCATGTTTTGCCTGGAGTTTCTACGCATCACCTCGATCAACTCGCCGAAAATTTCATTTCTCATCTTGGAGCAACTCCCTCATTTAAGGGTTATCATGGCTTTCCAGGGTCCATCTGTGCTTCAATCAATGAAGTCGTTGTTCATGGTATACCTTCTAAAAAGAAAATTCTTAAGGAAGGTGACATTATTACATTAGATTTTGGTGTCAATTATAAAGGGTATCATGCAGATTCTGCAACAACTTATCCAGTAGGCACGATTAAGCCCGAAATAAAGAAACTGTTAGAAATTACAGAAAAATCTCTTTATGAAGGTCTTGAGCAAGCAAAACCTGGAAATAGAGTTTCAGACATCTCACACGCTATTGAATCATTTGTTAAACCCTATGGGTATGGTATCGTTGAAGAATTTACCGGTCATGGTATTGGTAGAGAACTTCATGAAGAGCCATATGTACCAAACTTTGGATTACCTAATCAGGGTCCAATGCTTAAACCGGGTATGACATTTTGTGTAGAACCCATGATTAATTTAGGAACAAAGCGCGTCAAGGTACTAACAGATAATTGGACAACCGTTACGGTCGATCGCAAGCCAAGTGCACATTTTGAGCATATGATTGTGATTACGGACACTGGATATGAAATTTTAACAAAATAAAGAAGGAGTGAATCTATGGCTAGAGAAGATTTAATCGAAGTAGAAGCTAGAGTAATCGAAGTATTACCAAACACCAAGTTCAAAGTTGAACTTATTCAAAACGGCCATATGGTATTGGCTCATGTTTCTGGTAAAATCCGTATGCATAACATACGCATTTTACCTGGTGATAAAGTAACAGTAGAATTGTCACCATACGATCTAACACGCGGTCGAATTACATATCGCCGCAAATAAGGAGGCACGCACATGAAGGTAAAAGCGTCAGTTAAAAAAAGAAGTGAAGACGACATCATTGTAAAAAGAAAAGGTAAAATTTATGTTATTAATAAAAAAAATAAAAGACATAATCAAAGACAAGGTTAAATAGGAGGAACTATGGCAAGAATAGCAGGCGTTGACATTCCACGCGACAAACGCGTCGTGGTTTCGTTGACTTATGTGTATGGCATTGGTTTATCAACTGCCAAACAAATTTTAAAGGATGCAAACGTGAGTGAAGAAACTCGTGTTAAGGCATTAACTGAAGATGAAATGAACCGTATTCGTACTGAAATACTTAAGTACACTACTGAAGGCGATCGTCGCCGTGAAGTTACATTAAATATTAAACGTTTAATGGAAATTGGTTCATATCGCGGGATCCGTCATCGCAGAGGATTACCTGTACGTGGTCAAAACACAAGAAACAATGCACGTACAAGAAAAGGTAAACCAAAAGCGGTCACCGGCAAGAAGAAGTAAGGGAGGAATAAATCATGGCTCGTAAAAAAACTACAAAGCGTAAAGCTAGAAAGAATATTCCCCTTGGTGTTGCACATATTCATACAACTTTCAATAACACAATTGTTACCATTACAGATGTTGATGGCAATGCAATCGCTTGGAGCAGCTCAGGCGCTCTAGGGATCAAGGGTAGCAGAAAATCAACACCATATGCAGCACAAATGTCAGCCGAAGCAGTTGCTAAAACAGCAATGGACAACGGTATGATTAAAGTTGAAGTAGCAGTAAAGGGTCCAGGTCCTGGTCGCGAAGCAGCAATTCGTTCTTTGCAAGCAGCTGGCCTAGAAATTACTGCAATTAGAGACGTAACACCTGTGCCACATAATGGTTGCAGACCACCGAAACGTCCACGTGGATAATCCAAAGGAGGGGTAACTTGTGAAAGATTTAAAGTTTGAAAAACCAACCGCAGTCGAAGAATTATCAGTCAACGGGAACAAGGGTCGTTTCGTTATTAGACCTTTGGAACGCGGATATGGCATTACACTAGGTAATGCATTAAGAAGAGTACTTTTATCCTCATTACCAGGTGCAGCTATTGTTAACATCAAGATTGATGGTATTGAACACGAGTTCTCAACCATGGAAGGTCTATATGAAGACGTCATGGGTATCGTTCTCAATTTAAAAAAGGTTGTTTTCGCAGTTGATTCTACGGAACCCGATTTTGAACAAAAACTTGAACTTTATGCTGTAGGTGCAGGTAAAGTTACAGCGGCAGATTTTAATCATGTTGATGGTGTTGAAGTAATTAACCCAGAACAAGTGATTGCTAATTTATCTGACACAGGCAGACTTTCAATGGAAGTTACATTACGCCGAGGTGTTGGTTATGTTAATGCTGAAAAAAATAAAGCATTCAGTAGGAATGAAAAGAGTGTTATTCCAATTGATTCTATCTATACTCCAGTTTCACGCGTATCTTATCATGTTGAAAAAACAAGAGGAGACGCTGATGAACTTACGTTAGATATTGAAACAAACGGAGCTGTTCAAGCAAAAGAAGCACTTGCTTTGGCATCTAAAATGTTAATTGATTACTTAGATGTAATCGTTCAAATTAGTGAACAAGCCGTTTCAACTGATTTTATTTTTGAACAAGAAGAAGAACCAACCAATAAGAAATTAGAAATGAAGATTGAACAATTAGACTTATCCGTTCGTTTATTCAATAGTTTAAAACGTTCAGGTATTTATACAGTTGCTCAAATCATCAAATTAACTGAAGAAGATGTCATGAGATTTAGAAGTCTTGGTAGAAAGTCCTTTAAGGAATTGAAGGAAAAACTTTCTGAACATGGTTTAGAATTTGAAAACACTTCAACTAAAGATTCAAAATTTCATTTAGACGATGAAGAGAAGGAGTAAATCATGGCTTATAGTAAATTGAGACGCAATAGCGATCAAAGAAAAGCTTTACTTCGTGATCTTGTAACAGATATTATCATCAATGAACGTATCGTTACCACAGAAGCAAAAGCTAAAGAATTAAAGAAGCTAGCTGACAAGATGGTCACTTTAGCAAAAGCTGGTACATTGGCTGCAAGAAGACAAGCTGCTGAAACCGTACGTTTTGAAGAAGTTAAAGAAGGACAAAACGCACTTCAGAAGTTATTTTCTGAAATCGGACCACGCTATGCCGAAAGACAAGGCGGGTACAC
>CAZKLF010000023.1:0-18114 GCA_964553665.1 uncultured Mariniplasma sp. | reverse complement strand
AGGATAGTATGAACCTTAAAAAAACCGATCCTATGATTGAAGAAATTATTCTTAAGGAAAAAAACAGACAGGAACAACATATTGAATTGATTGCATCAGAGAACTTTGTCTCAGATGCTGTGCTTCAAGCACAGGGATCTATTCTAACCAATAAGTATGCTGAAGGATATCCGAAAAAAAGGTATTACGGTGGATGTGAATTCGTTGATGAAATTGAAACATTAGCGATTGAAAGAGTAAAAAAATTATTTAATGCTAAGTTTGCGAATGTTCAACCACATTCCGGATCACAAGCAAATATGGCGGTTTATCAAGCATTAATCAAACCGGGAGATGCGATTTTAGGAATGTCTTTAAGTGAAGGCGGGCACCTTACGCATGGTTTTCGTTTGAATTTTTCAGGGAAGTTTTATCAAGCATCCTTTTATGGTGTTGATGAAAAAACTGAAATGATTGACTATAATGAAGTGCTTAGAATTGCCAAAGAAGTAAAACCACAATTGATTATTGCTGGAGCAAGTGCTTATTCTAGAATTATTGATTTTAAGAAATTCAGAGAGATTGCTGATGAAGTTGGAGCTTATCTTCTTGTTGATATGGCACATATTGCAGGTTTAGTTGCTGCTGGTGTTCATCCTTCTCCAATGGAATATGCCCATGTTGTTTCATCAACGACACATAAGACCTTAAGGGGTCCACGTGGTGGAATTATCTTAACTAATGATGAAGATGTTGCTAAAAAAATAAATAGAGCTGTTTTTCCAGGCGTTCAAGGCGGACCGTTAATGCATGTGATAGCAGCTAAGGCAGTTTCTTTTAAAGAAGCGTTGTCTGATGAGTTTGTTGAATATCAAAAACAGGTTGTTAAGAACGCCAAAGTTTTATCTGATGAAATGACGAAGCGTGGATTTCGCGTGATTAGCGGTGGCACAGATAATCATCTTATGCTCATCGATGTCAAAGGCCGATATGGTATTACAGGTAAAGATGCTGAAAGTATTCTTCATAGTATCAATATTACATGCAATAAAAATGGTGTACCATTCGATAAAGAGAAACCCGCATATGCAAGTGGTATTCGTTTAGGAACACCTGCTGCGACAACAAGAGGATTCAAAGAAGCAGAAATGTTAATTGTAGCTGAACTTATAGATGAAGCTTTAGCGAATTATAAAGATGAACTAAAATTGAAAGAAATAAAAAATAAGGTTATTAAACTCACGAGAAAATTTCCACTATACACGAAGGGAGTATAAAAGATGATTGCAAAGACAAAATATATTCCAGATGGCAAAAAAGAACTTAAAAAATTGCCAATCTTACATTATCTAGATGCAAACTATCTTTACTACCCAGTTACAAGTGCTCGTTGCCCTGAAGGGGAAACTTGCGTTAGAGGTGGACAATTCGTAAAGATCGGTGAAGTCATAGGAACAAGAAAAGGTGCATTTTTTGAACAACCGATGCACGCTACAGTTAGTGGTGAAGTTGTTGGTCATGAGAAACGTATTGATCAAAGTGGTAAAGTTGTTGACTGTTTAATTGTCAAAAACGATAAGAAATATAATTTACATTCATCCATTAAAGATAGAACGGATGCTGAAATTGAGGCACTAACAAAAGATGATTTTGTTACAATCGTTAAAGATGCTGGGTTAGTTGGATTAGGCGGAAGTGCTTTCCCATCCTATATTAAACTGATTTCAAAAGATCCAATCAATGTTGTAATTGCTAATGGAGTTGAATGTGAACCTTATTTGATAGCAGATTATAGTTTGATGATGAATCAACCCCATGAAGTTATTGAAGGGTTAATTTATGCCATGAAAGCAAGTGGTGCTCCAAAAGGAATTATCGCAATTAAAAAGAAATATACTGAAATAGCAGAAAGATTGAATTTCAGTTTAAAACAATTTACCCAATATGATATCAAGGTTGCATTAGTTGGGAATTATTACCCACAAGGTTGGGAACTTGAAATGATAAAGAACGCAATTGGTATTAATATACCTCAAGGCGAACTATTATCTAAATATGGTGTCCTAAACTTCAATGTTTCCACATTACAAAGCATATATAACGCTGTTAAGAAGAGACTCCCTGTTCTAGAAAGACTCTTTACGATTAGTGGTAATGGTGTTAGCAATTCAAGCTTTAGAGCAAGAATTGGAACACAGGTTCCAGATTTAATAGAACTTGCTGGTGGTTATAAAGATATTGAAATTCCAAAAGTGTTAATATTGGGTGGACCAATGATGGGAACCAATGTAACACGTGATGATATTGTTATGACTCATACGTCAACAAGCTTAATTGTTTTAAATGAGGAACTCGAAGTTGAGGAACCTTGTATCCATTGTGCTGCATGTGTCTATTCGTGTCCAGTATCCATTCAACCAACACAAATTATGAATGCTTATAAGACAAGGGATAAAGAGACATTAAAGATGTTAGGAGTTAATAAGTGTATTGAATGTGGATTATGTTCATTCGTATGTCCATCAAAAATTCATTTAACAGAGTATATGCGTTTAGGCAAACGCTTTGCTAATAAATAGGAGGATAAAATATGCAAGCAATCAAACAAACGAGCCCCTATGTTCGTAAGCAAGTCAGTACCAAACGCATGATGATTGATGTCCTCATTGCATTATTACCTGTTGTTATATTTTCAATTTATCGATTTGGATGGGATGCGATTGTTAGACTTCTCGTTTCATTAATTTTAATGATTGGTTTTGAAGCATTAATTATTGGTATGACGCATAAGGTAAAGAAGACAGATAAAACATTTAAAGAGAAATTAAAATCAAGATATAGTGGATATACCATTAATAACATTACTGCACCAGCAGTAAGTGCTGTTATCTATGCAATGCTTATGCCATCTAAACTTCCTGTTTATGCTGTAGCTATAGGTGCTATTTTTGCCATCGTTGTTGTTAAGATGATGTTTGGTGGATTAGGCGGTAATATCTTTAATGTTGCTGCTGCAGGTAGAAGATTTGTATCTCTAGCATTAACTGGCATGTTTGCTGGAGTCTATGTTGGAGTAGATATGATTGCTGGAGCAACCCCACTAACTGCACTTAAAAGTGGTATGGGATTTCCTTCAGTATTAAATAGTTATCCAATTTTAGATTTATTTACAGGAAATATTCCAGGTACGATGGGTGAGATCAGTGCAATCGCTATTTTGATTGGATTAATCTATTTATTGATTAGAAGAACTGCCGATTATAGAATCGTTTTATCAACTGCGCTTACGTTTATAGCTTTAATCACAATAATTGGATTAAAATTATACCCTACGCAATGGTTTGAGTTTTTATTATATAATATTTTTTCAGGTGGATTGTTATTTGGGTTGACCTTCATGGTTACAGATCCGGTTACTGCTCCGTTAACTAGACCAGGTCGTTGGATCTATGGATTATTAATTGGTTCACTTATCGTTTTGATTCGTACATTTGGAGCATATGCAGAAGGTGTTGCGGCAGGTTTATTGTTTGCAAATATGTTTGTTCCATTAATTGATTATCCAAAATGGTCATCAAATATTATAAAACCTAGATTTGTCATTAGTTACGTAGTCATCCTAGTTCTTATGGGCTTGGTTGTTTACTTTGGTGTTGGAGGTGCTGTTTAATGAAAAAATTATTTGAAAGCCCATTATTTCATTATACATTTGTTCTAGCCATGGTTTCTATTGTGTGTGGTTTAGCAATTGGAGGGGTTAATGCAGCTACCGCTCAACGTATTCAAGATAATATTGATAATGCGAAAATAGAAGCATATAATATCGTTTTACCAGAACTTGATGATTTTGATGAAGTGAGTGTTGAAGGTGATCCTGCGACAATCATAAGTAAAGTTATTGGGAAGAATGAAGATGGACAAACGATTGGATATATATATGAAGCGTATTCGTCAAATAAATTTGGCTATATGCGCATCGTAGTGAGTGTTGATTCTTCAGGAACAATACTTGGGGCTTATTTTATTGAAATTAATCAATCTTTAAATGTTAGTGGTACAAAAGATAATTTAGCATTATATGTAGGTGCATCTATTGATGAACTTGAACCCAGTGGTGATTTATCTAGTGGGGCTACATATAGTTTAGATACTGTTCAGGCTATGCTTGCTGATATTGCTGTTGCTCATGCAAATACAGTGGTTGCGCCAGAATTACCTTATGATGCTTGGTTTGGTATGCATTATACGATGGAAGTTGATAATACGTTTGTTCCAACAAATTTAGTATTATCTAAACATATTGTTAAAGATGCAAGCAATCAAGTTGTTGGATATTTCTTCCATATGAGCGGAGAAGGAGTTTATGATGGATTTGAGGGTCATATAGGAACAATTCATGTCTATACAGGATTAAGTACCGACGGGACTATCCTAGGTATTGATTTACCTAAAGAAGAATTTGGGCATACTACAACAAGTCAATTTTTAGGTAAGAATGTAACTTATGTACATTCTATCGTTGGTAGCAATATTCAGTCCTTCAGTGGAGATGAAGATTTAGCTGCTGGAGCATCTAATTCAAGAACTTTGATTGATAGCTTACTTACTGCATTGGGAGGTGTTTTCCAATGAGTAAACAAAATCTTTATTTAGTGATAAACACATTTATTTTACTTATAGCAGGATTAGCCTTTATATTGGTTTATTCAACTGTTATACCGCTAGAGCCAAAAGATAGACTATTTGGAGAAGTTGTTAAACTTGATGATGAAGTGATTATAAATGATATTCCTATTACTGGTCATTATGAAAATCTTCATACAGTTCAAAATGTTTATGATTTGAAAGGCGATAAAATTGGAGTTGTTTATCATGTATTCGCAAGAAATGGTTTCATAGAATCACCCGCAGATGACTTTGGTCATATTGAGCTTCTTGTGGGGATTGATTTAAATGATAAGGCTTATGTCCAAATTGTTGAGCTACGTCAGACATCAGTTTATAATGTAGCTATTCAAGATTACATAAATGAATATTATCAAGGATTTAATATAAATGAATTAATATCTATTCCGGTTGTAAATGTCGAAGACCTAGAAGCTGGCGCGACTGCATCAATGAGCACAGGTAGTATTAATAGCTTGGTTTCTATGGCGATTAATGAATATCTCAATACAACATTGAGTTTAAGTGAGGTGACTAAAGGATGACAGAAGTAAAAAAAGTGCCTGCTAAAAAGAAAAAGGTAGAAGAAAAAGAACCATCACTTTGGGAAACATTCACTAAAGGCATTCTCAAAGAAAACGGATTATTTGTTATGGTGTTAGGTTTGTGCCCAGCGTTGGCCGTTACAGCAACGTTTGAAGGCGCGTTTGGGATGAGTATTTTAGTTGTCTTAGTTTTAACGTTGACGAATGTCACGGTGTCAGCAATACGACATCTAGTTCCTAATGCTGTACGTATTCCTATATATGTGATTATTATTGCAACTGAAGTTACAGTTCTTAAGATGCTTGTTGATGCATTTGCACCAGACTTAGCAAAAGAATTGGGTGTCTTCATTGCGTTGATTACCGTTAACTGTATTATTCTTGGTAGAGCTGAATCATTTGCATCTAAGAATAATGTTGTTCGCTCCGCTCTAGATGGACTTGGAGTTGCATTAGGATTCGGACTTGCATTATCTGTTATTGGGTTTGTTAGAGAATTTTTTGGAACAGGAGTAATTGTTTTAGGAAAAACATTACCTCTTGGATTCGAACATACAGTTTTTCAAAATTTAGGATTAGGGGAATACGCATTTTCAATTTTAGTTCAACCTCCGGGAGCATTCCTTGTGATTGGATTCTTATTAGCGGGAATTACCGCCTTCCGTCAAAGAAAGGGGGCTAAGAAATAATGAACTTATTAGCGATATTAATTTCAGCAATGCTTATTAACAATATTGTTTTAATGCAGTTTTTAGGATTATGTTCATTCTTCGGAGTCTCTACAAAGATGAAGTCCGTTGTTGGAATGGGATTTGCAGTTATTGTTGTTACCTTATTGGCCGCAATTATTACTTACCCACTCTATCATTATGTTTTAGTACCTTTAAACATCAAGTATATTGATACGATTGCGTTTATTTTAGTTATTGCTTCACTTGTACAATTAACTGAATTAATTATTAAGCGATTTAGCGAAGGTTTATATAAGTCTTTAGGTGTTTATCTTCCACTAATTGCAAGTAATTGTGCTGTATTAGGTGTTGCATTAACAAATGTAGCCACACCTCAAACATATATTGAAGCCTTAACATTTGCATTGGGTTCAGGTTTGGGTTATGCTTTAATTATCATAACATTTGCTGCTATACGCCTACGTTTAAATGCAATTACAGTTCCTAAAGCACTTAAAGGAATGCCTATTGCATTAGTAACTGCTGGGTTAATGGCATTAGCATTTATGGGATTGGCAGGTATCATCTAATGGAATTACTAATTTTAATTGGAATCGTTAGTGGATTTATTCTACTATATATAGGAACAATGTATTTAAATGATAAAGTTAAAGTACCAGAAAGCTGTAAAGAAGCTTATCTAGAAGCACAAACATGTGAATCATGTGCTCACGGTGATGGTCCGAAAAGTTGTAATTTTAATGATACCTTAGAATTTCTTAAGGAGGTCAAACTATGATAGAGATACTTTATCCACTCATTGTTTTAGGCTTATTAGGAATTTTGTTAGGCGTTATTTTATCCTTAGCTAATAAATATTTAGCAGTCGTTGAAGATCCAAGAATTGATGATATCGAAGAATTGCTTCCCAAATATAATTGCGGTGCATGCGGAACTCCTGGATGTAGAGCGTTTGCCGTTGGTATCCTCAAGGGAGAAATTAGCAACTTAAGCAAATGTAAACCCGGTAAAGTTGATAAGAACTTTAATCCTATATTGGAGTATTTAAAAGATCATCCAAATCCGGATGGAACATACAATAAAGTTAAGATTTAGGACATCGTTATGTCCTTTTCTTTAATCTTTGATATGATATAATAAATCTAGTGTTTTATTTGAGGTATGATTAATGAAAAAAATGGCTTTAGGATTTATTTTTATAATAAGCATATTGATACTATCTGCATGTACGAAACCAGGCAGCATGTTTTCAATTAGTTTTTTTGAATATATGGATACGTATATTAGTATTAGCGTATACGCACAAGATCAAAAAACGGCAGATGAATATGAGGTTGTTATCCAAGATATTTATAAAACATATCACGAATTATCAACAAACTACGAACCGCTTAGTGAAGATTCTTTGTTCTTAGAGAATATATATACGATCAATCAAAAAAATAATCAAGTGATAGAAATTGATGAAGAGCTATATCATCTTATTGAAAAAGCAGAAGAAATACGAGTATTGACTGATGGATATTTTGACATTTCAATCGGGGAAGTTGTCAATATTTGGAAAAATCTTCTTATTGATGAAGAAAATGGGTATTTGTTTTCAGAAATTCCAGATAGTGTTTTTCAAACTGTATTAGAACAAATTGAGCTTATTAATTTAGAGGAAGATGTTATTGAATTAACGTCTCAAAATGATCGTTTTTATATACAAGTTAAAAGCACTCATGCTCAACTTGATTTAGGTGCTATTTCAAAAGGGTATGCAACACAATTGGTATTTGAATATTTGCAAGGATTAGATATTCAATACTTTTCAATCAGCGCTGGCAGTAGTTCAATCGCTGTTGGACAAAATCAAGCGCGCGAAGGTGGCATATATAATGTATCATTAGCTAATCCTTTAAAAACGGATTCTACTGATCGTACATACGGCATGATTTATGTAAAGGATATTGGAGTAACAACAAGTGGTGACTATGAACAATATGCAACGCATCAGAATCTTCGATATCATCACATCGTATCCCCTAAAACAAAATTACCGATGCAATATTATCATACGATAACTGTACTTGGAGAGGATTTAGGAATGTTGGATGCGATATCTACAGCATTATTTTCAATGAGCCCAGGAACACTGGATACGTGGCTTGATAACCATCAAAGTGCTTTAAATTTGGAAATAATCCAATTCAATTATGATGCTACAATTGTGACACATATGATCACAACTGTTTTTGAGGAGAATGCTTCATGAAAAAAAACTTGAGTGTAAAAAACAAAAGAGACATCTTGTTAGTTACGCTTTTGTTCACGCTTCTAGGTGGAATATTTATTTTGTTTAGACTTTTTGCTTTTCAAGGTGAAGCCGCTGTCGCTAATGTTTATTATGGAAATTCAAATGAACCAATTGTTTCAATTGATTTTGTAAATTATAGAGTTATCAAAAACTATGATCAAAATGTTTCAAATTCATATGATCAGATATATCCAATAATCGATGAGGCAGAAGGAACGATTACTCTTTTAGGAGATTATGAACTTAGCGGCGTACGTCAAATTGTTGTTATACAATATCACTATGGTAATAAAACTGTTCAAATTATACAAGAACAAAGTCCAAACAACATATGTAGCAGGGAAGGCGTTTCTTCAGGTTGGCCACTTATTTGTCTACCCAATAGAGTTCGGGTAGAATTTGGAACCACTCCCGAAGACTTTACGGTATAAATGATATGACACAAATGCGAAAGATGACGTTACTAGCCAATTTTCTGGCTATTGCAATTGTATTGAATATTATAGAATCTGCCATTCCAATCATTCCTGTTCCAGGTGCAAAATTGGGATTCGCGAATATTGTTACACTCATTATTCTTTATGTATATTCGTTTAAAGAAAGTTTTGCGATTACTTTATTAAGAGTAGTTCTCGTTGCACTATTAAGTGGGAAACTACTAGGCATAACTTTTTATATGAGTTTAAGTGGTGCCGTATTTGCTACACTCGCAATGGGATTTTTTAAAAAATTAGATTTTTTTGGATTTGTTGGAGTGAGTACACTAGGTTCGGTGTTTCATGCAATAGGACAAATCATTGCTGGTATATTTGTTATCGGAAGTACAGCAGTCCTCTTTTATTTACCAATCATGTTGTTATTAAGCATTCCCGCTGGAGCATTAACTGGAATTATAGCCCAAAGATTTTATAAGATTTGGCAAGCATGGCATAATGACATTACATGATATAATAAAAATATAGAAGATAACCCTTGATAAAAAAAATATAGAATGATATAATAAATGCGCAAAACTTACTATGACCTATGGTTATGGCGGAAGGAGAAAAGAAAATGAAACCAGGAATACACCCAAAATATTATGTTACTAAGGTAAAATGTGCAACATGCGGGAATGAATTTGAAATAGGAACAACTGCAACTAACGTGCGTATAGATACTTGTTCAAATTGTCATCCGTTTTACACAGGGCAACAAACATTCATTCAAGCAGCTGGACGCGTTGAAAAATTTAATAGACGCTATGGTCTAAACGAAAAGAAAGAAGACAACAAATAACGTGATTGCTTATCACGTTTTTTATTAATAAAATTTGGACGAAGGGGGCTTTTTATGTATCACACGTATAAAAACGGATTTATAGAAGTCGTTTGTGGACCGATGTTTGCAGGGAAAACTGAAGAACTAATACGCAGAATTAAAAGACTAGAATACGCAAAACAAAGTGTTTTAGTATTTAAGCCTAAAATTGATACAAGGTATGCTGTTGGAGAGATTGTTTCCCATAATTTAAGCAAAAAACCATCAATTGTCATTGAAAAAAGCTCAGAAATATATAAGTATGTCAAGACAGATACTGATGCGGTTGTTATCGATGAGGTTCAGTTTTTTGATGATGGAATTATTGAAATCACCGAAGACCTTGCCGATTTAGGTATTCGAGTTATCGTTGGTGGTCTTGATCGTGATTTTAGAGGTGAACCTTTTGGTCCAATGCCGGAGTTATTAGCAAGAGCAGAATTTATAACTAAACTCACTGCAATTTGTGTAAAAAGTGGATTGCCCGCAACAAGAACCCAACGTATTATAAATGGCGAACCAGCTAATTATAGTGATCCAACAATTTTAGTAGGAGCTAATGAATCATATGAACCTAGATCGAGACATTACCATCAAGTACCAGGAAAACCAATTAAAGATTAAATATATGAAAGCTGCTCTAAAAGAAGCATCAAAGGCCGAATTGATTAATGAAGTTCCAGTTGGAGCCGTTGTTGTTCATGAAGGTAAGATAATAGCTAGAGCACATAATACACGAGAGAAAGACCAAGCATTTTACGCTCATGCTGAATTTCTTGCTATGATGAAGGCAGCAAAAAAAATAGGGAGTTGGAGATTAGAAGATTGTGATGTCTATGTTACAATGGAACCGTGCTCTATGTGTGCGGGCGCAATGATTCAATCTCGCTTAAGATCTGTTTATTATGGTGTTAAAGATACTAAGGCCGGCGTTGCCGAAAGCATAACGAATATTTTCGAATTACCATTCAATCATAAAGTACATGTTGAATCGGGTATACTTGCCGAAGAAAGCCAGAAACTACTCAAAGATTTCTTCAAGAAATTAAGAGTAAAATAATCCGAATTCCTCATCAAGCATCATCATTCAATAGTAACTTGTGAACCTGGTCAGGTCTTGATTGAAGCAGCCATAAGCATTTCTACTATGTGGGTGATGATGCTTGATGAGGATTTTTAAAAGATATACATGATTTTACATAATCATTTAGAAAGTAATTAGATGATGTTATAATAAAAACAATGGAGGAAGTACCTATGAAATTAAATCCCAAAATATACAAAAAGTTAACAGCAGAACCCTTTGACAAACAAGTCGTCGATGGAAAAAATATTGAGTTTCATTATATGAATGACACCCCATTTTTATTGCAGTATGCTTCAAGAGGTAGATTCGCAGTATGGACATCTGATGGACAAGACTATAAGGTCTTAATTGAAAAAGCTTACTATGAAGCACTTCAAGATTTTTATCAATTTGGAGTTAACAAAATTTGGCTGAACTTCTTGGAAAGAATCAGTACGGTGAGCAGCAAAGTTAATAGATGGTTTATTATTCCAACCATTATTTTATATATTGTTGTTGCTGGAATAGCATATAGATTTTTTCCACAGTATACACTTCAAATCTTATTAGGATTAATTGTCTTAGTTGTTATCAGTAACATTTTCCAAAGTAGACTAGTTAATAAAAAAGTTAAACAGGAAAATATAGATGCGCAAGATAAAATTCGTACGCTTATTGGAATTGAAGATTTTGATCAATTGGTCAAAGCACAAGAAGAGCATTATCAGGCTTATTTTAAGTTTGAAGAAGAGCCTTTAGAAAACACACCTATTGAAGACACTTCAAATGAAGATATAATGTACGATGAAAATCAAGTTGATGGTGATAAAAATGACAGTCAATAATGAGCAATTAGCAATTAATGCATTAAGATTTTTAGGCGTTGATGCTATTAATAAAGCCAATAGTGGTCACCCAGGAATTGTTTTAGGTTCTGCACCAATGGCTTATAAATTATTTACTGAACATTTAAATATCGATGTTAAAAATCCAAAATGGATGAATAGAGACCGGTTTATATTATCTGCTGGTCATGGTTCAATGCTTTTGTATGCATTAAATCATTTATCAGGATATAAAATCACCATGGATGATTTGATGGCTTTTAGACAAGTTGGTATCACACCGGGGCATCCTGAATACGGTCATACTGAAGGTGTAGAAACAACCAGTGGACCTCTAGGTCAAGGTATTTCTAATGCAGTAGGGATGGCATTAGCAGAAACACATTTGGCAGCACGTTTTAATAAGGAAAATTTTCCAATAGTTGATCATCATACATATGCTATATGTGGTGATGGAGACCTTCAAGAAGGCGTAGCTATGG
The DNA here is from genome assembly GCA_964553665.1 of uncultured Mariniplasma sp. Taxonomy (GTDB): domain Bacteria; phylum Bacillota_I; class Bacilli_A; order Acholeplasmatales; family Acholeplasmataceae; genus Peloplasma. Next base: position 6,242 of record CAZKLF010000023.1, on the reverse strand, counting down.
AAGCAATGAGTTTAGCTGGCCACTTAGGACTTGGAAAACTAGTTCTTTTGTTTGATTCAAATGATATTCAATTAGATGGCAAAGTTTCTTTAGCTTATAGTGATCAACACAAACAGAAATTTGAAGCTATGGGATGGCACTATATTAAAGTTGAAGATGGAAATGATCTTATTCTGATACAACGCGCAATCAAAAAAGCTAAATCTGAAACAAATAAACCTTCAATCATTGAAGTTAAAACAATTATAGGCTATGGTACAAGCTTAGCTGGAACAAGCAAAGTTCATGGTGCTCCAATTGGAACTGAAGAAGCAACTGCGATGAGAAAAAAATTGGATTGGCCTTATGATCCTTTTGTCATCCCAGAAGAAGTTTATGCACTTTACCGTAAAAAAGTTACATTAAGAGGCCAACGTGTTCATCGTAGATGGAAACAACTCTTAGATGATTATAGCAAGGCGTACCCTTCTGAATTTGCTTTATACGAGTCCTTTATTAAAAACGAGACCGTAGTCAACTTAAATGATTTCAAAGACGAAATAAGTGGAACTAATGAGGCAACAAGGAGTACTAGTGGCAAGGTTCTCAACAAATTATCTGCTCAAAATTTAAATCTAATTGGCGGTTCAGCTGATTTAACAGCTTCTACAAAAGCAAAAGGTGCTGATGGAAACTTTGATAAAGATCACCGCTTAGGTAGAAATCTTAATTTTGGCGTTAGAGAGCATGCTATGGGTGCAATTGTTAATGGCATTACACTTCATGGAGGTCTAAAAGCATTTAGTGGTGCATTCTTTGTTTTCAGTGATTATATGAAACCTGCGTTACGTTTAGCAGCAATCATGCAAATTCCATCAATCTTCGTATTTTCTCATGACACAATTGCTGTTGGAGAAGATGGACCAACGCATCAACCAGTTGAACAACTCGCAGGATTAAGAGCTATTCCTAATTTAAACGTTATTAGACCAGCTGATGCTAATGAAACACTTGCTGCATGGAAGATAGCAATGGAAGCAACAAAAACACCAACAGTCATCGTCCTTACGCGTCAAAATGTTTTAAAACAATCAATGACTTCGTATAATGGTGTAATAAAAGGTGCATATATCGTATCTACCGAAGAAAATAAACTTGACGGAATATTATTAGCTGCAGGTTCTGAAGTTGGTCTTGCTATTGAAACACAAGCACTTTTGAGAGAAAAAGGAAAAGATGTGCGTGTTGTAAGCATGCCTTCACATTTATTATTTGAAAAACAAACATTAAAATACAAGAAAGAAGTATTACCGAAAAGTGCAAAAGTTTTAGCTGTTGAGATGGCTAGTAGTCTCTCATGGTATAAATATACTTCGCATGTTTATGGAATAGATAAATATGGTATCAGTGCGCCAGCAGAAAAAGCATTAGAAATGTATGGTTTTAAAAAAGAAAACGTTGCAGAGTACTTTCTTAAAAAACTATCTTAAAAAGAAGTGACATAAATGATTTATGATGGAATTATTGTCGGTGGGGGTCATGCAGGTGTTGAAGCCGCTCTAGCTATGGCAAGATTAAATAAAAATACAATTCTTGTAACAGGCAACCTAAATAAGGTTGCTTCTTTGCCTTGTAATCCATCAATTGGTGGTCCTGCAAAAGGTATCGTTGTAAGGGAAATAGATGCACTCGGTGGACAAATGGCAAAAAGTGCAGATAAAGGACAGATCCAAATTAAGATGCTCAATGCATCTAAAGGACCAGCGGTTAGAGCACTTCGCGCTCAAATAGATAAATTACAGTATCCTAGAATAATGCTTGATGTTATGCAAAATACTGAAAATTTAACATTAAAAGAAGCACTGGTTGAAAAAATGATTATCGAGAATAATAAAGTTAAAGGTATACAACTTATAAATGGTGAGGAGATTTACGGTAAGACGGTTATATTGACCACAGGTACTTACTTAAATAGTAATACCTTAATTGGGGATGAAAAAAAACTCAGTGGACCTAGCGGGGAACCAACAACATTTGGAATTAGCAAACAACTTAAAGAACTTGGTTTTGATGTTGTTAGGTTAAAAACAGGGACACCTCCTAGAGTTGCAAAAGATAGTGTAGACTATTCAAAAATGGTGCCACAATATGGCGATGAAACACATTATACATTTAGTCACGATCAAAAATATTACGATGAAAACCCTCAAGAACTTTGTTATTTAACACACACATCTGTCGTTACGCATAACTTAATTAACTTGAATTTAACGAAATCAGCAATGTATAGCGGTATTGTTGAAGGTGTTGGTCCAAGATATTGCCCATCAATTGAAGATAAAGTTGTTCGTTTCTTCGATAAAGATAGACACCAAGTATTTATTGAACCAGAAAGTGTTGAATTGGATGAACTTTATGTTCAAGGATTGTCCACAAGTTTACCTCGCGATATACAAGAACAAATGTTACGTACGGTTCCTGGATTAGAAAATGTGCGTATTATTAGATATGCTTATGCAATTGAATATGATGCAATAAACCCAATACAACTTTACCCGACACTAGAGACAAAAAGAATCGAAAATTTATTTTGTGCTGGACAAATTAATGGAACAAGTGGTTATGAAGAAGCCGCAGGACAAGGATTAATGGCGGGTATCAACGCAACATTAAAGCTTGATAATCAAGCACCATTCATTCTTCATCGAAATGAGGCATATATTGGAGTATTAATTGACGATTTAGTTACTAAAGGAACTGTAGAACCTTATCGGTTATTAACCTCTAGAGCAGAACATAGATTGCTATTAAGACATGACAATGCAGAATTGAGACTAAGAGATTATGGATATAAGATTGGTCTTGTAAATGAAGAAACATATCAATCGTACATAAAAAAAAGAGAAGCATTTAATGAATTGTTTAAATATGTGAATGAATTTAGAATCATGCCTACAAAAGAAAATAATGCATACTTAAAAAATAGAAAATCAGCACCATTATTTGAAGCATTTTTCTTAGCTGACTTACTTAAAAGACCAGAAATCAATAAACAAGATGTTTTATATTTTACACAAAAGATTTATAATGATGATGCGCTTGAACAATTAGAAATACAGGTGAAATATGCTGGATATATACAAAAAGCATTGAGAGAAGCAGATAAAATGCTTCGCCTTGAAAATAAGGCTATCCCTCATCATATTGATTACTCTCTTGTTAGAAATATATCTTCTGAGAGCAGAGAAAAACTAATCAAGATTAGACCGCAAACCCTTGGTCAAGCATCAAGAATATCAGGCGTTAATCCGGCAGACATTTCTGTTCTGCTCGTATATCTTGAATCTGGAAGTCTAAATCATGCATTTTAAGAGCGATTTATTAAAAAATTTGAATATTGAAACTAATAGTACTCAAGATCAACAGTTTGAGTTTTATTATGAATTTCTAATAGAGTATAATAACATTACAAACCTTACACGCATCACTGAAAAAAATGATGTATATTATAAACATTTTTTTGACTCATTAACAACGGCATCATCAGTAAATATGAATGATATTCAATCTATTTGTGATATGGGTTCTGGTGCTGGATTTCCAAGTATTCCACTAAAAATCATTTATCCACATTTACATATTACTATTGTTGATTCCTTGAATAAACGCATTGTGTTCCTACAAAAATTAATTGAGAAATTAGGGATAGATCATGTTTCACTTATACACGATCGAGTAGAACATTTTGCACTTGAACATCAACAACAGTTTGACCTTGTAACGGCCAGAGCGCTTGGAAGTTTATCATTGATATCAGAAATGGGTATCCCTATGACTAAAATCGGCGGTAAATTTATTGGGCTCAAAGGCATCAATTATGAAGCAGAACTTACTGAATCTCGGCAAGGGATTAAAATCTTAGGTGGTATCATTAAAGATGTGAAGAAATATATTTTACCTGAAGAGTATGGTGCACGATATCATATTATTATAGAGAAGAATAAACATATAAAAGGATATCCGAGACATTTTTCAATAATGAGTAAAAAACCACTATAGAAACAGACAGGAGCAAATATGGGTAAAATCATTGCGGTATCAAATCAAAAAGGTGGTGTAGGAAAGACCACAACAAGTGTCAATCTTTCTGCTGCACTTTCAGAATACGGCAAGAAAGTTTTGCTCGTTGACTTTGATCCTCAGGCCAGTACAACAACAAGCCTTGGAATTAACAGAAGCATGTTATATGCCACTATATTTAACGTTCTTTTAGGTGAAAAAACGATTCATGAAACAGTTATCCATCTTCCAGATATTAATCTTGATGTCATACCCGCCACTATAGGACTAGCTCATATTGAAGTAAGGTTGGATCATGAGGATCGCGAGTTTATTCTGAATCGAAAATTACGTGAAATATCCGATGATTATGATTATATCATCATCGATTGCCCACCATCATTAGGATTATTAACAATAAGTGCATTGTATGCATCAAATTCAGTTTTAATACCTGTTCAGTGTCAATTTTTAGCAATTGATGGATTAACACAATTACTTAATACAATTCGCATTGTGCAAAAAAAATTAAAAGTTAATAATCGCAGATTAGAAATTGAAGGTGTTTTATTAACGATGCTAGATAAACGAACAAAAGCTGGATGGGAAATCGTTCATGAAATTAAAGATTATTTTAAAGAAGGTGTTTTTGACACCATCATAACAAGTAATGTTGCTGCTCAAGTAGCGCCTACATATGGTTTACCAGTATTAAAATTCGCGCCCAAGTCACCGTCAGCAAGATTATATAAATCACTAGCAAAGGAGATAATAGCTAATAATGAAAGATGAAAAAAAAGCAAGATCTTTATCAGACCTATTACAAGAACACCATGTTGATGACGTTTTAGAAGGCGAAGTCATCGATGAGATTATACTTGCTCAAATCAAACCGAATCCTTTTCAGCCTAGACGTATTTTTGATGAAGATAAGATCGATGAACTTGCTCAGTCTATTAAAGAACATGGTGTTTTTCAGCCAATTATATTGAAAAAGGTAAATCAAGGTTATATTATTGTTTCTGGTGAACGACGGTTTCGTGCTGCAGTAAAAGTTGGATTAACTACCATCCCTTCAATTATTAGACAATACGAAGAGTCAAAAGTTGCTGAGATTGCATTAGCGGAAAATCTTCAAAGAGAAAACTTAACACCAATTGAAGAAGCAGAAGCATATAAAGTTGTGATGAATAATTTAAAATTGACACAAGCTGAACTTGCGGTAAAAATAGGAAAAAGTAGATCACATGTAACAAACACTTTAGGATTGCTTAGTTTGCCAAACGAAGTTCAACAAATGCTCTTAACTAGTAAAATCAGTATGGGACACGCAAGAGCATTAAGTAAATTAGAAAATATTCATCAAATAATTAAACTTGCACATCGGATTATTGAAAAACAATTAAGTGTTAGACAAATAGAAGAACTCACAAAGGTTGAAATTAAAACCAATAAAATTAAAAGAACAGTCGATCCAAAATATATAACCCAAGAAAAACAATTAAGCGACATATTTGGGCAAAAAATCAAGATAGATGATCATAAAATTGTTATTTATTGTAAAGATGAAAAACTGATCGAAACAATTGAAAGGTTATTGAAAAAATGAAGTATAGTATTGGAGACCATGTTTTGACCAAAAAAAAGCATGTTTGTGGATCTAATGAATGGGAAGTTATACGTATGGGTATTGATATTAAACTCAAATGTACTTTATGCGGACGTGAGATTATTATGTTCAAAGCAGATTTAGATAAAAAGATTAAAACGGTCTTAGTAACTCCTGTGAAATCTAGTTAAATTTCTTTATAATATTACTATTAGTATAAGTTATGTAAAAAAACGGTAAATTTCAAGTTAAAATGCTCTTATAAACACGATTACTAGGCAAAAAGAAAAAAAACAATGGAAAGTTGTTGATTTTTTTAAAACGATAAGATAGAATATATAAGCAAGCCTGAAAACGGAGGGGTAGCGAAGTGGCTAAACGCGGCAGACTGTAAATCTGTTCCTTAAGGGTTCGGCAGTTCGAATCTGCCCCCCTCCACCATTCTATTTTAGCGGTATTGCGCAAATGATGAAAAAATATCCTTAGAGTTATTGACAAGGTTATTTTATAATGTTAGAATGGTTAAGCACGTTAAGAACGGCGAGCAAAAAGGTCTTTGAAAACTGAATGATGATGAGTGTATCAAAAGTAACAA
>CAZKLF010000022.1:0-18896 GCA_964553665.1 uncultured Mariniplasma sp. | reverse complement strand
ACCGCGATATTTCGTCCTTAGATTTTAATCTAGGGACTTTTATTTTTATAAGGAGGAATTTAAAATGTTAGATTTAAAGTATGTTACAGAGAATATTAAAGAGGTTTATGAAAAACTATCCACAAGAAATGGTGATTTTTCATATTTATATGAGCTGGTCGATCTCCAAGAAAAAAGAAAAGAATTAATCCATGAGGTTGAATCAAAAAAAGCATTAAGAAATGAGCAATCCAAAAAAATTGGAGAACTCAAAAGAAATAAACAAGATGCAACACCTATCCTAAACGAGGTTGCTCATCTAGGTGATGATATTAAATCATTGGATGCTAAACTTAAAGAAATAAAAGATAAAGTCTTTGAAATATTATCGATTACACCAAATCTACCACATGATAGTGTTCCGGTAGGTAAAGATGAATCTTCTAATGTTTTAGTTAGAAAAGTCGGAATACCGAAAATATTTGATTTTGAAGTTAAGGATCATGTAGCATTAAGTGAAGATCTAGATATATTAGATTTTGAACGTGCAGCAAAAATAACAGGCACTCGTTTTGTAGTTGATAAAGGATTAGGTGCGCGCCTTGAAAGATCGTTAATTCAATTTATGATGGACCTGCATGCATTTAAGCATGGATATACAGAAATTATTCCACCATTTATTGTTAATGAAAAGAGTATGTTTGCTACTGGACAATTCCCTAAATTTAGAGATGATTCTTTTAAAGTGGTTGCAGGAGAAAACAGCTGGTATTTAAATCCTACTGCTGAAGTTCCAACAATCAATCTTTATCGTGATGAAATATTGGATGGAGAAAAGCTCCCATACAAATATTGTTCATACACAACAGCTTTTCGCTCTGAAGCTGGATCTGCTGGAAGAGATACAAGAGGTATTTTGCGGCAACATCAATTTAATAAAGTTGAATTGATCAAGTTTACTAAACCAGAAGATTCATATCAAGAATTAGAAGAAATGCTTCTTAATTCTGAAGAAGTATTAAAACAATTAGAACTTCCATATCAAGTTGTTTGCTTATCAACTGGTGATATAGGATTTGGTATGGCAAAAACATATGATATTGAAGTTTGGTTACCAGGTCAAAATACGTATCGTGAGATTGGCTCAATTTCTAATGCAGAAGATTTCCAAGCGCGTCGCGCTAATATAAGATTCAAAAGAACAAAAGACAGTAAAACCGAATATGTGCATACATTAAACGGTTCAGGTCTAGCAGTAGGTAGAACCATGATTGCTATCATGGAAAACTACCAAAATGCAGATGGAACAATTACTGTTCCTAAAGTGCTCGTACCTTATATGAAAGTTGATGCTATCAAATAACACAATTTCACACCAGAAAAACATATACATCCCATAGTTTTTTGATATCATAAAGGTGCTTCATTTTCTCCCTATAAAAAATCTATATGGTATAATAAGTGTGCTAAGCACGCTTATTTTACTAATAAAAAGGTGGTTGTAAATTATGAAAATATATTATGTTGAAGACGAAAAGGATTTATCAGAAATCATTAGAAAGTATTTAGTTCGTGAAGGATATGAGACAACTGTTTTCTATGATGGAGAATCAGCAATGGAACATATCGATGACCAGGTTGATTTATGGATTTTAGATATTATGTTAACAGGTGAGATCAGCGGATATGACTTAATTAAGGTATTAAAGGAAAAACAAAGTACTTCAGCTATTATCTTTACGTCTGCGAGAGATCAGGATTTAGATAAGATTATGGGTCTTGAATTGGGTTCAGATGATTATCTTGCAAAACCCTATTCTCCAAGAGAACTTATTTTAAGAGTTAAAGCAATACTCAAAAGACATTATCAAGGACAAACATCAGAAATGGTTAACTATGCTGATTATGAAATTAATTTAACTAAAAGAGAAATTAAATTTGAAAATCAGATGATTGAACTTACAAACAAGGAATTTGAATTATTATTGTTTTTCTTAAACAACCTTAATACGGCATTCGGAAGAGACGAAATATTAAAACATGTTTGGGGAGAAAACTACTACGGTAGCGATAGAGTTGTTGATGATTTACTTCGTCGACTTAGACATAAAATGCCAGACTTAAAAATTGAAACAATTTATGGCTTTGGTTATCGTTTATTATGAAAGAAATCAAGTTAACAACACAACTTAATTTCATTTTTACTGTTGTGACTTTGTTAACAAGTTTCGTTTTTATTGTTGCATTAAATCGAGTATTTGATGATTTTAGAGAAGAACAAAATATGCAACAATTGGAACTTTATTTTGATGATGTCAGAGAAAATATTTTTTATCCACCAACTAGTGAATATAATGGATATATCATCTCTCAAAATAATATAGTTATTGATAGTAACAATATAGAAGTATTAGATGAAAATTATACTGCAGCTGAATTAGTTGCATCTCTTTCTGTATGGCCAGGTGTTACAAAAAATGAAACCTTAGATCATGAGACATATCATTTTAGAATTGATAGGAGACCAGGAAGTATACTCATTATCGCATTTACATCAAATGATTATTTAGAAGTTGTAGGTAATTCTTTTGGGACGCTCGTTCGGGTAAGTTTCATTGCTTTAGTATTACTGGGTAACTTAATCATATTAATCTGGTCTAAAATCACCGTTGAGCGTGTTAAACGCCTCAAAGGAGAGATAGAGTTGATGACACATAACAGTTATCAAGTTCCTATTGAAATTAATGGCAACGACGAAATAACGGAACTGGCACAGACAATTGAAAAGATGAGAAGAGAAATTCAACTTAGCGAAAAGACGAAACAAGAAATGCTCCAAAATCTTTCTCATGATTTTAAGACACCCATTGCTGTAATTCAATCCTATGCAGAAGCAATTACCGATGGTGTATCTGATGCATCTGAAGCAAGTGTCATTGTGAAACAAGCAGATATACTAAATCAAAAGGTTAAACAACTTCTTGAATTAAATAAACTTGAATATTTAAAAACACAAGAGGAATATGAAAGTATTAAGATTAAGGATATTATAGGTAACATCGTTAATAATCATAAATATAGAACGAATATTAAGTTTGAAGTAGATCTTGATGAATCAACTTATTTTGGAGTAATAGAAAATTTCTATACCGCATTTAATAACATTATTGATAATGCATTAAGATATGCAAAAACAGAAATTGTTATTACATTAAAAAATAAAAAGCTCACCTTCTATAATGATGGGGAGCCTATCAGTCAAAAATTTATTGATCAGCACTTTAAACCGTATGAAAAAGGACAAAAAGGGCAGTTCGGTTTAGGATTGAGCATCGTACAAAAAACGTGTGAGCATTTTAATTTAATGCTCAAAGTTCAAAACATAAAAGATGGAGTAATGTTTACGATAGAGCCGCTTTAATAAGGCGCGCTCTTTCTTTATAATCTTCAGCTGAAAGATTACTCATATTGTTTTTAAAGCTAATTTTAACATCATCTCTATCGTAACGTGGAATTAGATGCAGGTGAAAATGGAAAACAGTTTGTCCTGATGTTTCACCATTGTTGCTAATAATATTTAAGCCTTTAGGTTCGAAAGCAGCTTTAAGTGCATTAGCAATTCTAACAGCAACTTTAAAAGTATGAGCAGCTAAATCTTCGGGAACTGAAAAGATATCTTTATATTCTGCTTTAGGAACAACTAACGTATGACCTTTGGTTGCTTGTGATATATCGAGAAAAGCAACAACCAAATCATCCTCATAGACAAAGTGTGCAGGAATCTCTTTTGCGATAATTTTCGAAAAAATGGATGACATAAAAACACCTCTTTCTTGGCTTTATTCTATCATAAACTCATTGAAAACAAACATAAAAAATGTTATAATCGTTTCGTATGTAGGAGGAAATAACAATGAAAAAAGTACCAGTAGGCATTTCAGGACGTCATCTCCATGTAACACAGGAACATTTGGAAATTCTTTTTGGGAAAGATTACCAATTAACCGTGATGAAAGATTTGAGTCAACCAGGGCAATATGCATCAAATGAAAAAGTAGATGTTGTAAGTCCAAAAGGGAAGCTTTTACCAGGCGTCCGTATTTTAGGACCTGTCCGTAAAGCTTCACAAGTAGAAATTTCAAGAAGTGATGCTATTCGCTTTAAATTTATCGCACCTGTAAGATCATCAGGAGACGTTAAGGGATCTGGAGCAGCAACGCTCGTTGGGCCAAAAGGTCAAGTGGAGATATCAGAGGGTGTTATGATTGCTGATCGTCACATTCACTTCTCATTAGAAGAAGCTAAAGAATTTGGTGTAGTTGATCGCCAAATTGTTAGTCTTAAAATTGGTGGAATTAAAGCTGGAATTTTAGATAACGTATTATGCAGAGTGCATCCGAATTTTAAATTAGATTGTCACTTAGATACCGACGACGGTAGTGCTTTTTTGTTGAATTCTGGGGACATCTTGGAATTAGTAAAATCTTATACCATTAATGATTAGTGCCGTTTTGGCACTTTTTTACCAAAAGGAGGTGCTTGATTGAAAAAGCTCATCAAGCAACAGGTGTTTAAAGACCCTTTATATGGATATATTCACGTGGATTATGAATTGATCAAACAATTGATTAATTCCACACTTTTTCAGAGACTTAGAAGAATTAGACAATTGAGTGGTGTTCAAATGGTTTTCCATGGTGCTGAGCATTCTAGATTTAGTCATAGTCTAGGTGTTTATGAAATTGCGAACCGTTTTTTAACAGTTCCAGATATTCAAAAGGCATTAAATCAAAGAGCACAACTGATCTTTTTAAGCGCGGCATTACTACACGATATCGGACACGGTGCATATTCTCATGCATTTGAAGATATTTTCGGGGTCAATCATGAAGAAATTGGAGCTGACCTTATTGTAAAGAATATCGAATTGCGCCAAATATTAGATACGATTGATAGTTCATTTGCATTAGATGTAAGTTCAGTTCTTAGAAAAGATGGAAGATTTCCAATAATTGAGCAACTCATTTCAAGTCAGTTAGATGCAGATAGATTAGATTATCTTGAAAGAGATGCATATTTTACAGGCGCAGCATATGGACATATCGATTTAGATAGATTGATTCGCGTTCTTTATATCAAAGATGGGCAAGTTGTCTTTAAGATAAGTGGTATACATGCAATTGAAAATTATTTAATCAGTAGATATCACATGTACTGGCAAGTTTATTATCATCCAGTATCTAGAGCTTATGAAGTCATCTTAGAAAAGATTTATCAAAGAGTTAAAGATTTACTTCTTGAAGGATTTTCTTTTGGTGGAAATGTTGAACCACTTAAAAATATTATTGAAAATCCATCAGATTTAGATAATTATATAGAAATTGATGATTACTACATGAATGGTCTTATTTCAAGTTTTACTAAATCATCAGACCGCATACTTAGGGATTTATCGCTTGATTTCATGAATAGACACATTTGGGGATATATCGATGATACAGAAGAAAATCAGGATAAAATAAAAGTGATTAAGGATAGTTTTAAGCCAGATGAACTTAAATATTTTACTACATATAGAACTGTTGAAAACAGCACCTATAAAGATGATGATGTTAAATATGGTGATCAAATCTTCATTCTTCTTGAAAATGGAAATATCTCCACATTAAAAGAACAATCAAAAATCATTGAAAGTTTGATGCTTAGCGGCGTTAAGAAAGATCCTAAATTTTTCTATAGAAAAGTATGAGACCAAAGATTTTTGTTGTTGAAGGTAGAAATGATGAATCTAGACTCAAACAAATATATCCCAACATTAAAGTTATAACAACTAATGGTAGTGCTATTGACCCTGATAAAGTTGAAGTTCTTAAGAATTTAGACCAAACGCATGATATTATCTTGTTTTTAGACCCAGATCATGCTGGTGAACGCATCAGAAGATTATTAGGAAAATCATTAACACACGTTTTCCATGCATTTTTAGATCAGAAGTTGGCACATAGTAAAAATGGTAAAAAAATCGGTGTCGAACATGCATCGAGAGAAACCATCCAAGATGCTCTTAAAGATATGCAAAATGTGCATTACGATTCAAAAAGCGATGTAACGCATGCGTTTTTACATGATATAGGTCTTACAGGCAAGAAAGATAGTAGAAAACTTAGGGATCAGATTTCTTCAATCCTGAAAATAGGACATGTTAATGGTAAAACGTTATATCATAGATTGAAGATATTTGATATATCTCAAAAAAGGATTATAGAGGTACTCAATGAATCATCAAGCTAAAAAGAAATTTGGGCAAAACTTCTTAAGAGATAAAAATCTTTTAATGAAAATTGTCAGAGATTCAAATATAGAAAATAAGCATGTGATTGAAGTAGGACCAGGCCAAGGCGCGCTGACTACTTTTTTGGCTTTATCAGCTTTAGATGTTGTTGCTTATGAAATTGACACAGCCTTAAAGCCTATATTAGATGAAATCGAAGAAAAACATCCTAATCTTAAAGTCATTTATGAAGATTTTCTTAAAGTGAATTTATTAAATGAAGTTCAGGATTTTCATGTCGTAGCAAACGTTCCTTATTATATTACAACGCCTATTCTTTTTAAAATATTAGAGACACCAGCAATTAAGACGGCATCTCTAATGATTCAAAAAGAAGTATGCGATAGATTGCTCGCTACTCCAGATAGCAAGCAATATAATGCACTATCAATCATTTTACAGTATTATGCGGAAGCTCATAAAATGATTGACGTAAAACGCCAAATGTTTTATCCAATTCCAAATGTAGATAGTGCTGTGATTAGAATAGAAAAAAGAGATGTTCCACTCGTAGATAAAGAAAAAGAAGGACTTTTTATTTATCTTGTTAAGGAAGCTTTCAGACAAAAGAGAAAGACTTTAGTCAATAATTGGTATGAAGCATTTAAAAAACCCAAAGTAGAGATAGAACAATTTTTAATCGATAATGGATTCAAATCTAACGTAAGAGCTGAAGCATTAACAAAAGAAGATTTTATACGTTTAACAAAGGTGTGGGGAAATGATTAAAGAACTTGCGCACGCTAAAATCAATTTAGCGCTTGATGTTGTAAAAAAGAGAAAAGATGGATACCATGAACTCCAAATGATTATGATACCCATTGATCTATCTGATGTTCTTGAATTCGAAAATTTCGATTCGATCGTTTTAGAATCTAACGTTGAAATTGAAGATAATGTGGTCATTAAAACCGCGAAGCGAATGCAAACCAAGTACAATATTGAAACAGGTGTAAAGATTAAACTGACTAAAAAAATACCAATAGGAGCTGGTTTAGGAGGCGGTTCAGCCGACATTGCAGCAACCCTTAGAGGATTAAATAGATTGTGGAAATTAAATCTTGAATTAGAAGACCTAGAAGAGATTGCTTTAGAGTTAGGATCTGACACACTATTTTGTTTGTATGATAAGTCAGCACTTGTCTATGGCAGAGGTGAGAATCTTTTATTTGTAGATACCCCTGATATCGGGAATATTTATCTATTGACATCGAATGTCAATGTATCGACAGATCAGGTGTTCAAGCACTACAAAGGAAGGTATAAAGCGAACCAATTCGATAAGTTATTTAGAAATTATTTAAACCAAAAATATGACATATTTTTTAAGAAAACCTATAATAAACTAACTAAAACAACACTAAAATGTTATCCTTCCCTAAAAACAATTTATCAAACTGCAAAAAAGATTGATTCTAACGCTTTGATGAGTGGTAGCGGTTCTACTTTCTACATTTTGACAAATAAACAAAATGAAAACATTTTAGTTGATAAATTAAAAAAATACGGTGTTCAATACCTTAAAACGGGGCCAAAAGCATAAAAAAACTTTTATAATATGTTTGAATATGCTATAATCAACTTATAAAAGGACGTCTTGGAGGGCAAAATGAAGATTACTGATGTTAGAGTTAAACTTGTTAGCAGCGAAAGCAGACTTAGAGGGGTAGCGACCATCACTTTTGACGAGAGTTTTGTTGTACATGATATTCGTATCATCGAAGGCGAAAACGGCATTTTTGTTGCCATGCCTAGCAAAAAGACTCCCAATGGAACATTTAGAGATATTGCGCACCCAATTCATGGTGAAATGCGCAAGATTATTGAAGATGCTATTGTAATCTCATACAATGAAGCTTTAACTAATCCTGTAACACCGAAAGAAGCGTAACCCAACTAAAAAGAACGAAGTAAACAAAAATCTTTTTTGCACAACATGCAAAAAGATTTTTTTTGGAACTTATCAAGTAAAAACAATCTATTTAATGTATAATTAAATGGAAGAACTTAAGGAGTTGTGATTAAAATGTCAATTGTATCAGGAAAGAAGATTAAATTGTTCGCACTAAGTTCAAATCGTCATCTAGCCGAAGAAATATCGAGAACATCTGGAATTGAAATCAGCAATGTTGATGTTGTGAGATTTGCAGATGGTGAAATATCTGTTAATATTGAAGAAAGCGTTCGTGGTCATCATGTTTTTGTAGTTCAATCTATATCGTCACCTGCGAATGAACACCTTATGGAGTTATTTATTTTGGCAGATGCAGTAAAACGGGCTTCAGCTAAATCATTAACAGTTCTAATGCCATATTATGGTTATTCTAGACAAGATAGAAAAGCAAAATCAAGACAACCGATTACCGCTAAACTTATTGCAGATATGCTTCAGGTTGCAGGTGTTGATCGTTTAATTTGTATTGACTTACATGCCGCGCAGATTCAAGGATTCTTCAATATACCAATTGACAATTTTCCAGCAGCACCATTATTAGCCGATCACTTCTTATATATTAAAAAATTAAAGAATATCGTCGTTGTATCACCGGATCACGGTGGTGTGACGCGTGCAAGAGTTTTTGCTAGAATATTAGATGCACCACTTGCTATTATTGATAAACGTCGCTCACAGCCTAACAAAGCCGAAGTTCAAAATATTGTTGGAGATGTTTCAGGAAGAACGGCAATAATGGTTGATGATATCATTGATACAGCAGGAACACTTATTGCAGGTGCTGAAGCACTTATTAAAGCTGGAGCAACTAAAGTTTATGCAGCAGCAACTCACCCAGTATTTTCAGGTGACTCAATTAGTAAAATTGATAAATCAGTGATATGTGAAGTTGTAGTTACCGATACGATTAATATTCCTAATATTTCTCAATCTAAAAAAATAACACAACTTTCAATTGGACCACTTCTTGGGCAAAGTATTTTACATATTGTCAAAGATGAACCAATCAGCCAAATTTTTGACAAAATAAAACATCCAGAAAAGAGTACTCAATGAAGCTTGTAGTAGGGTTAGGTAATCCAGGTTTAAAATACCAAAAAACACGACATAATGTGGGATTCAGGGTTATAGATGAAATATTAAGAGTTATTGGCGGTCAAGCAAAATTTGATTCTAAGTTTAATGCTGAAATATTGATAACACAATTAAATGGAGAAAAAATAATTTTAGCTAAACCATCAACATTTATGAATTTGTCGGGCGAAGCTATTTCTAAATTAATGAGATATTATACGATAGATATCCAAGATATTATTGTTATAGTTGATGATGTAAATTTAGAAACAGGTAAACTTAGACTAAGAGAACTTGGGGGTCATGGTGGGCACAACGGATTGAGAAATATCATTGGGCTATTACATGATGACGGATTCAAGCGAATTAGAATAGGTGTGGGTAATAACACAGCAATTCCATTAGATCAGTATGTTTTAGGACAATTCACACAAGACCAAATGATTATTTTGCAAAAATCTATTAAGTTTTCCACAGAAATTTGCGAACAATTTATTCAAAACATACCATTTACAGACATCATGACAAAATATAATACCCAAACGTAGGTTTGGGTTTTACTTTCGAAGAGGAAAAAGATGATTGATTTTCTTAAAATGAAAACAAACATGAATAAAATCATCAAGAAAACATCAAAAATGATGTTTTTTAAGTCTTCTACGGACTCATATAATGCGTATCTCGCTGCGCTCGATTATATAGAAAATAATAAAACAATTTTTATCATCACGCCAAATTTATATGAAGCTCAAAAATATTACGATAAAATGAGTCAGATTGTTGATGCCGATAACGTGCTTTTTTATCCATCTGATCAAACCTTAACAAATATCATGGCACTTGGGAGTCCTGAATTCAAGAGTGAAAGGTTATACACATTGAAGCAGCTCTTATCTGAAAAACCATTTATTGTTGTTACTACACTTCAAGGCTTATGCCAAAGACAACTTACACCAGAAGATTATATTAATAGTGTAAAAAAGTTAAAGAGAAATGAATCATATGATTTACACGACCTTGTTCAATACTTAATATATAGCGGATATTCTAGGACATATACGGTAGAAAAACCAGGAGAATTTAGTGTGCGAGGGCATATACTAGATATATATACCTTAAATAATGATCAACCTTATCGATTAGATTTTTTTGATGATTTATTAGATCAAATAAAGATATTCGATATTGAAACGCAGAGATCTTATGCTGAAGTTGAATCTTTTGAAGTTGCCCCTATGAATGAATTATTCTATACGGATCAAATGAAAAATGACGCTCTAAGAAAAATAAAAAAGTTTTTTGAAAATAAAGATTTATCTGAAAGAGAAGAAGAAAAATATAATCAAGACTTAGAGTCTATTGAAATGAGAACTAAACTTGATGGGCTTAGTATCTATATTCCGTTTTTTAATTCTAAGGAAACAACAGTTTTAGATTTTACTCAAAATAAAAAAATATATATGATTGATGTTCATAAAATGCTTATCAATGAGCAATCAATTGCAAGTGATTTGAGCACTTATGCAACAACGATGAATGGAGAACAATTTTTAAATATTCCATTTCGTTTACCATTAGAAAAACAACTTAAAAATACGCACATAGAAATTGATAATTTTGGATTAAATAGTCCTGAAAATGCAATAAATCTTAAAGTATCTTTAACAAATAACTATCAAGGAAATCTTGCTCTTTTAGATTTAGATCTTAAAGATATTATTAAAAGTTATCATATTCTACTTTGTGTTTCAACAAAACACTACTACAGTGAAATGGAACAATTTTTACTTGATAAAAATCTCCCTTTTAAAACTGAATTATCAGAAGAAAGAGGAATCTATTTATTAAATCAATCTTGTTATGGTTCTTTCATTTCAAGAGAAGATAAGGTCATGCTTTTAGATGAAGCTCAGATTTTTTCATATAAGGTTAGACCAGCAATAAGATATAGAAGTGTCCTTAACCAAGCAACAAAAATTCGTAGAATTGAGGACTTATCAATTGGTGATTTTGTCGTCCATTATGATTATGGTATTGGGCAATACGTTGGATTAAAAACAATGGAACTTAGTTCAGAGAAAAGAGACTATCTTCATATTATTTATGCCAATGAAGAAGCACTTTATGTTCCGCTAGATCAAATCGATATGGTATTAAAATTCAGTAGTCATGAAGGTATGCATCCGAAATTATCTAAGCTTGGTGGAAAACAGTGGACAAAGACTAAAGCTAGTGTTCGTATGCGGATTAAAGATCTCAGTGATAGACTTATTGCTTTATATGCTCAAAGGCAGCAAAGTGTTGGATTTGCATATGAGAAAGATTCTGAAATGCAAGTTTCATTTGAAAGAGATTTTCCATATGAAACAACAAGAGATCAACAAAAAGCAATTGTAGATACAAAATTTGATATGGAAAATGAAAGACCTATGGATCGATTAATTTGTGGTGATGTGGGTTTCGGAAAAACTGAAGTTGCGCTTCGCGCATCATTTAAAGCGGTACTTAATACCAAGCAGGTTTTATACCTGGTTCCAACAACTGTACTAGCTAGACAACATTATTATACCTTTAAAGAAAGATTTGAAAAGTATGGCGCGAATGTCGCCTTATTAAGCCGTTTCGTGACAAAGAAGAAACAGAAGGAAACTTTAGAAAAACTGAAAAAAGGATATGTAGATGTTGTTATTGGAACGCATAGATTATTATCTGCAGATGTTAAATTTAGGGATCTTGGTTTATTGATTATTGACGAAGAACAAAGATTTGGCGTTGAACATAAAGAAAAAATTAGAGAGTTTAAAGTTAATGTTGACACACTAACTTTGAGCGCGACTCCGATTCCAAGAACACTTCAAATGTCTATGATGGGACTCAAGGATGTATCGATGATTGAAACGCCACCTTTGAATAGATATCCAGTACAAACATATGTTGTTGAAAGACAGGAAGCTCTAATTAAAGAAGCTATAACTAGAGAACTTGCTAGAGGCGGACAGATTTTCTATTTGTTCAATAAAGTTAAAGGTATCGAGGGTATGGCTTACAAATTACAAAAATTAGTTCCTGAAGCAAGAATTGCATATGCTCATGGTCAAATGAATAGAATTCAGCTAGAAAATGTATTAAGTGATTTTATTGACCATTCATATGACGTATTGGTTTCAACAACAATTATTGAAACTGGAGTAGATATTCCAAACACGAATACACTGATCATTCACGATGCTGATAAGTTGGGGTTATCACAACTTTATCAAATACGCGGACGCGTAGGTAGAAGTGATCGAATAGCATATGCATATTTACTTTATGAAGCATATAGAAATATTAATGATGAAGCAAAAAAGAGATTAACAGCAATTCAAGATTTCACTGCTTTAGGTAGCGGATTTAAAATAGCAATGAGAGATTTGTCTATTAGAGGTGCTGGTGATATTTTAGGTTCAGAACAATCCGGCTTTATTGATTCAGTTGGTCTTGAACTTTACATGAAATTACTAGAAGAAGCTGTTACTGGTATATCATTAGATAAACCTAAAGAAACAGCAATTGATGAAATTTATGCAGCTAGACACGTTGATCCACACTATGTGAGTCAAGATAGTGTGCGTATTGAAATTCACAAGAGAATCAGTGAGCTTAATCGTATTAAAGATATTGATGATTTGAAGTTAGAATTAACGGACAGATTTGGTGCAATTGATGCAGATTTATTACTTTATATGTATGAAAAATTATTTAAAAAGTTATCGTCTAAAATTGGTGTATATAAAACGACAGTTGAATCTAATCAGGTAACTCTCGTGCTTTCTTTAGAAGCATCTTCGAAGACAGATGGTAAAAAATTATTTGAAAAAGCAAACAAATCAAAGACTCAAGTTAAACTAGCATATATGAAAGGTCATATACAAATCATCATGGTTACAAAGCATGAAAAACAACATTGGTTATATTTGTTTGATTTATTTTTAGATGATTTGATTTATAATTGAAATAGAGGTGATTTTTATGAGTGTAGATATTCTTAAGATTTCAAAAGATGCTATTGCAGCATCAAAAATTTATGATGATGTCATAAACGCATCTATTGGTATGTTCTACGATGAAGATAAATCAATTGGGGGTATGCCTATTGTATCAAAGGCAATTCGATCTTTACCAGACGATAAAATTTTACCTTACCCATCAGTTGACGGGGGCTTAGAGTTCAAAAATAATGTGATTTCTTGGGTCCTTGGTAAATATGAAGATAGTATTAGAAAACAAATGTACATCAATGCGTGCGCAACACCTGGTGGAAGTGGAGCAATAGCATCTACTTTGGCTGTTTACTCCAAACCGGGAGAATCTATCTTTGTATCAGATATTAGATGGCAATATGAAAGATTTGCTGATCGCGCCAAGTTAAATATTTTTGATCATGAATTATTTAATGGCGATAGTTTCAATATTGATAGCTTTAGAAATAAGCTTAAAGAACTTTGTGCTATTCAAAAAAGAGTCATTATCATTATTAACGACCCTTGTCATAATCCAACAGGTTTTACATTAAGTGAAAAAGAATTTGAACAAATCATTGATATCATGAATGATTTGGTAAATAACGATCTTATCTTTTTGTATGATCTTGCATATCTCGATTTTTCTCATGAAGCGGATAATCGTAAAAAAATTACATATCTTCCAAAACTAAAAAATCATGTAATGACTATTTTATCATTTAGTGGTTCTAAAACATTTGGAGCTTATGGATTAAGATTAGGCGCAGCAATTGGATTGTCACATGACCAAGAAAAAGTCAATGATTTTCATAAAAAATATGTTAATGAAGCGAGAGGGTCGTGGTCAGCTACGCCAACAGTCTCCATTGAATTACTCAATTATTTTTCAAGACAGGAAAATAAAGACGAATTCCTAAAGGGATTGAATCATATCACTACACTTGTTCAAAAAAGAAGTGCATCATTTATTAAGCAAGCAAAAGAAATTGGATTAAAAACACATCCTTTTAGAAGTGGATTTTATACAGTTGTCTTAACGCCTAGTCCAGAAACTGATTATTTAAAACTTGCTGAAAATCATATATTTGCTGTACCTATGACAGGTGGCATTAGACTTGCATTATGTAGTTTATCGACAAAAGAGATTGATGGACTACCAAAGAAAATTAAAACAATCCTTAATTTATAAACAGGTTTTCTCAATTCTACTGGCACAGTCATTTGAAGATGCGGAACTTATCTTAAAAAAGCGTTGTCATTTCTACAAACAAAAAATATGTTATAATGAAAGTATCTTAGATGAGATACTTTTTTTATAAACAGGGAGAAAAAAATGGACAAAATTACTGTATTATGTGAACGAATGGGTGTTAGCCCAGAAGAATGTTTGCCTTATGGTTTTGATAAGGCGAAAATAGATTTAAAAGTATTAAATAGACTTGAAAATAAGCCTAATGGCAAGCTTATTTTAGTTACAGCAATCACCCCTACACCAGCAGGTGAAGGTAAAACAACCGTTTCAATTGGATTAGCTCAAGGGCTTAGATATATAGGTAAGCATCCTATATTGGCACTTAGAGAACCTAGTTTAGGACCAGTATTTGGTCTAAAAGGCGGAGCAACTGGTGGAGGTTTATCTAGTATCACACCAGCAGATGATATCAATTTGCATTTTACGGGTGATTTGCACGCTATTACATCTGCAAACAATCTTTTAAGTGCGTTGATCGACAACCATATTTATCAAGGTAACGAACTTGATATTCAAAGGGTAACTTGGAAGCGTTGTATGGATATGAACGATAGAGCACTTAGATCAATCGTCACACCAACAAGAGAAGACGGATTTATTATTACGGCAGCAAGTGAAATTATGGCAATTCTCGCTTTAGCAAGCGATTTAGATGATTTAAAAAGAAGAATTAATAATATTTTGATTGGGTACAATGGCGAAGAAAAACCAATTTTTGTTTCTAATTTAGGTGGAGCAGATGCGATGACACTTCTGATGAAGAATGCGATGAATCCAAATTTGGTTCAAACGTTAGATGGTGTTCCAACACTTGTTCATGCGGGTCCATTTGCTAATATCGCGCACGGATGTAATTCTATTGTTGCAACTAAACTTGCTATGAAGCTTGGTGACTATACAATTACTGAAGCTGGTTTTGGTGCAGATTTGGGTATGGAAAAATTCTTAGATTTAAAAATGCCTCACCTTAATAAACAAGTCGATGCTATTGTTTTAGTTGCTACGATTAGAGCTCTAAAAGCTCATGGTGGTGCTGAAGATTTTAATGCTGAAAACATTGAAGCTCTAAATGCCGGGATTCCACATTTAAATAAGCATGTCGAAAATATCAAAGGATATGGTTTAAATTATGTAATTGCACTTAACCATTTCTATTCAGATACTGATGAAGAAATAGCAGTTATCATGAATTGGGCTAAAGAGAACAATCATCCAATAGCTTTATCCAAAGGATTTACTATGGGGGGAGAAGGTATGGTTGATTTAGCAAATCTAATTGTTAAAGTTGCTGACCAAAAAACAGTATTTATTCCTCTTTATGATCCAAATGATTCGCCACAAGTTAAGATAGAAAAAATAGCACAAAAAATTTATGGCGCTAAAGATGTTCGATTTAGAAAGAAAGCCGTTGCTCAGTTATTGGCGTATAAAGATTTAGATTGGAACCTACCAGTCTGTATAGCTAAAACACCACTATCACTTACTGATGATCCTAAAATTAAAGGGCTCCCAACGGGTTTTACGTTAACAATTAAAGAAATTAGACCTTCTTTGGGTGCAGGATTTTTAGTAGCCTTAACTAAGGGCATCATGGTTATGCCGGGTTTAAACAAAACACCTAGAGCGCTTGACATGGTTATCGATAGTGAAGGTAATTTAATACAATAAGGATGTGAATATATGATTTTATTAGATGGAAGAAAAGTTGCACATGATCGCAATTTAATGCTTAAAGAATTAATAGAAAAAGATGTGTTGGTCTACCATAGAACACCAAGTCTTTCAATCATTTTAGTTGGAGAAAACCCAGCAAGTCAATCCTATGTCAAGGGCAAAGGGAAAGCATGTAAACTTGCAGGTATTTCCCATGAACTTTATCAATTGGATGAATCAGTTAGCGAAGAAGAATTATCTAATCTTATTGAAAAATTAAATCACGATAACCTAGTGGATGGTATTTTATTACAACTACCTATCCCTAAACATTTAAATGAATCAAAACTTATCGATTTAATTTCAAAAGATAAAGATGCTGATGGGTTTCATGTTATCAATCAAGGGTATCTTTACCAAAAGAAACCGACTATTTGTCCTGCAACACCTAAAGGCATTATGACATTACTTAAAGCATATAATATCAACGTTTCTGGAATGGATGCTGTTATTATTGGTAGAAGTAATATTGTTGGATTTCCTATAGCAAGACTGTTGATGGATGCTGGAGCAACCATTACAGTATGTCATAGAAAAACAAAAGATTTAGCGGCTCATACAAGAAAAGCTGATATCTTAATTGCATCAGCAGGTAAAGCTGAATTGGTCACAAAAGATATGGTGAAACCAGGAGTAATTGTTGTCGATGTTGGCGTGAATAGAGTAGATGGAAAACTTGTCGGAGACGTTCATTTTGAGGGTGTTTCAGAAGTTGCATCTTATATTTCTCCAGTTCCTAGGGGTGTTGGGCCAATGACAATCAACGCACTTATGGAAAACACCTATGAGCTCTATTTAAAACACGTTCAAAAATAAGGTGATTAAAAACGAAATATAGCCTTTACAAAGTAAAGTGATGTTGCTATAATGAGAATGTATTTAATTATCGTATAAGCTATCTAATTGGTGATAGTGTCTCTACAGTGATGCCTTAAACATCACAGCTACGATTGTTGAAGCACTTAGGGGTTGTTTTGCATTCGTAATTTATACGAGGTATTCAATACACATTCAAACTGGGCACGGGAGATAAGTAACGTCAAACGTTACAGTGTCGTGTGTGGCAGAAGAGACACCCAAAGATATGGGTGTTTTTTTTGAGCAAAAATGTTAAAATAGAAATGGATATAAAAAGGAGAAGAATTGTATGAATATATGGCATGATATTAGTAAATCAAGAATTCAACCTGAAAAATTCATCGCATGCATCGAAATATCTAAGGGTAGTAAAAAGAAATATGAGTTAGATAAAGAAACTGGCATGATTATTCTTGATCGAATTCTTTTCACATCAACGCATTATCCTGCAAATTATGGATTTATTCCACGAACTTATGCTGGTGACAATGATCCACTTGACGTTTTAGTCCTTTGTCAGGAAGATATTGAACCGTTATCGATTGTTGAAGTTTATCCAATAGGTGTTATGAAAATGATTGATTCTGATGAAATTGATGAAAAAATTATTGCGATACCATTTGGAGATCCATCATTAACCCAATACAAAGACATTAACGAATTGCCACAACATCTACTTACAGAAATGGGGCACTTCTTTGAAGTTTACAAATCATTAGAAGGAAAAAAGACATATATTTTGGATATTGAAGGTGCTGAAGCAGCAAAAAAGATTATTGCGGAATGTATTAAAGTTTATGATGAAAAATTTGGTAAGTAAAGGAAGATAATATGGGACGAGCACATGAAGTAAGAAAAGTAGCGATGGAAAAAACCGCTGCTGCAAAAAGTAAACTCTATGCGAAATACGGCAAAGAAATATATATGGCTGCAAAGTTAGGATCACCTGATCCCGAGTCAAATCAAGCTTTAAAGAAAATCATTGAAAAAGCGAAAAGGGAACAAGTCACCGCAGATGTCATTAAAAGAGCTATAGATAAAGCAGTTGGTGGTAGCGATGAAAATTATACAGAAGTTCGTTATGAAGGATTTGGTCCAGGAAGTTCTATGATTATTATTGAATGTTTGACAGATAATGTCAATCGCACATTTTCTCTTGTTAGAAATGCATTTACGAAAACGGGAGGTAAGCTTGGCGTATCAGGTTCTACACTTCATCAATTTAATCATGTTTGCGTGTTTCATCTTCCGGGTGTAACAGAAGATGAAATCCTAGAAATCCTAGTATTAAATGATTTGAACTTCTTAGACATTGAAGTTGATGAAGATTCAGTTACCGTGATTGGTGAAGCAACAGATTATAATGCGATTCGCACAGGAATTACAGATGAAAAACCTGATTTTGATTTTGCTACTGATGAAATTATGTGGTTGCCAATTATGGAAGCAACTTTCGAAAATGATGATGATCAAGGTAAGTTCGATCGATTGATTCAAATGCTTGATGAATTTGATGATGTTCAAAATGTTTATCACAACATGAAATTATAAAAAATACTTATTATAAAGTGGATAGAATTACGATTAAAATTTGCTGAAAACAAGACTTTATTCGATAGGTTTTGTCTTTTAACTCGGGTTTTATTGTGTTATAATAATATGAAGATTTATCCAGGAGGATAGTATGAACCTTAAAAAAACCGATCCTATGATTGAAGAAATTATTCTTAA
>CAZKLF010000021.1:0-19107 GCA_964553665.1 uncultured Mariniplasma sp. | reverse complement strand
CCAAAAATATTTTCATCAAAAGAACTATCAGCTTGGGGAATTTTCGATATATTATTGATGATCATGATTATACTGAAAGCTAGAACTATATATTCCTTATAGTCTTTAGCAAGTAACTGTATCTCAAATGGCTCTTTACTCGAAACAATATGATCAATTAAGATTGCTGATAAGAAACTTATCACACAAAGAAATAACGCTGCTATGATTAAAACGACATAAAGACCTCGTCCCAATCCATCATCATCTTTAGCAATAACTAGCAAAATAGTGAAGAGTATAGCAAGCCCTGCAAAAAATGCTGTTGGCAAGTAACTAATCCATTTTCTATTAAGCCAAACTGATACACCATATGAAACAGATAAAATAACTAGAAAAAGCAAGAAATATCTAAATGTATCCTTAAGTCCTGCAAATCTAATGGAGATGGATAGAATAGCAATTAAAGCGATGATGATAATGATATAGATTGACATCTTATTCTTTTTCTTCATATGCTCTCCCTAAGATGTATATTCAAAGTCAGTATTAATAATATTTTGATAAGACTGAAAATCATAAAATTTTAAGATTTTCAGTGCTCTAAGCGTATTAAACCGGCTTTCTTTACCTTCTTCTAATTTAAAGTGAATCTTTCCTGAATATGTTTTACCCTTAGTAATATATCCTTTTTCCATCTGACTATTGATAATATCTATCGATTCTTGCATCCGCATGTCAAAAGGCAATTTTATGGATTGGAAATACTCTAACGCTCTAAATGCATCATATTTCCAACGGACTGGATAATGAAATGAAATCATATCAGGATTAATTACTTCTTTTGTTCTAACTGATCTAAACAATCTTTTCTCAAGAAGAAATTCCCAAGCTCTAGGAACTGCTCTTGCCATATCATGAAATCGGTAATCACATTCATTATTTTCATATTCAAAAAGAGCTTCTAAGACTGATATTGTTGTATGAAGTGAACTTTTCTTAGTCTTTTTTGTTTCCCATTCACAATTCCAACCACCATCTCTAAATTGATGTTTTAGGATATAATCCATCATTCCATATAATCTTGGATCTTCTATCTTGCCATAGCATGCTAATCCTAAAATCATAGCAACCACGCATAAGTCTTGATGTTTCTTTTTTCGAATAAGACCTTTGCGATACCACATATGATCCATTAAGTTTATCACAGCTTCTTGATAGACTTGATTCATTGGATATACTTCCATGTATTTAAGTTCCATTAATGTATAATGTGTTGAAATCCATTTAGGTGAATAAATCCCATTTCCCCACATTTTTGTTTTGACATCATACAGCTTAAAATACTTACTAATATAGCCTTTAGTATTATAAGTAACGGGTGTTTCTTTAAGGTAACGTTTTGTCAAGTATTGAATTACAGGATCTCCGGTTAGGAGCCAATCAATAGGTTTCATAAGTCCTCCTTTTTAAAATAATCATAAACTATCAAATTCTAAAACAAGGTCAACACAAAGTCTCGTTAGAGCTAATCTTACGTCTTGTCTTTTCATCCAGTCTCTATTATCCCAAACGTCTTTTGATAGATCATCTCCGCCATACACGATGGCACCATATAAGACTTTTCTAAACTGACTGACTGCAATGAGTGCTGCTTGTTCCATTTCAACAATAAGTGCACCTTCTTGCTTTCGTAAGGCTATCTTATTTTTAGTTTCTCTATAGAAAGCATCGGTTGTCCATGCTTTACCTACGACATAATTGATTTTTCTTCTTTCTAAGTATTTAGCTATTAAAGAAACAATTTTAGGGTTAGCTTTTATCTCTCTACTCGGTTCTATATAATGATAGCTTGTGCCTTCATCACGAATTGCAGAATCAATGACGATTAAGTGTCCAACTGCTATGTCTGGTTTTAAAACACCTCCACCACCACAAAACATAATATATTTACTACCCAGAGCAATACACTCTTCTATGACGCCTGCACATAAAGGTGCGCCTACTTTACCAGGAGCAAGTGCAACATCAAGGTCTTTAAACATATAGATATCGACATCATTCTCACCTTTTAAGGTTGTATAAAGATAAATCTCTTCATTTTCAAGTAAAAAAGAAATCACCTCTTTGAAAAAACAGATGACCAAGTGAGTAGGCAAGCTTGGATATTTTTCAGAAATGATGCTTGGATTGATATGTGCTTCTGTTTGTGGATCAAACTCTAAAATAGGATAATCTTTTTTAATGCTCATAGAAAAACTCCTTAAGCCTTTTTTAGTGTTCAGATTTATTTTTAAAGTATATTTTTGAATTTAAAAAGCGTTTATAGACTTTTTTTCTTTGTTTTGTATCATGGCTCTCAAAGAAAAAGAGTGAGAATGCTTCCCATAATAAAAACCAACTACCAATAAACAAACCTTCCATAACGATTGAAAACATGAGATTAGGAGTGGACGTATTTCTAGTTAGATATGCGGCAATTAACAACATAATGCTGATTGTGACATAGGATATAATTCTTCTATAATTTTTTTTAAGTAGGCGATCAATAAAGAATAAAACAGTTCGAAAATTGTTTTGGATACCTGAAATACTTTTTGTTTCTTTTTCGGTATCATTGAATTGTACTGGCAAATAGAAACAAATCTCCAATGTTTCTGAAATCGGGATTTCGAAACCAGCTTGTTCTATATAGTCAAGTAATTCTGGTTCAATATCCTTTTTCTTGATTGCTGATGCATCCCAACCATTAAAAATTTCTGCATAATCATCAAGTGACACTTCAATCATATACGCTTTGTTTTCTGGATTTCTATTGTAAATTGTTGTTAATTCTTTTCTAGTTTTCATATTTTTCCTCTACATCTATTATACACGTTAAACATTCAATATAAACTTTTAATAGGTGATTTACATGCACATAGGAAATAAATATAGAATCTCATAGATCAAGCATTTCTAATTGAATATTAAGCAAGGTTTTCTATGATTGTTTGACCTTTAATAAAATCTATGATTCGATTGTATTTGCTAAATCGACCAATTGAACTAATGATCTTCTTAGGGTTGTATATGTTTCATCGTTTAGAACTTTAACACTTCTTCTCATCGGACTTAAAGTCACACCGATATGCAAATCAACGCCATTTCCAGCAAGGACTAAACTTGGGCTTTGGTATTCCTCTTTAATCCGGTTATATAATTTAATATATTTTTGATCGATTTCATTAATGTTTTCAGGAACAAAAACGCGCATATCCAGATATTCAGATAATCTTGTGAGTTTAGGTTTAATATACGGTGTGCCTTTTGTTCTAACTTGGAAAACATCAGAACCATAATCTCTTACAATCAAGTAGTATCCATTTAAATATACACGAGTCGATTTATTATTTGATGTGAATAGATATGCATCATACACATCAATTTGATATCCATTTCGGTTTTCAAATGTTATTTGAAATCGAATCTTTTTACTCACTCTACTCGGGTATAGCATACCAAAATTCAGAAATTCTTTATCTTTTGGGTAAGCATGATACGTCATAAATGAAATTTCTTCATAATTATGATCATCAATGACCTTTGGATATAGATATTGATATAATGGTTTTTCACTAACAAAAAACAGTGAGACAAAAAATAGAATAATTAAACACATGACAAAGATAGCAAGTGCTACTAAAAAGAGTATAAAGGTGATTTCTCGATCGCGAAAGAAATAGAAAACAACTGCTACACTGGCAAAAATAGCAGAAATAATCAATAATCCTTTAATAATCTTGAGCTTTATTTTTCTCAGTTGATTTTTATAATCTTCTTGTGCTCGCTTCGAATAACTTTTCTCCATGTTTTCCCTCCCCTTAAATCTTTTATGTCTAGTGAGTTAAATGGTCTATGATATTTTCCTTAATAATCTCGATATGTTTGTTTTTTTGTATCTCGAGTATTGTGATACTTCCATTATCGATTTTACTATAGTTGATTTCGCTCATCTCAATTTCTAAAATATGACAGATTAATACGCGAATGACACCTCCATGGGTAACAATAACGATGTCTTGATTAGCACTCTTATTCACGATTGTTTTAAATGCTTGAATGACGCGTTCTTGAAATTGGAATAGACTTTCTCCACCAGTTCTAGCAGTTTTCCATAGATCATCCATAGTAACAATATTTTCATCGTCTAATTTCTCTGTAACTTCATCCCAAGTTAAGCCTTCCCACTCGCCAACATCTAGCTCTCTTAATCCTTTAGTGATTGTCATTGGACAATCATGCTTCGTTTGAATAATCTGGGCTGTTTTTAAAGCTCTTACCAAATCACTACTATAAAGATGATGGTAATGAATATCCTTAAAATACGTAGATATTTTATGCGCTTGGTTGACACCAACATTACTTAATTCAATATCTTGCCAACCTTGAAAACGATGTGTCTCATTCCATGTTGTTTGTCCGTGTCTTACGAGATAGCATTTCATAATCTCACCTCCACTAAAAATCAAACAGAATAAATCATAAATTGATATGTTTACTTCTTTATTAATAAACTTACTGACTCAATTAAAGACGTATAAGGAAACATATCGATTGGAACTGTTTCTATCAATTGATATGTTTTAAGTAATATATTTAAATCTTTTGCAAGTGTTGAAGGATTACATGAACCATAGATTAATCTACTGGGTTCAAATCCTAAGATTAAATCGATTGTTTCTTCTCCAAGGCCAGTCCGTGGAGGATCAAAAAACATAACATCGATCTTTTTTTCTTTTAATCCACTTAAGGCTCTTTTAAAGTCACTATGCAATACTGTAACATTGGTGATATTGTTTTTTTCTAGGCTTAACCGCGCGCTTTCGCATGCAGATTCATCTAGTTCAACTGCATAGACATGATAGGCTTGATTAGCGATATAATGGCTTACAGGGGCAACTCCAGCGTATGCATCGATTGCTGTTTCATGTGGTTTTAAGTCTGCTAATCTTTTCATCTCTAAGTAAAACTTATTTGCCTGAGGTGTATTGAGCTGGAAAAAGGCTTCAGGTTTTAAAAGGAATTTATAATCTGATAATGTTTCTTCTATCATCTCAATTCCATATACTATCCTTGTATGATCTGTAAAGAATCCAGGTTTCTTTAAATCAGGATTAATTACTTCAACAATAGATACTATTGAGGGTTCTAGTTGAACAAGCTCTAATGAAATCTTATCCAAACGATCAGATTTCTTAGCCATAATAAAGGATACTTGTGCTTGCTTATTATCACTTGTTACTCTGACAATTAAAGAACGCACATAGCCTCTTCTCGTTCTATAATCAATACCATCCATTTCGTATTTATTCATCAGTTTAATAATTGATATCATGATTTGATTAATCAGTTCATTTTGAATTGGACATGAATCAATAGGAATAAATTGATTTGATGCTTTTGCATACATACCGATATGGTTTTTACCCTTAATCTTTTGAACGGGAAGTGATGCTTTATTTCGGTAATGCTTAGGATCGTCTGCTCCAATCATATCTTTAATCAAATCTTCATTTACTTTCGGTCTAATATAACGATCAAATGACTTAATTAGTATGTCTCTTTTTTGTGGTAAGGATTTCAAATAATCCAAATGTTGCATCTGACATCCACCACAGGTTTCATAAATAGGACAAAAAGGTTCTGTTCTGTCAGGACTAGCTAAAATGATTTTCTCGATTTTCGCAATAGCTCGATTATCAAAAACGTGTGTTATAACGACTTCAAGTTCCTCATTAGGAAGCGCACCATCAACAAAAATAGCAAGTTTATTGAAATAACCTATGCCTTCTCCATTAATACCCATACGCTTAATTGACACATTTAATTGATCAAATACTTTGATATGTTCATTCATTCAGCTACCTCTTCTATTACCTTCATCTTATCATAATTTATGCTTTAAAACTTCAAACAAAATAAAAATGGGGATAATTATCCCCACTATATATTTATCATATAATTCTAAGAAATCCAGAAGATGCGAACAAGATAATAGCTAATAATGTAAAGATTATGATTTCAATATATTGCATCTTTAAATGTTTAATATTTGCATTTTGTGGCAACACAAATGCTGGATCTTCAATAATCAACTGTCTTAAATTAGTAATCGAGGGATCATAGATCTTAAGCCGTGAAATAAAGTACAGGACTATAAGTGTAATTAAACCACCAATATACCATATGATATTTGAGAAAATTTGGCTCATTGAGAAATAATTTGAGGCACGTAAATCTTTATTGAAAAACATATTTTGAGTAAATACAATTAGTGACCATACAAAGAAACTTAAAGCGATAATTTTTAATAAAATAGGGGAGATTACTTTTTTCTTAAAATTAGCAACTTCTTTTTGAATTTGCTCTAATTCAGTATATACTTCCTTACACAAAGGAAACTCAATATTAAGTTCTATCGCTTTATAATCTGATGCTTCACTTTCAGATTTAAAAACATTTTGCCATTTGGGATCATTAAATGCATACCTTTCAGATATAAACTCTTCATGATTATAAGTGAATTTAAAATCAAATGATGGAACTAATGACTTGTATAGATTAAATTTCTTCACTTTAATACTCAAATTCTTTGACTGATCTTTATGTTTGTTTTTCATGTCCTGACGAATATCTGATTGAATCAACAAATCAAGCTCTTTTTGATT
The DNA here is from genome assembly GCA_964553665.1 of uncultured Mariniplasma sp. Taxonomy (GTDB): domain Bacteria; phylum Bacillota_I; class Bacilli_A; order Acholeplasmatales; family Acholeplasmataceae; genus Peloplasma. Next base: position 12,418 of record CAZKLF010000021.1, on the reverse strand, counting down.
AGTTTTGGTGTTTAGATGCGGATTTTTATCCTTAATCTCAAATTGATCAAATATATCTCTAAACTCAAGTTCTATATAATCACTTCTTTTTGATGATTGATAGAATCCAGAATCTTTACTTAGACTTATTTCTTTATCATTTTCTAACATATATGTTTCTGATTCACTACTGAAATAGCCTTCGCTTAACTCAATAGGTTCATAAATAAAATCTTCTGTATCCGTATCAGAATGCGTATAATCATAAGATGCATTTAACAATTGAATGTTTAAATCAAAATATATTCTAACTAAAATCTTATCTTCAGTCAGCCATTTTTTAAACTTTTCTTTAGCATAATAACAATGACTTGATACTGTCGTAACTTGATTTCTAACCTTATCCATAGAAAACCCTGATTCATAAACACTTTTTTCAAGTAAGACTGTTAGGTCATTTTCCACGAATTCTTTGTAATCATTTGAAATAAATCCATATTTCATAGCATTTTTAAATTGGATCAATGCTTTCTTTTCGTTATAGCATTCTTTCGTGCAATAAATATCGTATAGATATAAATGAGCTTCTTTTGATATGTCTTCTTTTATGCTATCTAAGAACCACTGCTCAGCACTATGATATGATCCGTTTTTATAAAGTAATTTAGCAAGCTCGAACTTAGTTTCTCTATATCCAAGTCTGTATGCCTCTTGATAGTATTCTTGTAATTCCTCTAAAGTGCAAAGCTCATTAAAATGCTCATTATTGAGCAAGTAAGGTAGTGTAACATCAGTTTTCCCTAATCTGAACAAATCAATCATATAATTGGTACCTAAGCGATATCCATCTTCGTAATAAATACTATGCTTATTTTTTGCTTGCTTAAAAAGAAGATTTGCACAAAGAATCTTTGCTTCTATATGATTAAGTTCTGCTGCTTTTATCAAGTAATCGATTGCAAGATCAGTGTCTTGAGGTAATTTGATACCCTGATAGTAATCTAATCCAAGTTGATAATGAGATTCTGCTTTGTTCATAGACTACCTCCTTTGTGTATACTTTTCTTTATTCTATTATACCTATTTTTAATTAAAAATAAAAAGGCAAGTGTCATTTTCGTTAAATTCACCAAAAATGTCTTAGATCAATTGAATTTGGCCTAGTTTTTCTTCTTTTAGCCACATTTAGACATAAAAAAAGATATGAGTGACTGTTTTACAGTCTTTCCATATCTTATATTTTATTGAACTTTATTTATTTTAAACGCATAACTTCTCTTGCAATCATGACTTCTTCATTCGTAGGAATGATATAGCCCTTAATTTTTGAGTTTTTTGTTGTGATTAATGCTTCTTGGCCACGTACTTTATTTGCTTCATCATCAACTTCAGTACCTAATACTTTAACAGCATCTAAGATACTCTTTCTAACAAGACTTTCATTTTCACCAATACCAGCGGTAAAGATGATTGCATCTAATCCACCCATATAGACATAATATGATCCGATATAGTCTGCGATGCGCTTCATTTGAATATCAAATGCAAGTTGAGCGCGGTGATTGCCTTCTTTCATACCTTTAATGATATCTCTTGAGTCATTTGATATTCCAGAAACACCTAATGCTCCAGATCTTTTATTTAAATCATCTAAAGCTTCAGCAAATGATTTGTTTTCTTTATCAGCAATAAGCATTAATACAGATGGATCAATATTACCTGAACGCGTACCCATTGGGATACCTTCAAGTGGCGTTAATCCCATTGATGTATCAACTGATTTACCACTATCAACAGCACATAATGATGCACCATTACCTAAATGACAAATAACAATCTTTGCTTTAGGATTATCAAGAATTACAGCAGCTCTTTCTGATACAAACTGATGAGATGTTCCATGGAACCCATATTTTCTGACGCCGTATTTTTTGTACCATTCATAAGGCGTTGCATAAAGAAATGCATCTTCTGCCATCGTTTGATGGAATGTTGTATCAAATACAGCTATTTGAGGAACATTTGGTAAATCTTTTCTAAATGCTTCAATACCTGTTATATTTGCAGGATTATGAAGAGGTGCTAAATCAATTAAACCTCTAACTTTTTCAATAACTTCATCAGTAATAACAACTGAATCTTTAAAGATTTCGCCACCTTGTACAACTCTGTGACCAACACCCTTGATTTCATCAAGTGATTTGATGATATCATGCTTAAGTAAGCTGTCAATCAATAAATGAACTGCAATTTTATGATTCAAAATTTCTTTTGTTTCTTCGATTTTTTCACCATTATATTTAATGATAAATCTTGCATTGCCATATCCAATTCTTTCTACCAAACCCGATGCAATGACATCTTCGCTGGGCATTTCTAATAACTGGAATTTGAGCGATGAGCTCCCAGCATTAACTGCCATAATTTTCATAGTATAATTCTCCTTATAGATATTCTTATAATAACATATTTTGTTAATAATTCAAGTGCATGAACAAATATTCATGTTAATAAAGGAAAGCATAGATTGCAATGAACTGTAAAATTGTTCCGATACTTGTAAAAATGTGCCAAACAAAGTGAAAATATTTAATTTTGGGAAATACATAAAATCCAACACCAACACTATATGAAACACCGCCTGGTAAAACTAACCAAAAGACTCTAGGATCAAAAGTATAGAGTTGTTGAATGAAAATCATTGCACTCCATCCCATTGCTAAATAGATAAATAGGTGGAGTTTAGCAAATTTTTCAATCCATATTGATTTAAAAATGACACCGATAGCAATTAATGACCACTCGACGATAAATAATACAGGTCCAAGACCTATTCCAGAAAATCCGAAAATTGGTTCTTGAAGTGCTGGTAACAAAAGTAGCATTGGTGCAAATGTACCCCCTATCAAAATGTAAATTGAAAGGTGATCAAATCTTTGGAAAATACTTTTTGCTGTCTTATGAAATAAAGCATGATAGATGGTACTCATTGTATAAAGATTAATGATCCCAAATCCGAAAATAATTGCAGCAATCACTTCAATTGTAGAATCACTTTTAATGAGTAATAAAACCAAAGCAACAATACCAAAGATTGCCATAACTCCATGAGATACTGCATTCGCAATCTCTTCACCTAGTGTTTGAATGTTTGTTTTTTTCGTCATATGTTCTTTTTCTCCAGAAATTGATCTAAAAAATCTTTTCCTTTATGTGTTTCTGGCTCTGTTTTTTCTAAATCAAAAAAATTAAATTGTCTTAATGCCTCATAGGCAACAATTGCAACAGCATTTGATAGATTGATTGATCTGACTTTATCTGTTGTAGGGATACGGTAGCAATCTTCTATATGTCTAGCTAATAAGTTGCGATCAACTCCAGTTGATTCCTTACCAAATATCAAATATAAAGGCCCTTTGAGTTCTTTATAGTTAATATCTGCATAATTTTTTTTGCCGTAACGCGTTAAAAATAGATATGTACCTGGATTCTTTGTTTTAAAATCATCAAAATTCGGATAAAGAACAAAATCAAGATGCTCATAATAATCAAGTGCACTTCTTCTTAATTTCGATTCATCGATTTTAAATCCTAAAGGTTCAATCAAATGTAGTCTTGCGCCAATCGCAACACATGTTCTCATGATGTTTCCAGTGTTCTGGGGAATCTCTGGTTCATAAAGTACAATATGAAACATTTTATACCTCAATTCTAACTTGTGACATAAAAACAGGTATTGCCTCTTTGACAATACCGTTTAACCATGCTTGTCTCAGTTTATTTTTTATATTGTTTAATTAATTGTTGCTTCAGATCCCATAATTTTTGAGATAGGTCAACATAGTATTCATGTGGTTTTTCTAGTCTCAAGACTTCAGGCCATAACTTTTCATGTTGTTCTTTCGCATACTTTCTTATTTCAAGTAATGTTGGAAGTTTATAGACAAGTTGTCCTTTTTCAAATATTGGAATCAATAATGGTTTTACACTAAAATGTACGATCAGTTTATTCTTCCATGGAAAATTCGAGTCAAATAACAAATAAGGCTTATTTGAATCAATTGTTTCCTCAAATAGTGAGATAACATCTGCTTCAGCCATACCGTTTTCATCATAGAAACGATAAACCTGTTTAAATCCAGGAATGGTTGTTTTCTGGATATTATCACTTATTTTAATCTTAGGAACAAGTGTGCCATCAACTTCAATTGCAGAAAGTTTGAATACACCACCAAAGACTGCTTCAGACCTTGCCGTTACTAATCGTTCACCAACACCAAATGAATCTATTTGTGCACCTTGATGAATTAATTCTTTAATGAGATATTCATCAAGAGAATTACTTACTGTAATCTTGGTATATGTCATTCCTGCAGCATCGAGCATTTTGCGAGCTTCTTTTGTAAGATAAGTTAAATCACCACTATCTAATCGAATACCTTTAAGCTCATGTCCATTTGGTCCTAAAACTTCTTTTTGAATCTTAATGGCATTAGGTAAGCCTTGTTTTAAAGTATTATATGTATCCACTAATAAAACGGTATTATTGGGATAGGTGTTTGCATAAGCTTTAAATGCTTCATATTCTGATGAGTAACTTTGAACGTAACTATGTGCCATCGTTCCTAATGCAGGAATTTGATATGCAAAATCAACATAAGTATTTGAAGATCCAATGACACCACTTATATAAGCTGCGCGTGCTCCAAATATAGATGCATCATATCCATGAGCTCTACGTGCTCCAAATTCTAAAACGCCTCTTCCTTGAGCAGCAAAGACAATACGCGCTGCTTTAGTCGCAATCAATGATTGATGATTAATTGTTAACAAAATCATTGTTTCAATTAACTGACATTCTAAAATTGGCCCATTGACTACAAGAATAGGTTCATGAGGAAATATTGGAGTACCTTCTTTCATTGCGTATACATCACAATTAAAGGTAAAGTTTTTTAAATAGGACAGAAAATCTTCATCAAAGATTTTTTTTGATCTTAAATATGCAATTTCTTCTTCTTCAAACTTTAAATTTTGTATATATTCAATGACTTGTTCAAGACCTGCAAAAACAGCAAAACCACCATCATCAGGAATTGATCTAAAAAAGACATCAAAAACAGCAATTTCTTCATGCTTATTATCCCTAAAATAGCCATTGGCCATTGTAAGTTCATAAAAGTCCATCAATAACGACAAATTTCGTTCTTTCATCTGCTTAAAAACCTCCTTTAAGACACTTACTATTCTATCACTTATTAAGCTTTTTTGGTATAATAAAGTATAGAATAGGTGGGATTTAAAAATGATTATCTTATTATCACCAGCAAAAACGTTTTCTAAGTCAAATGTAGAATGTCAAACAAGACCCATCTTTTTTAAAGATGCATACTTAATTGTCAATAAGCTTAAACGATTTTCAGTAACTACTTTACAAAAGCAGATGAATATCTCTAATAATCTAGCTAAAGAAGCATATGATAACTATCAATTGTTTGGAATTAATGGAATATGTGCTATTTACGCTTATGATGGTTACGCATTTAAAGGTTTTGACGTTTATAACATGACTGAACAAGCACAAACTTATTTATCTTCTCATCTATATATCTTATCTGGCTTATATGGATTAGTTAGACCTTTTGATTGCATAACCCCTTATCGATTAGAAATAAAAGATAAATCAATTAAAAATCTTTATGCTTTTTGGCAACCAAAAATCACTCGTTATTTTACCGATCAACATCCTAATGAATTATTTATTAACCTCGCTTCTGTAGAATATAGCAAGGTTATAGATAAAAAGTTGAATATGATAACCATATCTTTTTATCAAATCATAGATCAGAAATACCGTACCATAAGTATGCATGCTAAATTGATGCGTGGGAAAATGGCAAATCATCTGATCACCCATCAAGTTGAAGATATCAATCAAATCAAGTCCATTTTATTAGATGGATATAGTTATGATGCTTCAAAATCTTCAAAAGTAGAGATTGCTTTTTCAAAGGAGTTGACTTTATGAATCATCTATTAAGAATGATTTTATCTAGAACATCACTTATCCTACTTCTTTTACTCGCTCAAATCGTATTCTTTTTTCTGCTTATTCAATATGTTGCTCAGTTTAAATACATCACGACAGCCCTATATATCATTTCTGTTATCATCGTGATTTATTTAATTACGAGAGAAGAAAATCCAGCCTTTAAACTCAGCTGGATCATTCCAATTCTAATCTTTCCATTATTTGGAGGAATCTTCTATGTTTTATATCGTAGACAAAATTTTAGTAAAAAGAAATTAAACAGACATCATCAAATTGATGAAGATCGAAAAACCCATGTTCAAGACATCAAGTCATACAATCAAACAAAGGACCTCAATTATCTTAATAATATTTCTTGGCCACATTATAAGAATACAAAAACAGAATTTCTTGATTCCGGTGAAATGCTCTTTCATAATTTACTTGCAGATTTAAAACAAGCAAAAAAATATATTTTTATGGAGTTTTTCATTATTAGCAAAGGAACGATGTGGGATCAAATTCTAGATGTTCTTAAACAAAAGGCTCAAGAAGGCATCGAAATCAAATTAATCTATGATGATTTCGGGAGTTCAACGTTACCCTATCATTACGTGAATAAGTTGAAAACATATGGGATTGAAGCTATCAAATTTAATCCGATGCGTATTCATTTAAATTTTGCGATGAACTATCGGGATCACCGAAAAATAGTCGTTATAGACGGCAAAATAGCTTATACTGGTGGCATTAACATTGGTGATGAGTATATTAATATTAAACATCCATATGGCCATTGGCAAGATGCAGGTATCAAACTTGAAGGTGATGCTGTCTGGTCCTTAATTATAGGATTTTTAGAAAATTGGAGATTTACAACCAATCAGAAAGTCGATTATACAAACTATAAATCAGATCATAAGATAGAAAGTTCTGGCTTTGTATCGCCATTTACGGATACACCACTAGATCAAGAGACAACTTCTAAAAATCTTTATTTGTCTTTAATATCACAAGCTCGATCTTCTATATTAATTACGACACCTTACCTGATCATTGATAATGAATTATTAACTGCACTTAAATATGCTGCAAAATCAGGAATTGATGTGAATATCATTATTCCATATATTCCAGATAAAAAAATAATCTTTATGGTCACAACATCTTATGTTGCAGAACTTATCAATTCGGGTGTTAAAGTCTACAGATATAAGCCTGGGTTCATCCATTCTAAGATGATGATTGTCGATGGTAAAAGAGCAATGATTGGTACCGCAAACCTTGATTTTAGATCTTTATATCTGCATTTTGAGAATAACGTATATCTTGAGAAAACAGATTCTATTAAAGCTATGGTAACTTTCTTTAATGAAAAGGTCAAAGAGAGTATCTTGGATACAAATACGATTAAACCGAATATCTTATATCGTTTGCTTCAAGTACTTCTTAGAGGATTTTCTTCCTTAATGTAACAAAAAAGGCTCTTAATGAGCCTTTATTTTTTTGTTTAAGTATGCTTTATTGTCTTGCAGCACCTATTGTGCCGAATAGACCACCAACGATGAAAAACAAATAAGTAATGATATACAACATAATTTCAACTGTGTTATAAATATCTACAGTTAGTAAATTAGTTGCAAATAATTCTGCTACAGTAAGCATTACAATTGCTAAGAATAAAGCGATTGAACCCATTCTAAGCATAAATAATGAGAATCTACCAGGTTTCTTATATGCAAATAAGATCCAAAGTAAGAATGGAGCAGCTACAGCAACGCCAGGAATAACATAACTACTTAGAGCAGTAATTTGATCTACTAAGCTTTCTATCATATCCAATACACCAGCCAACCAAACAGGAGATGCTAATGTGATAGGTACGAGTGCAGATGTTCCACTAATTGAACTTTCAATAAATCCAAATACTAAAATAACTGTTAATACAATACGGAGAATCAAACCCTTTCTAATTGCCCATAATACCAAGATCAATCCAATAACCAATGCGATACCCGCATATTCTGCAATGAATGGGAAAGTTGTTGCATAACCATCAGCAGTATTTGCAAATGGAGTTAAGTTGTCTATAAAAGGTAATGTTCCGTTTTGTAAAACTAATTTCGTTGCTAGAAAGATCGATGATGCCAATATTAATAGGAAGCCAAGTGTTCGAACTATCTTTCCAAATGTTTTATTATATACTCTTTTGTTCATATAACCACCACTTTCGAAGTATTTCAAATCTAAAACTATTTTATCATAAAATTAAGCAGTTTGTAAGATTTATTTTTTTAATTAATATCTTTATTGACCGATAAATCGCCTAATACGATTAGATTTCTACTTCTAAAAAGCAAATCTATTAGATATACTAAGATAGCTGGAGCTAAAATCATTAGAGTAACTACCATCCATGCTTCAAATGTATAATTCATAACATCCAATGTTTGAAGTTGCCCCACTAATGCTGAACTACCCATACCTGCACCAAATCTTGAGGTCTCAAAAGTATTAAATATTAAATAAAATATTGGTGCTAAAATTGCTGAGGTAATAATTGTTGGTAACCATATAATTGGTTTTCTTAAAATATTTTTAAATTGTAACATTGATGTACCAAATGCAATCGATAGAACCATGCCTATATTATTATCTTTTCTTGATTGAATAGCAAACCCGATCATTTGAGTCGTTGTTCCGATAACAGCTGCACCACCTGCAATACCTTCAAGTGAGATAGCAATTGCAATTGCTGCACTTGATAACGGTGATGTTAGCAAGATACCTAAGGTTACTGCTATAACGATCGTCATTGGGATTGGAGCTAAAAGAGTTGCTGTATTAACACCACTTTGAATTGCTCCTATCAAAAATCCAACAGGTGCACTAATTATTAATGTTAAGATAAGTGCGATTACAGATCCTAATAAAGGAATTAACAATATATCAACGGGAGTTCTTCTTCTTAAAATCATTTTAAGAGCTAAAATTCCAAAAATAACAACTAAATAAGTTGTAACAGGATCATTATTTTGCTCTAAAAGAATACCAACTCCAAATCTAACTTTAAAACTGGTAGCTATGCCACCCATAACAGATGCGACAACCATTTTTAATCCATCCATCTTAAGACTTAAAGCAATCCCCATACCAATACCAACACCCATTAATGTTTTGAGTGCGCCTGATAAAGTGACTTCAATCAATTCAATTCCTAATAACTTACCGAATTGTTGAAAAATAACACCAATAATCAAAGTAGCAAATAAGCCATAAACCATACCATTCATCGTTGTCATAATAAATGATTTAACTTTTCTTTCTTTCATGATATCATCTCGCTTTCTAAATTATTTTATCATATTATAGTGAGAATAAATAAAAACCAAGAAAACTTGGTCTTCAACTTACTTATTTTGGTCCCCGCGGCCGGGCTCGAACCAGCACGGATTTTAATCCACCAGATTTTGAGTCTGGCACGTCTACCAATTTCATCACGCGGGGAAATATTACTGCCATTTGGATGACAGCAAAATTATGATATCATGCTTTATTTGTTTTTGCAACTCTTCAATTTAAAAATGAGTTACATTTCATTTAACGCTTTAATACCAAGTAATCTTAATCCTTCATTAATAACGATGCGTATCGATTCAATGAAGAATAAATTAGCATTTAGTTGCCCAGTTTCATCTACTTTAATTCGATGTTTCCCGTAGAAACTATTAAAACCTTGAGCAAGACTAATAATATATCTTGCAATTAAATTAGGTGCATTATTTTCCATCGATTTTAAAACGATAAAAGGGAATTGACCTAAAAGCTTAATCATCTCAAAATAATCATCTTCTTTAAAATATGATGAATCAATAAGTTCCATATCTATCGTAGTTTCTCTTAAGATAGATGCAATTCTAACACTACTATATTGTATATATGGACCAGTTTGACCTTCAAACTTGAGCATATTCTCTAAATTAAAATCAATATCTAGGTGTTTTTCATTCTTTAAATCATTAAAGATGATTGCACCAATACCAACTGCCTTAGCAACTTCTTCTTGATTTTTTAAATCAGGATTTTTATTTTCTATTGCTTCTTTCGCTTCATTAATCGCTTGATTAATAACATCCTCTAGACGTTTAAATTTACCACCACGCGTTGACATTTTCTTTCCATCGATTAAAACGAGTCCAAAATTAATATGATCAACATTAAAATTATATCCCATTAAATCAGTGATTGCTTTAAGTTGTTTAAAATGTAATATCTGTTCATTACCAACGACATATAGTACATGGTTGGTATGATAGGTATTATGACGATATAAAAGTGCTGCAACATCTCTTGTCATATATAATGTTGCTCCATCAGTTCTTTTAATCAATGCTGGTGGTAGGCTTTTACCTAAATCAACAATGGTTGCTCCATCATCAATTTTAAGTAGATTTTTGCTTTCTAACTCTTCAACAACAGCATCCATTTTATCATTATAGAATGATTCGCCCGTATTGTAATCAAAGTCAACACCTAGCAAATCATACATTTCTTTAAATTCTCTAAGTGATTCATCTTTAAACCATGTCCACAATTTGACATATTTTTCATCGTTTTGTTCAAGCGCTCTAAAAACATCTCTTGCTTGTTGTTCTAAAGATGTGTCTGTTTTTTCTTCATCATGAAAACGAACATAAAGTTTTTGCATTTCTGCAATAGGATTTTTAATGACATCTGCTTCATTTCCCCAATGTTCATAGGCAACAATCATTTTACCGAATTGTGTGCCCCAATCACCTAAATGATTAATTGAGATGACATTGTATCCCATTTTTTTGTATATGTTTTTAAGAGCATTACCAATCACTGTCGATCTTAAATGTCCAACACCAAAACTCTTAGCGATATTAGGTGATGAATAATCCATTGCAACTGTCAAACCTTGACCTACTTCTTGATTTCCATATTGTTCTTTTTCATTGTGAATCATCAAAAGTATCTGATTTGCAAGAGGTCCTCTATTTAAATAGATATTCAAAAACCCATTGGTAAATTCAATCTTTTCTATAGAGATATCATCAGAAAGCACTTCTTCAAATTGTTTATAGACGAGCATTGGAGATGTTTTCCATAATTTGGCAAATGCAAACAAAGGAATAGCTAGATCAGCATGTCCTTTTTTGGGTTCTTCAACAACAATACCTTCAATATTGAAATGTTGTTCAAGTTGATTCTTAAATTGTTTTTTTATTTTTTCTATCATCTTTTTACTTCCTTATCAAAAAAAAAGCACATGTGCTTTTTTATTATTCGTTAATTGTTGCAATTGCATCACTGTAAAAGTCACGTACACTGCGATTAATTACTGTGGGATCATCAGAACTAACAGGTTCAAATACTGCAACGATAACACCATCTTTAAAAACAAGAAGTTGAGGTGTGGTTGCTGTAACTTCTGGATACGCTTCAATAAGTGAATTAACACCCTCTAAATCTTCAATTGTATTCAAATAATAAATTTCATTTGCATACGCATCAAAGCCTTCGCTTATAAAGTACTTTTGATATGCTCCAATATGTGCTTGACATGATGGACAGTCACTAGACCCGATATAAACGATTACAATTTCTTCTTTACTAATAATTTTTTCTAAACCTCTTTTAAATAAGCTACCATCGTACGAAACTGTTACAAAAGGATGATCCTCTGTAAAATCAGCAGTTGCTGTTGCTTCATATGATGCGTATATAACTGTATCATCATGTGGTTTGAAAATAAATATGGCACCAACAACAATAACGAAAAAACTTATGATTGCAATTAGTGTAATTGGATGAATCTTTGGTTCTACTTTTATGTATTTATCTGCCATGTGAAAGCCTCCTAGATTAACTCTTATGATTATAGCATAAATTGGATGTATTATCAATCAAAAATTATCAATTTTCTAATGATATTCGTTATATATTTATTTAAATACTTTTGAATAAATGTGATCCGTGTATTTCAAATACATATTTAAATCGAATGCTTGATTAAGGTCCATTGGTTTAAGCACTGACATAATAACAGTATTTCGTATCAATAGTTCTCTAAATGATTCATTTGATTCAAGACTTTCATGTGCAAGTTTTTGAATCATATCATATGCAAGTTCACGATTCATACCATGATTAATTAATAGATGTAAAACACTTTGAGCAAAGACAACACCTTTTGTTAAACCAATATTCTTAAGCATCTTTTCAGGCTTAACAACTAAAGTGTTTAATGTTTTTGTATATCTAGTTAACATGTAGTCAATTAGTGTTGTAGCATCAGGTAAAATGATTCTTTCAACTGACGAATGTGAAATATCTCTTTCATGCCATAAAGCAATATTTTCATAAGATGATACCATGTATCCT
>CAZKLF010000020.1:0-20088 GCA_964553665.1 uncultured Mariniplasma sp. | reverse complement strand
TTGTTACTTTTGATACACTCATCATCATTCAGTTTTCAAAGACCTTTTTGCTCGCTCTTCTTAACGCGCTTAATTATTCTATCATTATAAAATAACCTTGTCAATACTTTTCTAAAGAAAACAATATATTATACAAGGTTTGGTAGAATTTTCGCTCGTTTTTAAGGACGACCTTTATTATTCTATAATATATATCTCTTAAAGTCAATACTTTTGTTTATAAAAAAAAGAATTCCTTAATATATATATATTAGGGTCTTCCTCTTAGCTCTAATATGTTAAATTAAAGTCTCTTGATTATAACTTGAAATCATCAATAGATAGTGCTTTTTGTAACTTCTCTTTCTATATATTGATTAAAGGTTAATATAATGCTCATTTTTATAATTAAAAATTTCGCGATAAAGCTCCAGAATAAACATCCATAGACCCAATTGAAAAATGATGTAAAAGAATGGCAAAATTGTTAGTGATGCATGGGGAGTACTGCATGTCACACATACTGGAATTAATGAAATAATGAAAAATGCCAACCAATAGATGCCAATAGTTGAAATACATACAAACCCTTTAACTCTCAGTGCATCCATTTCCTCATCTTTATATTGTATAACAAAGAGAATTAACACTGCAAATCTAACAAGTAAAATGAGTGCTGAAAGAACGCCATATTCTGATATAAAACCATATTCAATGATTAAGAAATGAAAAAAACCTGATAGCACAATAGCTAATGCAAGTGTTTTTAACTTCATGTTATTTTTAACTATCAAGAATACACCTAAAAACCCAGCAATAACTGTTAAATCGCCAAATCTAGTATACAAACTTGAAAAAGTAGAAAAAACATCTAAATCTACAAAATAAAAATCGATTAAATTGATCGTGCGACTAATAATCCCTAATACACAGGATAGCAATATCAGTATGATTGAAAATTGTTTCATTTTCAAATCCCCCAGAACAATTATTTCTTTTATTTTACCATTTTATTTAAAATTAATAAAGAAAAAAAAGGGACAATTATCCCTTTATTAGTCGAATGATATCATTATATGTTACAAAAATAAATAGGCCCATCAATAAAAGAAACATAAGATTGTTGACAGTATTCTCAAATCTCCTATTGAGTTGTTTTTTTGTTACCGCTTCAATACCTAGGAAAACAAGTCTTCCACCATCTAATGCTGGTATAGGAAGCAAGTTAAGTAGTCCGATATTGATACTTAAAAACCCAGTAAATCCAATTAATGCAACAATGCCTTGACTTGCAGTATTACTAACTAATGAGAAGATGCCAACTGGACCTGATAAATCACCAATTCCCACAGATTCAGCGCGATCAAAGAGTAATCCAATTGTATTGAATACTTGCATTGTATTACTATAAAAAGTTTTAAATGGATAAACTAAGGTAGTTCCCAAATCGAAATTAGCGGTTGCTGTTACGCCTAATTGGAAAATAATAGCTTGATATCCCAATTTTCCCAATGCTCTTTCACTAATTAATGAGTATGTACTATCGTTAGTAACACCATCTCTTTCATAAAAAATAGTGATTTCACCACTTGTATTCGTTTTAAAGAACTGAATAATATCATCCCAATTAGCAATATCATATTCAAATGAGCCAATTGATATTTTCTTAATTAAATCACCAGTTTTTAATCCAGCATTAGTAGATGCTCTACCGAATGCTTGTCCAATAATAGCTTGATCAGCATAAATGGCACCATCATCGCCTATATTCGCAAGTCCAGCCATTTGGATAATCACTGCAAGATCAACATCATCTACTGATGTTATAACATCATTATGACTATAAGAAACTGATATAGTTGCAGAATCAAGATTTCCCATGGCAAGAGCCAAATCATCCCAATTCGTGATTGTATATCCGTTAATTTCAGTAATCATATCATTTGATACTAATCCTATAAGTTCTGCTGATGATCCGGGTGATACTTGATCAATAACATTACTATCCATATTTGGTTTAACTGCAAAGAATCCTACGATTAAAAATAAGAATAATGCCAATATAAAATTCATCATTGGTCCAGCAAAAATAACTAAAAATCTTTGCCACAATGTTTTATTTTCAAAGCTTTTTTCACTCGGCGTAATCCACATCTCTTTTGCTTCAGCAAATTTATAAACAGTATTTCTTAAAACTGGATATTTGACTAAAGCACCATCAACCTCAAGCTCAATAAATAATGGGCTTAAATCTTTGCCATACAAGTCAAGACTTTTAACAATTCCAACAATATCGCTAGGCAATTCCTTGTTCATAATGATCTGATAAATCTGACCTTTATCATTGACTTTTATGCCAATCACTTGATCTTTTTTAATCAATGCATCATTCACACTTTCTCCAGCCATAGAGACATAACCACCAATTGGAATGCTCCGAATTGAATAGATAGTTTCACCTTTACGTTTTTGATAAATAACAGGACCCATACCAATTGAAAATTCGTGGCACAAAATACCAGCTCTTTTAGCAAAATAGAAATGACCAAATTCATGGATCAGTATAATTATTCCTAAAACCAGGATAAAGATTAGTAAATTTAAAATTAACATTTGATACCTCTTTCATATTTATGTCTTATCTTTTGTTGGATTTCTTGATCCGTTTCAATAATCTCATCCAAGCTTGGTTCTTCTATATTCATAAAATCATTAATTGTTTCAATAATGATCGTCTCAATTTCTAAAAATGAGATTTGATCATTAAGAAATAATTTAACAGCAGCCTCATTCGCTGCATTCATGACTGTAGGCATTAATCCGCCCTTATGACCCATTTGATACGCCAATTCAAGCAATGGGAACCGATTAAAGTCCATAGGCTTAAAACTGAGATTCACTAGGTCTAATTGACGATGATATGCTTCTCTTTTGGGATAGAGTAGTGCATGTGCAATAGGTATCTTCATATCAGATACACTCAAACTTGCTTTTACTGTCCCGTCGATAAAGTAGACTAATCCATGTACCATACTTTCTTGATGTAAAATAGTCTCTATTTTTTGATATGGCAATCCAAATAAATGATGTGCTTCTATAACTTCTAGACCTTTATTCATCATCGTTGCACTATCAATAGTTATTTTATCTCCCATTGACCAATTTGGATGCATTAATGCATCTTTTTTTGTCACTTTAATCAAATCAGTCCTAGATAGATCTCTAAATGACCCACCACTTGCTGTGATTATTATTTTTTGGACAGTCTTGATATCTTCATTTTCTAATAATTGCCATAATGCACTATGCTCACTGTCAATTGGATATAATTTAACTTGATATTCTTCTACAAGTTTATTAACAATATCTCCAGCCATAACGAGTGTTTCCTTATTTGCTAGAGCGATATCCTTATGTGCTTTTATTGCAGCAACCGTAGGTCTAAGACCTGCGGATCCTGATAAAGCATTAACTAAAATTCCGGATTTAGGATAGTTGGCAATTTCAATTAAACCTTCATCGCCACATACAAATTCGATATCAGGATATTTAGTTTTGTACATAGAAAGCATAGATGTTTCTCTGAGACAAACAATTTCAACTTGATGGTTGATTAAAATTTGATGATTGATTTGTTCATTTCTTCCCAGTGAAATGCCAATCAACTTAAATGAATCTTGATGTTCCTGAATAACTTCTAGTGTTTGAAGACCAATTGAACCTGCAGCCCCTAGAATATAAATATTTTTCATAGAATGACTATTGCTGGGAATAATCTGTAGATTAATAAGAATACTGCTGTTAAAAACATTGCAGCAAATAGAGCTGAATCGAATCGATCTAATAATCCACCGTGACCAGGTAATATCGTACCAAAATCCTTGATATCATAAGTTCTTTTTAATCTCGAAGCGACTAAATCACCAATCTGAGCAAAAATACTAGACACAAATGTTACAGGTACAATAATAAATGCTTGTACCCAAATTGGGTAATCCTCACCAAGACTTGAGAAGTTTTCAAGTAAAGTTCTTTCTCCACCAGAATTGACCATATTTCCTAGCCATGAGTCTGGTGTGAAAATCGAACCATAAAACAACGCAAATGATGATGCAATAATTGTAGCAAATATAGTTCCAGCAATTGCACCTTCCCAAGATTTTTTAGGACTTATATGTGGTGCAAGTTTGTGTTTGCCATATTTCATGCCGAATATATATGCAAACATATCAGTTGCAGCTGTAATTAATAATAAATAAACGATAAATCTAACACCAAGAAACCTCAAGATTACAATGGCTGCGGCACCTAAACCAACATAATTAATAACCATCAACCCTTTACCAACATCTTCACCATTAAAATCCTTAAAAAGAACGAGGAAGCTTAGTAATATAATTGTAAAAAGTGGTATTGTAATACTTAAAACACCATTTGCTTCTAATGGGTTATGATTAATATTTCCTAAAACGCCTCCAACACTTGCAAATGTTCCTAATGTTAAAAGAACAATTCCAATTTTAGGTAATAATTGAAATTTCTTCTTTGTTTCATACATTCTTATCATTTCAAATGATGCTATAATAACAAAAACAAACATAAAAACTTGAAATAGTTCAAGTAGTTTAGTTATGGTTAATATTGGAATTATAATAGCGGCAAGGACAATACCTGTTATAATGCGATCTTTCATGCTAATCCTCCAAAACGTCGTTGTCTAGACTGATAACTTTTTATTGCTTTTTTAAGTTCTTTTTCGCTAAATGATGGCCAATGAACTTTTGCAAAGTAAAACTCTGCATAAGAAACTTGCCACAATAAGAAATTGGACAATCTTTGCTCTCCACTTGTACGAATCAGTAAATCAACTGGTTTTTTTACCATTAAATTAGCTGTAATTGACTCAATTGTTACTGGTTTTTCAGATAGGTTAGCAGCTTTAACGATTTCATCATATGCTCCGTAATCCGCAGCAATTGTTAATTCAAAACCAACATTTTCCTTGGTTTCATCTTCGATAATATCAATGACCTCAAGTAATTCTTTGCTAAACCGATCTCTTCTGCCTGCAAAAGTAATTTTATAATCAATTTCACTGAATCTTTCTCTATTTTCATGAAACATTTCAATTGGTTTAGTCATCAAATAATTAACTTCATCTTCTGGTCTTTTCCAATTTTCTGTAGAAAAAGCATAAACTGTTAATTTATTGATTCCCATTTTTTGTGCTGCTTTGGCAACACGAAAAAGATTTTTACCGCCTTGATAATGACCAAAAGATCTTGGTTGTCCATGTTTTTTTGCCCATCTGCCATTGCCATCAAGAATAATCGCAACATGCTTAGGTATTATTTTTTCATTCATTTTTATTCACCTTAATACATTATACTCTATTTGCTTTATATTTTAAATATTTATAATATTTTAACACATTTCAACAAAAAAAGGCGCAAGGCCTTTAAATGTCATTGAAAACTGACTATATTTGAAGTAATTCTTCAGATTTAACTTTGATTTCTTCATCAATTTTCTTAATGAATTCATTCGTTAATTCTTGAACATCTTCAAGATATCCTTTTTCATCATCTTCAGAAATTCCCAATCTCTTAATATGATCGTTACCATCTCGGCGTACATTTCTTACACCAACTTTTGAATGTTCACCCATCTTATCAATTTCTTTAACTAATTCTCTACGTCTTTCTTCAGTCAAAGAAGGTAAGAAAAGTCGAATTCCAATACCATCATTAACAGGATTCAGTCCTAGATCTGATGCATTGATTGCATGTTCAATAGCTTTTAGCGTTGACTTATCAAATGGCTTGATAAACAGTTGACTACCCTCAACAACAGATATTGATGAAATTTGTTTAAGTGGTGTATCCACACCATAATAACTTAAAAAAATCTTATCTAAAAGTGCTGGGTTAGCTCTGCCTGTTCGAACACCCGCAAACTCCTTGCGGAGCACTTCAACTGTCTTAGACATATGGTCTTCAACTTCCATTAAAATTAGATCTGCTTGTTCGTTCATTTGTTTAAACCTCCCATGTAACTAGAGTTCCAATAGGTTCTCCTAAAACTGCTTTTTTAATATTTCCATTTTCATTCATATTAAACACTAAAATATTTATTTTATTTTCGCGGCAAATTGATGCTGCAGTTGAATCCATAACATCAAGTTTATCTGCTAAGACTTGGTCTTGTGAAACTTCTTTAAACATGACTGCATCTTTATGTTTTCTAGGATCCTTATCATAGACACCTTCAATACCATTTTTAGCCATAAGAATGACATCAGCATTGAGTTCTGCTGCACGAAGTGCTGCTGCAGTGTCTGTTGTAAAGAATGGTGAACCCGTTCCTCCTGAGAAGATTATTACACGTCCTTTTTCAAAATGTCGTATTGCTCTTCTTCTGATATACGGCTCAGCTACGGCACTAACCGGTAATACCGTCATAACTCTTGTAGGCACTTCAACAGATTCTAAAGCATCTTGAAGAGCAAGACCATTCATGATTGTTCCAAGCATACCCATATAGTCTGCTTGTGCACGATCCATACCTAATTCTTCACCAGTTTTTCCTCGCCATAAGTTACCAGCACCTACCACAATTCCAACCTGTACTCCAAGTTTGTATAATTCTTTAATTTCGGTGGCAATGCATTTCACAGTTGCAGGATGAATTCCATAGGTTTCATTACCTTTTAATGCTTCTCCACTAAGTTTCAATATCACTCTTTGGTACATTAACGCCACACCCCTTTAATTTTTATTTACGTACTTGTGCTGCTACTTCTGCTGCGAAATCTTCTTCTTTCTTTTCAATGCCTTCTCCAACTTCTAAACGGATAAAGCTTAATACTGAGGTTTGATTTGCATTCAAATAAGCATTTACCTTTGTATCAGGATCTTTAACAAATCCTTGATCAACTAAGCAAATGTCTTGTAAATATTTATTAATACGTCCAATCACCATTTTTTCAACAATATTAGCAGGTTTTCCTTCTAATAAAGCTTGTTGAGTTAAGATATGTTTTTCATGATCCAATGTTTCTTGATCAATTTGTGAACGGTCTAAGTATAAAGGTTTTTGAGCTGCGATATGCATTGCAATATCTTTAGCAACTACTGGGTTATCAGTTGATAGAACATTAAGGACTGCAATACGTCCACCCATGTGTATATAAGCACCAAAGGTTTGTTCATCTTTCTTAACAACTCTCGATACGCGTCTTAGTGAAAGTTTTTCACCAATAAAAGCTGTTGCATCTGCTAAAACAATTGCTATTTTTTTGCCATCGACCATAGCTTCTAGAGCTTCTTCAGTTGATGAGGCTTTTGAGTTTAAGATTGTTTTTCCTACTTTACTTAATAAATCTAAAAACTTTTCATTTTTAGATACAAAATCTGTTTCCGAGTTCAATTCAAAGATAATAGCTTCATTACCTTCAATTTCAACACTGCATAAACCTTCAGCTGCAATTCTTCCAGCTTTTTTAGCTGCTTTTGCAATTCCTTTTTCTCTAAGGTAATCAATTGCTTCTTCAATATTTCCATTTGTATGTTCAAGTGCACCTTTGCAGTCCATCATACCTGCTCCAGTTCTTTCTCTTAGTGCTTTGACTAATTGTGCTGTTATTGCCATTAATAAATCCTCCTATAGTTAATTCTCTCTATTTTTTTAAAAATAAAGGGGATAAGTTATCCCCTTTAGCATTATTTTAGTATATCAATAAGATCTGCTTTTTTAAGGGCTGAATAACCAGTAATGCCGCGTTCTTTAGCTAAAGAACGTAGTTCAGCAACAGTTTTTGATTTAAGACTTACTTCAGTTTTCGCTTCAACAACAGGTTTAGGTTCAACAACCGCTTTTTCTACGACTGGAGCTTTAGCTTCTTTTTTAGCTGGCGCTTTAACCTTAACTTCAACTGGTGTTTCTACTTTTTCTTTTACAACTTTTTCTTTTACAACTGCTTCTTTAACAACAGCAGGTTTAGGTTCAACAACAGTTTTTTCTACGACTGGTGCTTTAGCTTCTTTTTTAGTTGGTGCTTCAACCTTAACTTCAACTGGTGTTTCTACTTTTGGTGTCACAACCTTATTTTCAACAACTGCTGGTTTAACAAAAGCAGGTCTTTCTCCTCTAGGTCCAGTAGGTTTTTGATAAGGTGGTCTATTTTCTCTTGGTCTATAAGATGATCTGTCTCTTCTTGGAGGTCCTGATGTAATCGGTTCATCATCAAACTTTTCAACAACTCCACCTTGAGCTTCAATAACTGCATTACCCATAACCCATGAAATTAGTTTCACGGCACGAATAGCATCATCATTTGCTGGGATAATATAATCCACATCATCAGGATCACAGTTTGTATCAACGATACCAAATACTGCAATACCAAGTTTACGTGCTTCTAAAATTGCATTTCTTTCTTTTCTTGGATCAACAATAAAGATTGCTTCTGGAATTTTCTTCATTTCTTTGATTCCGCCTAGAAATTTTTCTAAACGTTCACGTTCATGCTTCAATTGCTGAACTTCTTTTTTAGGAAGTTTTTCGAAAATACCATCTGCTTCCATTTTGTAGAGATCATGTAGTCTCTTAATCCGGCGACGAATAGTTTTGAAGTTTGTTAAAGTACCACCTAACCAACGTTGATCAACATAGAATTGACCCGTACGAATAGCTTCATCTCTAACTGCTTCTTGAGCTTGTTTCTTTGTACCGACAAATAGTAACTTACCACCATTTTGCACGATTGTAAATAGTGCTTGATAAGCTTTCTCGATTTCTTCAGCTGTCTTTTTTAAGTCAATGATATAAATACCATTTCTAGACGTGAATATGTATGGTGCCATTTTAGGATTCCAACGACGCGTTGCGTGGCCGAAATGAACACCAGACTCCAATAATTGTTTCATTGATACGACTGCCATAAATTTAATTCCTCCATTTTTGTTTTTTTCTTTTGTATCACTTAGGCAAACTCACCCGTAGGCACTAGAGCTGCAAACATGACACATGCTTATTTTCATAGCCTTACTAAATATAACATATTTATAGGCCATTTGCAAGTTAATCAACCGTTTTTTAGGCTTTTTTTGAGTTAATCTAACATTCTAATAAAATTTTATATTAAATCAGTTATTTTATGATTATAAGCCACTACTTCCAAATCCACCTAAACGTATGTTTCCTCCAGTTTCATCGTCAGTTGTTTTTTCGTATCTCAAAAAGATTCCTTGAGCTACACGTTCACCTTTCGATATTTGTACAGATTCACTTCTTACGTTCATCAAAGAGACCATTAAATGGCCTTCATTATCAGGATTACCATAATAATCCGCATCAATAACACCAACACTATTGCTCATTATTAAGCCTTTTTTTATAGATAATGATGATCTAGCAAAAATAAATAATGCTTCTGTTTTAGGCATCAAGACTTTTAAGCCTGTAGGAATCATTTTGATTTCTCCAGGTTCAATTGTAATATCTAAGATGCTCGCTAAATCATAACCTGCACTGCTATCAGTTGCTCTTTTTGGGATGATAACACCTTGATCTTTGTACTTAGTTACTACTTCAAATTTGCGCATTGATTAATCTCCTTGAGTTTATTAAGTACCATATTTTCTCTAATTAATACAGTCTTTAATCCTTTTGTTTGATGTCTAAAATCTTTCATTATATTTTCGTTTTTTTCTAGTGCTTCATTCATTGAAACCCATTTGGGTATAAGTCCATGTAATAGCTCTCTTCCTTTCAACTCTTGGGTACCAAACTCATGAATTTCACAAAGATAATAGGTAGAGGTTTGCATGTAGACATGATCGCTACCGTTGACGCCATATCGCATTTCTTTTGTTGTTCCGTATAGTTTGATGATAGTGATTTTATCAGCACCAATTTCTTCTTTTAATTCTCTAGTTAAAGCTTGTTGATCAGTTTCCGAGTCAATAATACCTCCACCCGGAAAAGTATAATCATCGAAAAGTTCAGAATATACCATAAGTACTTGCTGTTCACTATTCAAAATAATTGCTCTAACTGTTTTGCGTTTTCTTATTTTACCTTTTGATACGAGTCCTTCTTCAACAATCATTTTTCCAAAAGGTATCATTTCTTCACCATCCTTGGATGTGTTGTTTTGTATTTTTCCTTTAAAACTTCACTTGAAACATGTGTATAAATTTGAGTTGATTTGAGATGTTCGTGTCCAAGTAATTCTTGAACAACCCTTAAATCTGCTCCATGATTAAGTAATGTGGTTGCAAATGCATGTCTGAGCATATGCGGATGAATCTTAAATGTTTCACCTGAATCTTTAATAATTTTCTTTAAAATAACTTGAAGTCCTCTCACTGTTAAAGGTGTTCCTTTGTAATTGATGAAAACCCTCAATTCGTGAGTTGATGGTCCTTTTGATAAAAGGATTGGTCTTGTATACGTTAAATATTGTTTTAAATCTGTTATCAGATGATTATGAAGTGGGACAAAACGATCCTTAGATCCTTTTCCGTGAATCAATATTTGCTGTCTTTCAATTTGAATATCTTTGATTGTCATTTCAGTAAGTTCGCTCGCTCTAAGACCACAACTATACAACAAGTCCAATAAAACATAATTTCTAAATCCAAGTGGTTTATATCGGTCAATTGATTTGAAGAGCATTTCTAATTCTTCATCAGAAATAAGTTGCGGTAATTTCTTAGGTATTCTAGGCGTTTCAAGTGTTGTGAAAATGTTGATATCGATCAATCGATTAGCAATTAAATAATCATAGAAAGTGCGTAATGAAGATATTTTTCTTGCTATAGATTTTTTAGCATATTTTTGCTCATCTAAAAAAGATATAAAATGTCTACCTAATCTTTCTCTTGTTACATCAAGTAAATCAGCAGCTAATTCTTCTCTTTTTATAAATGATTGAAAATCATGAATATCCTTAAGATAACTCGTGATCGTGTTATCTGAGTAATTTTTTTCAATTAATAAATGATTTTTAAAGTCTTCAATATATGTCATAGAAGATCCTCCTTAAATAATTTAAGAGCATCTAATGAACGATTCGCATAAAGTTCCTTACGCATTTTTTTTGAATGCTTATATCCTAATCCTGGAAACAAACCTAAATTTGCATTCATCGGAACAAATGATTTATTAGTTGTTGAGATATAATTTGCCATAGCCCCCATCATCGTTTCTTTAGGGAAAGGTTTTAATGGTTTCTCATTTAATATAAGATTCATTTGAATTGCAGCATATAGTCCAGAAGCTGCACTTTCAACATAGCCTTCTACACCACTGATTTGACCAGCAAAAAATATATTTGGATATTGCTTTGATTGGTAACAATTATTTAATATTTTGGGGCTTTCTAAATACGTATTTCTATGCATAACGCCATATCTAAGTATGTTTGCGTTTTCTAAACCCGGAATCATTTGTATAATTCTTTTTTGCTCACCCCAGGTCAAATGTGTTTGAAATCCAACGATATTATACATTGATTTAGAGGCATCATCTTGTCTAAGTTGGACAACAGCAAATGGTCTTTTTTCATCATCTTTAGCAAGTCCTACTGGCTTCATTGGGCCATAAAGTAGTGTTTGAAAGCCTCTTTCAGCCATGACTTCAAATGGCATACATCCTTCGAAAACATTATTTTCAAAACCTTTTATTTCAACCTTTTTTGAATTGATGAGTTCATGATGGAATGCTTCATATTCTTCTTTTGTCATTGGACAATTAATATATGCTGCCTCACCTTTATCATATCTACTTTTTAAATATGCAATATCCATGTTAATTGATGAAGCATCAATAATTGGTGCTATCGCATCAAAAAAATGCAAATGATCTTGATGAAATAATTTGCTAATATCTTCAGATAATGTATCACTTGCTAATGGACCTGCACAAATAATCGTATATTCATTAGGATCTATTTGTGTAAATTCTTCATTGATAATTTCTATATTTGGATGGTTCTTTATTTTTTCTTCTATAAACTCTGAAAAAAGGACTCTATCAACTGCTAAACTGGATCCCGCCGGTACACTAGATGCATTTGCTGCTTGCATAACCAAAGAACCAAATTCCATCATTTCATGCTTAAGTAAACCAACAGCATTATGGATATCATTTGATCTTAACGAGTTTGAACAAACAAGTTCAGCAAAATGACCCGTTTGATGAGCAGGTGTCATTTTTTTAGGTCTCATTTCATATAGTTTTACTTTAATATTTTGATTAGCTAGGTAATAAGCTGCTTCAACACCAGCTAGTCCCGCTCCGATTACTTTTACCATTTAATCACCAACTTTATTATACCTTAAAATAGGGTACATTTAAAAAAAAACGCAAGATAACTTACGTTTTTTGTGGCTTGAGAATGAACCTTTCACTAAAGGGTAATAATTTTTGAAAAACATCTTTAACGACAATATAAAGGATTACTGAATTAAATGGAATAAGACCCATTCTAAGAATCAATAAAGCCACTGTTGTCTGCATGTCAAAATGGATATAAAGTGCCAGTGTGTTACTGAGAGAAGCAAATAAATAAGTAAGTGGAATAACATATGCAAGCTTAACTTTTGAGTAATTTTTATGTAAAAATAATCCTGGAACAAATCCCCAAACCATAGGTGCTAAAACAAACATTGGTAAATAACCTTGGTTTGCTACAACAACTCCGACTCCATCACCTATAATTGCCATAATCACTCCGTAAAGTGGTCCTAAAACAATACTTCCAATGATGATTGGTACCGCATAAAAAGGTAATCCAAAGTTCTGAATTCCAAGTGCGTACTTGAAGAAAACATCGATAACAACTGATACTGCAGCTAAAGATGCAGCCAAAACAATTTTTTGAAGCTGTTTGTTTCCATTCATGAAAAAAGACCTCCATTATTTGAGGCCCACTATAATTGCTTACAGCGGACACATTAGAAAACCGCCACTTTCGTGTTCGTTCCAACCATATATCCCACGGTTAGACACTTAACGCTTCCTAATCACTCTGTACTCATCATTATACAATATTTATGTCATAAAGACGTGAAAATTGAAAAAAATGACAGTATATGTCATTTATAATTTCCAATTGATTGGTTTTAATTGATGTTCAATTAAAAAGTTGTTTGTTTTAGAAAATGGTTTTGATCCGAAAAATCCACGAGAAGCTGATAATGGTGAAGGGTGAACAGACTTAATAATTAAGTGTCTCTCTTGATCAATATAACTACTAAATTTTTGTGCATGATTACCCCATAATATAAAAACAACTGGAGTATTCTTCTCATTAACCCTTTTAACGATTTCTAAGGTGAATATTTCCCATCCTTTGCCTTGATGACTCAAAGGTTGATGAAGTTCAACTGTTAAAGCGGTATTAAGTAATAATACACCTTGTTTTGCCCATGGTGATAAATCGCCAGTTTTCGGTAATTCAATCCCGATATCACTTGCAAGTTCTTTATATATATTTCTTAAACTTGGTGGAAATGACCCGTGTTCTACACTAAAGGCCAATCCATGTGCTTGATT
Organism: uncultured Mariniplasma sp.; assembly: GCA_964553665.1. GTDB lineage: Bacteria > Bacillota_I > Bacilli_A > Acholeplasmatales > Acholeplasmataceae > Peloplasma. The sequence continues at coordinate 6,546 of CAZKLF010000020.1, read as the reverse complement.
GTAGTTATGATAAGGATCCTGCCCTATAATAACGACTTTAACGTCATCATAAGGTGTAAGCTTAAAGAAATTTAAACGATTTTCTTTGATTGGTAAAATGACCTTATGTTGATCTTCTTGTTTTAGAAACTCTACAAGTTTCTGAAAATAAGATTTTTTAAGCTCCGATTGAATCAAATCATCCCATGTCATTTTTCTTCACCTTCAGTTGTACTTAATGCTTTTTTAGTTACTTTCACTACGGCAACAATAATACTTATGTTAACAACAATTAAGACAACCATAATAGGATTAGTGAACACTTTCAAAACTACACCAACTTTTGGTACAGTAAATGAGACTCTCCCAATGATATCATCAAAATTTAAATCAATTGGATTTCCGTGAATATCATTCCAGTCATCATAAGCATCATCTGCCACGCCAGCTCTATGTGTTTTATAAGTAATATCCGAACCGTCGTCATTAATAGCTGCTAAATAATGGGTTACTACACTCTTTAGATAGACGGTATCTCCAAATTCATCAATTTGATTGGTAGGTAAATATGTGTAAAAAGAGATGATATCATCAACTTCAAGATCTTCCTGTTTCACTTTTACAACAACGATAAGATCATTGACGTTAATATCCGGTTCCATACTCGGTGATATGACAACATAGCTTTTGAATCCTAGATAATCAATGCTTTGATCTGGGAAAAATGAATTAACTGCAATATAAAAAAGCATGAGCGAAATCACGATTAAGAATAGAATATTTATGACTTTACCTTTTTTTTGTTTTGCCACGAATTCACCTCTTATGAATAAAATAAACCAAATCTAGTTGACCGGTTTATCTTCTTTTTTTCTAATATAAAAAATATACACCATTGAAAATACTACAAAATATGTCCCTAATAAGAAAACATATCCTCGAAGATTTGATGATACATAACTTATGATACCAAATATACTTGCATCCCCAATATAAACACCTTTAATATCATCAAGTGAAATCTCATTTGAGATAACACCGTCAAATGTTGTTTCAGCAGTTCGGTTCGCGTCATCAATACTTACAATCTCTTCTATCCAATAATTTGCTGTTCCGTATCTTCCGTAAAGAACAATTTGCTGACCAATTTCTAGATTATCTAAATCAACTTTTTCGATTCTTATAATCTTTGCAACCAGTTCCACATCAATTTCTTGATTCATTGGAACAGCAAGAACAGTTGTAGTTTTATATGCATTGATTCCTCTATTTTCTGACAACAACGGAACTGAAATTGAAAAAATATGTATTAACGCTAATATAAGTGCTAACCAGAATATCTTTTTTTTAGTAATTTTAAAATTGATTCTTTTCAATCTATTTTTTAAACTAATTTTATCTTTATTTTTTATTTGTTTGATTGTAATAGGTTGATTCGTTTGATTGTGCAGTTGAGTTATTAGCTCATCTGTCGTTAAATAATTTGACAATATAACACGTCCTATAGTTGTTGATCTTCATTTTCACTTATTTCCGGTTGTTCTTTTTTTCCCGATTTAACAAGATAAATAATAACGCCAATAATAATGACATTAACGGATATTGCAGCTATTCCAAATGGGCTTTTTACAAAATTAATGACATTACCCAATTGAGGTATTCTAAATGCATAAATGCCTAAAATATCTTGATCATTCAATATCCATGTATCTGGAACGGTTCCACCATTTCGCACTGTTCTAAAAATTCGTTCTCCAGCACCATTTTCTCCAATGGAATAAATATAATGTGTCACAACTTCTTTTGTTCCATTATAATCAATGTCTGCATTAAATGTGATGATATCTCCAACTTCTAGATTATCTAAATTAGGTCTAACATCAATGATTAAATCATTAACATTGATAACGGGTTCCATACTTTCTGTAACAACAACATATGGTTTAAACTGGAAAATTTTTATTGTTTGTGCAGGTATAAATAACTCCAATAAAATATATAATGCCAATAACCCCACAATTACATAGAAAATAATAGATTTTATTCGATCCCAAATAATGTTCTTTGATTTTTGTTTCCCCATATCAATCACACCTTCATTTTTAATTTAAATTGTTCTTCTTGTTGATAATTATATCATAAACTCATTATTTTTTGCTTTTAGCCGAGTCTATATTAAAAAAATGACGCAAAAATAGAAATAATAAGTGTAAATAATATGAGCTTTCAGTCTTATTCATACATATAAAACAAATACAGAACAAACACTAAGTCTATTCTGCATCATTATTATAAATCATTAGTATCAATTACTTCAGGCAATATATGGTTGCCACCACTTTGACCCTGTAATCGGTTCTTTATTCTTGCTTCGTTTTATAGCTTCCCATTTCGTTCCATTATATGTTACAAAATCTCCTGTACTATATGAAAGGCTTGAATCCCAAGGCAAAAATAAAATCCATTGTCCAATAGGAACAGTTGCTGTTGCAACATCACTTGAAGCACTAACACCTGATGCCCAATAAGCAAGTGAATCTGTTACAGAAAATGAAACTCCAAAAAGAAGTATGACTATGATACTAATTCGTAATGTCTTTTTTATTCTTTTCATTGTTTCACCTCTTTTCATGCAACAAGAGGAATTTCGTCCGCCTATTGCTACATACCTACTTTATTTATTATGCTGCCTTTGAATTAATCATATTAGTAAAAATTAATTGATTTTATTAAGCAGGTATTACGATCGAACCTAATGTGAATGTTAAATTAACTTGTAAGAATCCACTAGCAACCATTGCATAAACAGCTGCAGTTGCAGGTTCGTTAGCAAATGTAACTGTTAAAACCATATTTTGATTTCCATCAATTGACATAGAAGTAGGTGCAGTTACTGAGAAAGTAAACATTGCATCAATTTGAGCAAGTGATAAACCTGTTGTAGTTCCACCTACTGCAAGATCTAGGATATCATAAGAATCTATTGTAGCTGTAAGTGTTCCTGTTGTACCGGCACCACCTAATACATCAGCATCCCAAGCAACGTCAAACGTTAAATCAATTGAATCAAATTTAGTTGAACCATCTTCAAATCCTGTTGGAACTAATAATCCACCATCTGTTAAATCTGCAACTGTTACTGTTGTTGTAACTGCATCACCAGTACCAATTGAAATTGTACCAACTGCTGTATCCGCATTACCTGTAACACCAGCTGACCAGAATGCATATGTAAAACCTGATGTTAATACTGCTAACATAACTAATAAACCAATAACTAATTTCTTTTGTCTCATAATTTTAAATCTCCTTTTTTTATTTTTTTTATTTTTTTTGCTTTTAAACTGTTCTAGGTTCCACACTAAATCTTATTGTGAAATTAATTGTCTTGCCTTTAACTGCGCTATATGCGACTTCTGAATCATCTACATTTATACGCTCTTCTCCAAATCCTCTTGCTGTAGCTTCTGCTGCATCAATCGGCTCTAATAATTTTGTTACAATAGTAATTGTTAGCGTACTATTGAATAACTCATCTACTAAATATCGATTTCCGTTGCCAATTTGTATGTCAACTAAATGCTCATAATCTTCTAGCCCATCAATCTTAATATCGATTGCTTCAACGATTAGATTCATGCTTTTAACTAAAGTTTTATCAACATTTACATCGTATGTAAAGATTACTTGATCTACTTCACCATCAAAGTATATGTACCCTTCGGGAACTAGCATACCTGTGAATGTCTGGTGTGTATCCTCAATGATAAGGTTAGCGTCCTCAGGTTCAAACTCGATGACGACATTTGAAAGTTGAGATACGTCAGTCCAATAAGCGAATGCTGCAGTGGAAGTGAATCCGAGTGCAATCATTAACATGATGATAATAATAATTGGCAAGTATCTTTTTCCCGCCATTACTTCGCCTCCTTTGTCTGAGAAAATTCTCACGTTTTCCTTTTACTGACAATGTGTGTGTTTATATTTTAATAAAATAAAAAGCCCCACGATAATCAGTATCTTCAATGAATGTCAATTAAGACATAACATTAATGACAACTGGCTACCATTTAACAGGCCCTGTAGTTTTGCGTCCCAAAATTTCTTTTGGTTTGCCTTTTAAATTAACTTTGGATTTAACTCCATAAATCACGAGTAATTTTACCCTATTTAATACTTCTAAATTGTAACATATTATTATTATTGATGCAAGGAAAAAGCACTTTTCAAAAAAGTGCTTTTATTTTTAAATTGAATTGGTCTTTATTTAATTAGGCTAGCTAATTTTGTAACTGTACGTACTAATTGAGCAGTATAACTCATTTCATTATCATACCATGCCATTACTTTAACAAGTTGAGTGTCACCGAAAGTAACGATTTGTGTTGTATGTGAATCATATAATGATCCAAATTTAGATCCAATAACATCACTTGATACGATTGGGTCGCTAACATAAGCCAATGTTTCATTTGCTGCTGCTTTAAATGCTGCATCTACTTCTGCAAGTGTTGTATGTTTTTTAACTTCAACAGTTAAGTCAACGATTGAACCTGTAGTAGTTGGAACGCGAAGTGCTGTACCATCTAATTTGCCTTTTAATTGTGGCAATACTAAACCGATTGCCTTAGCGGCACCAGTTGAAGTAGGAATAATACTTGATGCAGCTGCGCGGCCACGTCTAGCATAAATACCCTTACTATGTGGTTGGTCAACTAATGATTGATCAGAAGTGTATGCATGAATTGTTGTCATGAATCCGCCTTTGATACCAAAATTGTCATCAAGAACTTTACAAAGAGGAGCTAAACAGTTCGTAGTGCAAGAAGCACCACTTAAAATGTCTTCAGTTCCATCAAGTGTATCGTCATTAACATTATAAACGATAGTCTTAACGTTACCACCAGCAGGAGCACTAACAACAACTTTCTTAGCGCCAGCTTCTAAATGCCATCCGGCTTTCACTTCATCTTTAAAGAAACCAGTACATTCTAAAACTACGTCAACACCTAATTTTCCCCAAGGTAATTCTTTAGGGTCTCTTTGGCTGAAAATAGGAATTTTCTTACCATCTACAATTAAATCAGTACCTTCAAAACTAATACCATCTAACTTGAAATTGCCTTGTGCTGTATCATACTTAAGCAAGTATGCTAATGTTTCAGCATCTGTTAAATCATTAATTGCTACAACATCAAATTTTGAATCATCTGCCATAAGTCTGTATGCTAGACGTCCAATACGTCCAAATCCATTGATTGCTACTTTAATAGCCATATTCTTATTCCTCCTTGAATAGTTATTTTCCATCTTTTATTTTACCATTTAATTATTTAAATTCAAATATAATGAAATCATGTTACATTATGTAAACGTTTTTCTTCCTTTTATCACCCCTATTTGATATAATATAGGAGCAATGAAAAGAAACTAACATTCAATTAGAAGGTGATGTATATGACTAAGAATATTGAAATCGAATTTAAGACAAGTATTTCAGTGGACAAATATAACGAACTTCTCCAATTATTTAATTTAGAAAATAATATCTTCAAACAAACCAATCACTATTTTGATACGGATGATTTTAATTTGAATCATGAGAAAATAGTTCTCAGAATACGTCAAAAGCATGAAAATAAATTCAAAGTAACTTTAAAAAGTCAAAGCGAAAATGGTGCATTTGAAAGTCATGTTCTTCTTAAAAAAGATCAAGCTGAAAAGATGATTGCAAACGGATTCAACACAACAGATTTCTTTGAGGATTTAGATTATTTTGTAACCTTCAAAGCAAGTCTTGTCAACTATAGAGTAAGTACGCCTTATGAAGGTGGAACATTATTTCTTGATCGATGTGAATATTGCGATGTTGTCGATTATGAACTTGAGTATGAAGTGAGTAATTATGACGAAGGTTTACGTTTATTTGAGCGCTTTGTAAGCAAACATGATATACCTATAAAAACAACCAAACGTAAGAGTGAAAGAGCATTTACATGCAAAAGATAGCAAAATATTGCTATCTTTTTTTCTTTTATTGATATAACATTGACATATCACTATATAATCTTTATAATATTATATGTAAGTATCAATATTTGGAGGGCATATGAAAGAACGAAGTTTACTATATTTTATTACTGCTGTGATTGCTACTATTCTTTTTTTGGTTTCGATAATCATACGATCTTTTGATTGGTTTTCCACTTATGGTGAACATGTCATGCCTATCATGTATGCTTTATTTATTCCTGTTGTTTTACTTTGGATAGGATGGTATTTCCAAAATAATGGATTTTTATTGGCCGCTTCAATAATTGTTGCCGTATTGATTGGACAGCAATTTGTTTCAGTCGGTGTACTGAATGGTGATCCATTCGTTCCTAGTCTTTATGCACCAATGGTAAAGACAGTGTATGTCTTGGGACTTATCTTAATGTTTGGAACATCGGGTATAGGATTCTATAGTTATCTAAAATTGAATTTAGTTAAAAAATAAAAAAGGGAACTTAGTAGAGTGAACCCCGTTTAGTAGAGACTTTAAAAAAAAGGTTTAAATCTTTAATA
>CAZKLF010000019.1:0-21250 GCA_964553665.1 uncultured Mariniplasma sp. | reverse complement strand
TATTAAAGATTTAAACCTTTTTTTTAAAGTCTCTACTAAACGGGGTTCACTCTACAGTAGAGTCCTTTTTTGTTTTTAAAAAAATAAGCATAAAAAAATACGGATTTTGTATACAATCCGCATTTTTTTATTAAGGGGAGAAAAATGGAAGATATTTTAAGAGGGGTCTCTGATTATTGTTTGATTATGATTCCTAATTTAAGTCCATCTATATAATCCAAGATGGCATAAGAAGTAAGCACATAACTTAAAAATTTCTATTGATCAATGTATCTCTCGTACTTACAACATTATTGTATTCCTAAAAACATAAGATGTTAAGGATTATGGTACATTATGTAAAACTATGATATTGTTTGTTAAAAATAACTTATTGTTCTACTTGTATGTTCTTTTTAGGGGACTTTATGATGAATTTGTCTAGAAGTACTAATGCTGTTGGTAAGAAGATGAAAATCATTAAAGATGAAATCATAGCTCCCTTACCTAAAAGAAGACCAATATCAGTAACTGATTCAATATTAGAGAATACGCCTTCAACGAAACCTGCAATGGTTAATATAGCTCCTGAAATTAATATTGAAATAGAAGATTTCGAGTATGCTTCGAGCATTGCCTCTTTCTTGGGGAGAATCTTTCTTTCATCTAAGTATCTATTGGTTAGAAGCACAGCATAATCAATGGTGGCCCCTAACTGGATACTCATGACGACTAAATATCCAATAAAGATGACTTCAGTACCCATGAAGTATAAAATAGACAGGTTTATCCAAACTGCGCCTTGGATAATTCCTACTAGCAGAATTGGGATTGTAAAGGATTTAAAAATGATTCCTACAATAAGACCTACGGCAACTATCGTTAAGAGCGTAATGACGAGATTTTGGTCTAATATGGATGTTCTGATGTCTGTTAATGCTGAGGCGTTCCCAACAATATAGAATTCATCATATTGAGTTTTGATGATATTGTTTAAATCATCGACAAATGTGTAGAGTGCATCGTTTTCTTGATATAGGGATGTAGTGATGATTATCCTAGAGTAGTTTGTTCCTACAAATTGACCTACAAGCTCGGTTGGTAAGAATGCTCTAGGTGTACTTGGATCAGCACTTGTTACTAAAGCTTGAACATTTGTGATATCTGGATTTGAAATAAGTGACTGTGATAATAGAATTTCTTGATTGATAGTTTCATTTGGAATCAATATAACAAGTTGATTGTTATAGCCAAATCGCTCTCTGACAAGATTTTGATCCTGTAATAGTGTGCTTTCAGAACCTCCTATTGCGCTTGAACCATATAAATAGGTTGTCTGAGTCTGAAAGTATGCACCTAAACCTATGGAAGCAATCAAAACAAAGAATAAGACGTATCTAAACTTATATTGAAGTTTAAAGAACTTTTTAAATGATGGAATGAGCATACCGTGCTTTGTCTTTTGAATAAGCGGATCAAACCATGCAAGTAATGTAGGTAGAAGAATCATTGTAGATAGATAACTAAAGATAATACCTTTAGATAGGACAAGGCCAATGTCTAATCCAATTTGATACTTCATAAAGAATAAAGCTGTAAAACCAGCGATTGTTGTTAATGCTGAAGCAGTAATTGATTTAAATGCGTGGTTTCTAGCAAGGAGTGCTGCATCATGGGCATTATTGGTCTTCCTTTCCTCATAGAACCTATGAATCATGAATAGAGCATAGTCAATAGATAGAGCAAGCTGTAAAGCGAGCGCCATCGTTTGAGTGATGAAAGAAACATTGTTAAGTAGGCCATTTGTAAATATATTAAATAGAACAGCTATGCCGAGTACGATTAGAATTAAAATTGGTTCCACCCAAGCATGTGAAGCTAAAAGTAAAATAATTAATATAATAGGAATGATTAAAAACATGATTTTAGTAACTTCACCTTGAGCAACAGTTCTTGCTTCAATATTATTAAGCACATCACCCCTTAAATGAATCTCATAATCAGACAAAATACCCTTAATGTCATTAATAGCAGTTTCTAGATTGGTATCATAAGCATCCGTATCAAAAATGATAGTGATTAACGCATCACCATCTTGATAGAAAGGCGATAGCGTTTGAGCGTCAATAAATTCAATTGGAATTAAAGATAAGTCTACATAATCATCTAACCAGATGATATTTTTCACGTGTGATGTTAGACTGATTGTATCCATTAGAGGCATAAGGTTTGTAGGTGTGATATCCATTACTAAAATTTGGATTATTGACTCCTCAGCAAACTCCTCTTTTATAATCTCTAAACCTTGTTTGGTTCCTGAACTATCAGGAAGATAAATTGTTAAATCATAGTTCGTATTTGTTTTAGGAATAAAAAGGAATGATGCGAGTAATAGCGCAAGTACTCCAATAAAAATCATTAATTTCTTCATAATATCTCCTCAAATTGCTAATTTAAACATTCATTTCAAATATACATTTTAATTATACATTTTTTATGGTATAAATAAGATATGAAACATCATTTAAAATATAATTTCAAATGAAAGAGGGAAGAGATATGTCAAGTCAGGAAATAAAAAGAAAGTTAATTGATAACACGAAAGTATTAATTCAAAAAAATGCAACAGTCACCATTAAGGATATTGCAGAAGCATCCTTTGTGAATATTGCAGCAGTCAATTATCATTTTGGAAGTAAAGAGAAATTGATGAAAATCGTTATTGAAGAAGTTTTACAGGAATTGAAGGAATATGTGACAGAAAAAGTCATCAAAGTCAAAGATGATCAAAGCATTGAAGAAAAACTAGAAAAAATGATGACTTACATATATAATTTCTCGCTTGAAAATATTGGGTTACTTAATTATTTGTTTTTAACTCAAGAAATACAAAGTGAATCATCAAGTATGCTAATTGATAACTTTTTTGCTGATAATGAGTTTACTCAGTTGATTTATAAGAGCTTGGAGCAAACGACCGATACACATAATCAAAAAGAATTATTTGCTAAGTATATATTATTATTCTCATCATTCTGTATTCCACTTTTTATTCAAATATCTCAAATGAAACTACACAGTTCAATGAAAATTGAGATGTTTATGGATCCTGAGTTCAGACAATACTATATTAAGAGCATTATGAAGATGGCTTAATAAAGACATATAATATACCTAATCATCAGATTTATCTGCAATGACTCATTTTAACGTTATAGCGTCAATCAATTGATAACCTCTAATAAGTTTTACTTAAATTGACGATTTACCGTTACATAAAATATATTCAAGGAAGGACTAACCATGACATTTCTTCAACTAAAATACTTTGTTTCAGTATGTGATAACGGATCATTAAGTTTGGCAAGTAAGTGTTTATTTGTTACTCAACCGGCACTTTCATCTGCAATTAATAACTTAGAAAAAGAATATAATCTTAAATTATTTGAACGAAAAAACAATGCCATGATCTTAACTAAAGATGGCGAATTTTTCTATGAAAAATCGAAGATCATTCTTGAACATGTTGATCTTTTTGAAAGAGATTTAAATGATTTATCCATGAAAAAAACAACCATTAGAATTGGTGTACCACCAATGATCGGATCATTTTTATTCCCTAAAATCTATGATCAATATATGCTAAAGCATGAAGATGCTAAATTCGAAATATGGGAAGAAGGATCTTTGAGTATTAGAAACAAGATTTTAAATAATACATTAGACTTAGGGTTTTCGATATTAAACGATAGTGAACACGAACATTATCAAAGAGAAGTCATTTTAGAAACAGAGCTTTTATTTTGTGTATCAAAATCAAACCCAATTTCTAAAAAAGAATCATTAAGCATTAAGGATATTCAAAATGAGCCTATTATTTTTATGCGCGAAGGATTTTTCCAATCTAGACTAATCAAGAGTATGTATAATGAAATAGGATTGGTACCAAACATTGTTTTAGTCTCTAGTCAGCTTTTAGTTATCCGTAATTTCATCAAGATTAATGCAGGTGGAGGATTCCTTATTAAAGAACTTGTAGATCCTGATGATGAGTCGATTGTAGGCATACCTTTTAAAGAAAAACTTAAATTAAGAATTGGATTAATTTGGCGGAAAAATGTGGAATTGCATCATGGAGCAATCCAATTTGTGAATTATCTTAAGAGTAATACTTAAGGGTATAAATTATTTTTATAGCATATAAAAAACGTAAAAAGGCAATTGGTCTCAATAGCCTTTTTTTTTGGTAAGATGTATGTGTGAGCGCTTTCATTTCAAATGAATTAGGAGGATTTATGCATGGAAAAAAATGAATTGAAGATAAAACAACAAAATAAGAACAAATTGATTTCAAAACTAGGGAAATCAGGAATTTGGACGATCATTCTAGCACTTGTCATCATGATTTGTTCGCTTTTTGCTAGCCTAATTCAAAATGATTGGGGAAATATAGATATCGATACTGTCTATTTCGAAGCACGAGATAATCAAACAGTAGCATATGATATTTACACGCCTAAAACAGCAACTGAAGATAACAAAGTACCTTTGATTGTTGTTATTGCTGGCTTTCAGCGTTCAAGAGAGACCCAAGGACATGTTGCCTTAGAGTTTGCTAGAAGAGGATTCGTCGTTGTTAATATTGATCCTTATAGTCAAGGAGACTCATCAAGTAGCTCAGCAGTTCAAGGTAGCGCGATTGCTACTGTAGAGGGGTATGGATCTTTTGACTTAATTGATTATATTTATGATAACGCTGATGTCTATCCTTTTATAGATAAAACGCGCATCGGAGTCACGGGACACTCAGCAGGTGGAAATGCTGCTTATCAAGCTGCTGTCCATTTTGGTAAAGATGCAGTTAATAATGGTGGGGTCAGTAAGGTTCAATCTATATTTATTAGTGGATATGTATTATCCATCAACTCAGACATTATAAATTCAAAAAGTAACATGGGTATGGATTATGCATTATATGATGAAGGGGCTTTTAGAAATCAAATAAATCTTCTTGCACCTGAAGGTACAAGTTTATCAGATGTTACTTGGATGACTGAATCTCATGATTTTGTCAATTCCGGATTAGTTAAAGCTGGATTACCTATCGTAGATATGGGTACGCAAATCGAAATTGAAAAAATCTATGGCAATCCTAACTTAAGAAACATGAGACAAGTATTCAATACAGAAACAATCCATTCTTTCCAACCTTATAGTACAGAAGCTACAGGTAAAATCCTTAGATTCTTCGAAATATCGATGAATTTCAGTAATTCAGAGATTATTACGAGTAATCAAGTGTGGACATATAAAGAAATGCTTACAGCAATCACACTTGTCAGTTCAATTGCTATGCTGGTTCCGATTGCAACATTGCTATACAGAATTCCATTTTTTAACAAATCTAAACATGAACCAATTTATGTAACTGAAAAAAGAAGCACTTCAAGACTTATCGTATATATTGTCGTGTTCTTAATATCTGCAGCATTTGCTGCCTTTACGTATTTACCTAGTAGTCAACTCACATTTACTTTATTTCCAGAAGCAAGCAATTCTGTAAATACTTGGTTCTTTCCTCAAAGAATGACCAATGCAGTTACTATATGGGCAGTCTTTAGTGGTTTGTTTTCCGCATTGATGTTCTTATTAAGCCACATATTCTTTACGGGTAGAAAAAAAGCAGCCACGATAGAAAACAAAGGCTTGAAAAATGATATTAAACGTTGGGGTATTAAGATTCCATTAAAAGATATAGGAAAGACGGTTTTATTAGGTCTTTCGGTCGTCGTAATCTATTTTGGATTCTTAATGTTGATCTACGGATTATTCCATGTTGATTATAGATTTATCTTTGTAATGGCTGCTCGCCGCATTAATTTAAAAGCTGTTCTTCAGCTTCTAATGTACTTCCCATTATTTTTTATCTTTTATTTTTCTAACTCGATTCGTGTTAATGGAGGTCAAATGCATGGTAAGCTACCAGAAAATGTAAAATTGCTTTTAGCGGGTTTAATGAATATTTCCGGATTGGCCATTATATTGTTTATTCAATATTTTGTTTTCTTCAATTCAGGAACGATTGCATTTACAGAATTAAATGATGGAACGACACAATGGTTATACGTCAATATATTATTTACATTGTTACCAGTCATGTTCCTTATGCCATTCTTTAATAGATGGTTCTATAAACTAAGTGGTAATTCATACTTAGGTCCAATCATTATTTGCGCAATCTTTGTTTTATTCGCAATAAGCAGTTCGGTTGCTTATATCCCTAATTGATCAAATAAATTAATCAAATAGTCCATTTAAAGAAAAAATCAAAAAGGAGATTCCAATAATACATGAGGACTACATCAATATTATTGGAGCATATACATTAAACGCATACGTTTATGTATGGAAAGGAACATATGAAAAAAATATTATTAGTAATCGCAGTTGTACTTTTACTAGGATTAGTTGTTGGTTGTAAAAAAGATCCAGTAGAAGAACTAAAGTATACTGTTACATTTGAGACAAGCGGAGGTGCAATTATTGCTAACCAAGAAGTCTTAAATGGTGGTAAAGTTACAGAACCAACTGATCCAACAAGAGATGGTTATCAATTCTCTGGAGATTGGATGAATGGAACATTCGATTGGGACTTTGCTATTGATATCGTTACAGAAAATGTAACACTTATTGCTGGGTGGATTGAAATATCTACAACTCCAACAAATATTAGTGTAACTGATGAGTTATTCTCATCAACACTTGTGTGGCAGCAAACAGATGCAGAACTTCAAACTTTCACAGTTTCTATTAAACCAATAGATGGTAGTAGTTATACTGTTGTTGCAGGTTCTGTTGCTATTGAAGATACTGACTTATTGGATACTGTTACATTTACACCTACAGTATTACCTTTAGGGGGTTATTATTTAGTTAAAGTTGTAGCTGGTTTAGAAACAGCAACAAGTGAACAAGTTTTATTAGGTGGCGCAGGAACTGCTCTAAATCCTTATAATGTAAGCCAAGTATCTGATATTTTAGCAATATTAGATGACTCATCACTTGCTGACAAGCATTTTTCACAAGTTGAAGATGTTTTAATGACATTAACTGATCCAATTGAAATCAATAATGATAGAAAGATTAGTTTTAGTGGTGTTTATGATGGAAATAATAAATCGTTATCATTTAGTGGTAATGGGGGGCTATTCCATGAACTTACAGCAACTGGCGAAGTTAAAAACATCGTTGTTGATGGAGCAACAGTATTAAGCGCACAAGAAGATAACACATATCCTATTGGTACTATCGCAGATATTAATAATGGATTAATTGAAAATATCAGCTCAAGAGCAAAATTAACAAATGCAACCCTTCAGGGGTTCTTACCTGTTTTTGCAGGTGTTGTTGACACAATAGACCAAACAACAGGTGCGGGTGGAATCGTAGGTATTAATAATGCAGCTGGCACAATTAGTAATGTGACAGTTGGGGGTGCCGGTTCCGTTAAGGCTGGCCGTGGTGTTGGTGGCGTGTCCGCTTATAATCATGGACTTATCGAATATGCGACTGTTACAGCTACATTACCCGCTGGTAATCAAGCTAATAGTGGTAAGAGTTCTAATACATACTCATTTGGTGGTGGTATCTCAGGATTTAACTTTGGTACAATCAGTCATAGTGTTGTAAGTGGTAGAGTATTTGCTCAAAGTGCTTATAGTACAACTGGTGATGGCAACGAAGATAAAAATGTTGCTTTTGGTGGTATTGCTGGTTACAATGAAGGTACAATCACTGAAAGTTCATTTGCAAGATCAATGAGTTCTAAAGAATTTATTGATAAAGCAAGAGCTGCTGATTTAGGAGATTCCGCAAATAATTTAGGTGTTGCAGCTATTCATGGCGACATTTATGTAGGCGGTATTGCAGGTATTAATGCAGGAACTATTACCGATACTTATGTTGGTGGCGCACTAATTGCAGCAAGAGACTTTGTTGGTGGTGTTGCTGGATTAACATTAGGAACTGGTAGCATATCAAATACATATGTATTCGCTGAAGTTTGTATTAAAGATGATGGTGGTCTTAAAGTGACTACTGCTAATGCGAAAACAACACTTTCAGTTTATGACATTGCTCCAAGTGGATTTGATGCAAATACAATCTTCTTTAGACAACTATTAAATTCAAATACAAGTAGTACTTGGGCTCCAGGTGACTTTGATGCACCGATGATTCCTGAGTTTACGACAGCTGATTTAGCAATTGTTGGTAATAAATTTGCTGCTAATGGTGTCTTAGCATGGCAACAAGGTACAGTAACTGGTGTTGATATTGCACTAGATACAATCGTAATAACTTATCTAAGTACAGAAACACTTGATTATACTATTACACCTTCAAATGCACCTGATTCATTTACTGTGTGGACAACAAGTGATGATACAGTTGTTGAAGTCTTAGGTGATGGTGTTATTAAGGGGTTAAATCCTGGAACAGCAACAATTACTGTAACAACAAGAGATGGTAGCTTCACAGATACTATTGATGTCACTGTTGATATTTATACAACCATTGATACTGTAACTGTTACAGCAGATAGTTTGACCTTACCAGCAGTAAATAATATTGATGTTAGAGATGACGTTGAAATTGATACTGTAGTTGTCTTAACAGTTAATATCTTACCAATAGATGCTGATTATCAAGGTTATACAATCACTACATCAAATTCAAGAGCTGTTGCTAATGGCAACACAGTAACTTTTGTTTATGGCAATACAGGACCAGGAAAAGTTAGTATAAAAATCATTTTTGATGATGCTAGTATGGCAATGCTAGAATATCGTTTTACAACAATACCAAGTACTGCAGGGAATATTTCTGTTGATAGTGCTGTTGTAACAGCTGGTACATTTACTTTACCAAATGTAAATGACAGTGAAGATAGAATTCCAGTAGCTAGAGATGTAGTTGCAACACTAACTATTGATATTTCACCTGTGAATGCAACAAATCAAAACTACACAGTAATTACCTCAAATTCAAGAGCAGAAGCTATTGGAAATGTTGTCACATTTGGCACTTCAACTATAGGTAGTGTAAGTATTAAGATATTATTTGAAGATACAACTTTTGGCGTACCATACACAGACTCAGATTCAGGAATTCTTTACGGAATGCTTGAATACAGATTTACCGTTATTGAACCCGTAGCTATTGATAGTGTTAATATTACGGCGGATACAATCACAGTGCCAGAAGCAAATAACAGTGATGTTAGACTTCCAGTAGATATTGGCACGATAGCAACTTTCACAGTTGAAATTTTACCAACAACTGCAACCAATCAAAATTATGAAGTTACGACATCAAATTCAAGAGCTACTGTTGAAGGCAATGTTGTTACATTCGTTTGGGGCAATACAGGTCCAGGAAGTGTCAGTGTTTATGTTACTTTTGAAGATGCAGCCATAGGAGAACTTAATCACCGATTTACAACAGTAGGTGTATATGTTGCTAGTGCTGATATAACAGCAGATGTTATAACATTACCAGAAGCAGACAACGCAGCTGATTTAGCGAATGTAGCTATTGATACTGCTGTAACATTTACCGTTGATATCTTACCTACAGATGCAACCAATCAAAATTATACGATTACATCATCAAGTACAAGTGCTACTGTTGATGGAGATGTTGTAACATTTGTTGCAGGAGATGGACTTGGTAATGTAAGTATTACGATTACTTTTGTAGATGATACGCTTGCACCACTCGTATACTGGTTTACAACAACTAATTAGATATAATTTATATTTTGAAAGGCAGTGAGAGACATGGATATAATGGAAAAATCATTAGAATTACATAGAAAATTAAAAGGAAAAATATCGATACAAAACAAGTTCGATATTAAGGATAAGAAAGATTTAGCATTAGTCTATACACCAGGTGTAGCTAGCAGCTGTCTAGAGATTAAAGATCATCCAGAAGAAGCTTATAATTTAACCGCTAAAAATAATACTGTTGCTGTCATCAGTGATGGCACAGCAGTATTGGGCTTAGGGGATATTGGACCATTAGCAGCGATTCCAGTCATGGAAGGCAAATGTGCGATTTTCAAAAAATTTGCTGGTATCGATGCAATTCCAATTGTACTTAACACAAAAGATGTGGATGAATTGGTAAAGACTATTTATTATTTAGCACCTTCGTTTGGAGGTATTAATTTAGAAGATATTAGTGCTCCTAGATGTTTTGAGGTAGAAAAACGATTAAGAAGTATGCTTGATATCCCTGTTTTTCATGATGATCAACACGGAACAGCAATAGCAAGTAGTGCGGCTTTATTAAACGCGCTTAGATTAGTTGCTAAAGATTTAGAAAGTGCTAAAATCGTGATTAATGGCGCTGGTAGCGCGGGTATCGCGATTTCAACCTTCTTATTAAGACTTGGTGCTAAAAACTTAATTGTTTGTGATAAAGCTGGCATATTAGATCCTAAAGATAAAAATTTAAATCAATCACAAATCAATATGGCTAACCTTTCTAATAAAGATAATATGAAGGGTAGTTTGAGTGATGCATTGGTTAAAGCTGATGTGTTTATTGGTGTGAGTGTTGGTAATGTCGTAGACAAAAAGATGGTTAAATCAATGAATCAAAATGCAATCATTTTCGCATTAGCAAATCCTACACCTGAAATATCAAGAGATGATGCACTCAGTGTTGGTGCTAGAATTTATGGTGCAGGTGTATCTAATATTCCTAATCAGATTAATAACGCACTTGTTTTCCCTGGTTTATTTAAAGGATTATTGGACGCAAGAGTTAAACAAATAGATACTGAAATGGAAATAGCAGCATGCAAAGCTTTAGCAAGTATAGTGTCTGATGGCGAATTAAAAGAAGATTATATTATACCGGATGTATTTAATGAGAATGTGACAAAAGCAATTAGTCAAGCAATCATTAAATGCCAGTTAAATAAATGAAGAGAATATTAATTGCTATTTTGCTTTCAATATCACTCATGCTAACTGGATGCGAAACTGAGCTCGGAACAGTAACACCAACTGATACGGATGAGAAAATAAGTTATTTAGAAAAAGAAGACTTAAAGAGTGACTATATATCTTGGTATGGTAGACACCAGACTTTAGTAGACCAAGAGTATTTTTACTATACGGCTACCGGTTTTAAAGCAAGTTTCACCGGAAGAATTATAGATGTGACATTATCACTTACTGATAAGCATAACAATATCTATTTTTCTGTTACTAAAGATGACGAATCTTTACTAGATGAGCAAGTGCTTGTTTTAAGTGACGAGACACAAACGTTTAGAGTTACATTTGATACATATGAAGACCATGTGATACAAGTCGTTAAAAGAAGTGAACCTGAAGATGGGATAACTTCATTAGTATCACTTGAAACCAATGGAGAATTCAATAAAATAGTAGAACAAGAAGAAGCTCCACATTTCCTTATTATTGGTGGTTCTGGGATTTCAGGTCATGGTGCGTTAGGTTCTGCTGGTCAAGCAAGAACCACTGAGAATTCATCATCCCTACATTCTTTCGGATATTTAACAGCAAGTAGTTTTGATGGATCTTATGAATTTGTGAGTAATTCTGGTTGGGGATTAGCTTTTGGTTATAATGACAGAACAGGAACTACAAATATCACAACTGCATATGAATCAATCGGTATTGATCCAAATCAAGATGTTATTGATGTTCAATATGATCATAGCGTCATACCTGATATTATCATTGTCAATATCGGCGGGAATGATTATACATCTGTAATTAATAGATTGAGTGGTTTTGAAAAAGAAGAGAAAATCGCTGAGTTTAAAGCAAAGGTTGGAGAGTTTATTTTAACACTTAGAGAAGATGCACCTAACGCGCATATCTTTTGGACAATGACAAGTGGATCCTTAAATGGAACTGCAGCATTAAGCGTTTTTGGGCTTTTAGATCCAGAAGACCAACCATATATCCATATGGTTGTTATTAAGGCTACAGGCGAAGATGGTGACCCTGTAGGAGCGAATGGTCATAGTTCCTATATCACGCATCAAAAGTCAGCAGCTATTCTTGTAGAAGCAATTGAACTTTATACAAGTTATAGATCTGAATAAAAGTATTTTTGTATGAAACAAACATTTTCTTAGTTTTTTTGTTAGAATAAAAGTGAAAACAATAATATTCTAAGATAAAGGAAAATGTCAATGAAAACATACTTTGACGGATCAATGAACAAAGTATCTAAAATAATATTAAAAATAGTCTCATCTAATGAGACCTTTTTAACGCAAGCAAGTAAAGAAAAGAAGGAAAAAGTTCCTTTTATGATTAAGAGTCAATATAAGGTAATCACTAATGATTATGAAGGACATGAATTTCATACTTTAAATGATAAGCCTGATAATCATAAGCATATCATTTATTTTCATGGTGGAGCAATGTGTTTAAATGGCGGGTTACCTCAGTATATGATGATTAGTAAATGGATTAAGAAAACAGATGCAAAAGCTACATATATGATTTATCCGATGATCCCTAAATATAAATTAAGTGAGATTTATGATATTTCATTAGAGATGTATCAAAAAGTGATTGAATTGTATCCAGATGACGAATTCATCTTCATGGGAGATAGCGCTGGAGCTTTAGTCATTTTATCTGTGATGCAGCTCATTAAGCAAAAACAAGTGAAAATGCCCAAAGCTACCATTCTTATATCACCTTGGCTTGATTTCTCTTTATCAAATCCGGATATTAAGGATTATGAAGAGAAAGATAAGATTTTATCCTTATCTAGATTTAAAGGTTTAGAGGCATATGATGATATCAAAAATAATAAGAACATTGTCTCTCCAATGGATTATGATTATCAAGAAGTTATTGATATCTATTTGGGAACAAATGATATCTTATATCCTGACGCATGCTTATTTGAAGAGAAGAATGAACATGTGCATTTAAGAATCTTTAATGAGTTTCCACATGTGTTTGCTTTATTACCAATGAAACAATCGAATAAAGTACATCAAGGTATTATTGATATAATCAATTCAATATCATAGAAACAACAAAAAAGGAGAAATTAATCATTGTTTAATTAATCTTATCGAATCGTTTTAATAATAAAAACAAATCGTGTATAATCAATTCGAGGAGTTGAGAAAATGAACAAAACAACAGAAGAAAAAATAAAATCATGTTCAGGTAATGATGGATGCGCACCTGATCTTAATGATGGGAAAGCTATCGTAAATAAAGTAAGACAGGTTGGCGTAAGAGAAGGCTTATTAGAAACGCCTCATATGTTAACGTGTGATTGCGGGAATGAAATTAAGATGGTTCATTTTGAAGAAAAATGTCCAAACTGTCAAATGGTTTATGGTGTTACGCCTTGTAGTAGTCATAATAAGGATAGTATTAAAGCTGCAGGTATTAATTACTAAGAAGAATCTAAAATTTAAGAAGACATAAAAAAAGCCCCAATCTTAAGTTAGATTGGGGCTTTTGATTTTGTGATTAATATATTTTTATGACTTCATCATTTGATTTTTTAACAATTTCTGGAAGTTTATATGATTTTGATCCCTTACCACAAACAATAATCAAATAAGGTTTCTCATTTTCAGGTCTTTTAAGAACCTCACTTAAGAATAGATTAGGTGATGGTGTATAAGTTAAGATATCTATTCCTAAATCCGTTAGGGCAGCAATTAACATACCCGTAGCAATCCCAACAGATATATCTGGATAATAAACCTTTTCTTGATTACCTTCGTCATCAAATTGATAATTTTGTTTAAATATGACAATTAAATAAGGTGCTTGTTCTAAAAATGGTTTATCAATCGTAACATTTAAGTGTTCTAAATCTTCTTGCCAATGAAGGGGTATTTTCTTATAAAATGCACTTTCAGCTTTTTCTGCGTGTTTTCTGATTTCCTTTTTTACTTCTGGATTTTGCACAATGCAAAATATCCATGGTTGCTTATTTGCGCCACTAGGGGCGTACTTAGCAGCCTCAATAGCATTCACTAGAATTTGGATGTCGAATGACTCTGGTTCAAATTCACGATAGGAACGTCTTTTTTTCAATTTATCAATTAATTCCATAAAAACTCACCTCCAATACACCTTAATTATACCACTTTACACAATCTATTTTAAAAATTAAGGGTTACATTTAAGATTATGATTTATCAATGATATAATACTTATATATAAAACTTTTAATAATAAATATTGGAGGGCAGTATGAAAAAGCTAATTATCATTTTATTATTAATTCTAATAATGACCGGATGCAAAAAATCTAGTGAGGATTTTCTCATAACTATCGATACTGAAATTTCAGTATGTCAAGAATCATGTGTAACTGATCAAGCAGAAATTCGTGTTTTATTAACTAATTTCTATGAGTTGATGGATGCTCAAATATTGACGATAGCTGAAAACGAAGGTGACATTCCTTCTCCAATGAGTGTAGAAGTAAGCTACGCTAAAGATGAAATTCCTAGATCTAGTCCAATTTTACAGATTAATCAGAATTCTATTTTGAAGCCTTACCAAGATTTTTTTAGTTATTCCTCTATGTTCAATGCATATATTGGTGTATTGGTTATAGGAGAAGATGAACAATCATGGGGCTCAGTGTCAGTTACAGATGTAGATTACGGGTTTGATGATGTTAGCGGATTTTATAAACACACATATAACAGTGGAAAAGAAAACGAGAGAATTGAAGGTTTTAAATTCAAGATTACAGAAGATGACATGCAGTATGAATTTATCGTATATTCGACGAATCTAGAAAGTTATCAGTACACATCCTTCCAAAACAACATATATAGAAAATACACCTACACTTCAGAATCCATATACTCATTTACATATATCAATATGAACAGTAATAGCATCGTTGAGTATTCAGTAAAGGATCAAGATGAAATAGTAAATATATATGATCCGGATTCTAAAGACGTTTATAGAATGGTTAATTCAAATTACGAAACATCCCATTTTGAAGATTTGGAATTTGTAGCATCACTCAGAAAAGATGATACAGGATACCCCGTTCAATTTAGTTTATATTTTACGGATGGATGGGATGAGGTAGTCTATAGGGATCCCTCAGTTATACCCTATAGCACCATATTCAATGAAGAAGTTAGAGTATTTGAGGACTATGATATTTTAGTCTCATCGCTAAAGGGTAGGTATTATAATACCAATGCATTAATGACCTTATCTGAAACGCAATTAGAAGATTATGAATTTCCAGTAGAATTTGAAGGTAATACATCCATCAGTGAACTAAAAGAAAAACTAGATGATTTTATGGATATGGAAAACCCACTTGATATCGTGGGATTAGAGATAACTTCAATCCAAAACAGATGCATAGAAATCTTAGATATGATTACTGAAAAATATAGCTAAAATAATTAATAATTTGATTTAAAAAAAGGAAGACAAAGACTCATATTGAGTTTTTGTCTTCCTTTTTTATTTTTTTTTGATCATTGAAAGTTTGGATAGAAAGTCTTTAGTTGTTTCTGATAAAGGTTTAGATTTCTTCGTGTCATCATCTACTTGAACAACAACAGATTCAGCACTAGCTACTAATCTATTATCTTGGTAGATGGCTTGAGTAAGGCGCATTGAGCTATTACCGATATGCGTGACTGCCGTTCCTATATCTACAGTCCCAGGCCATTTGATCTCATCTATGTAGTCTAATTGAAGACTCGCGATAACATAGGTGCTATGATCTGTTAATTTACTTTCCGGATTATAAAGAAGTTCGTTTCTTCCTGTTTCTATAAATGTTGAAAAGACTGCATTATTGACATGGAGCTGTTTGTCTGTATCGTTATATCTGATTTTGTCATAAGTCTTATGTGGGTAGTTTTCAAGAGTGAGTTCTTTAAAGTTTATTTTATTCATCTTATCAATCCTTTCTAATGTGACTTTATTATAGTGTTATTTTCTATTAGAATCAAGATTTATGGATTTAAAGTGTGAACATTGATCAACAATTATATATTACGTTATAGCATCTTTCTTTTCATATAATAAATAAACATACCTATAGATAGTAAACCGACGACTGAAATTGCTATCTCTTCAATATCTATTACATCTGTTGGTGTGACGGTTGTATCTGCTGCAGGTGTTTGGGTTATTGGTGGTTGTCCGCCAGGTCTTACTCCGCCTCCTGGCATTTGACCACCACCTGGTATACCCGTTCCAGAAGTTGTATTTCCTAATCCGTTATTTGTGCTTGGGATTTCTCCTGATAACTGGCTTGTCACATTTTCAGATCTTTCTTCAACGAAAGTTGTTAAACTATAATAATTTGCTGTGTCAGTAAATAGACTATCTTGGAATTGTGCGTAAGTGTAAGAAGAAGATGGATCTGTTTGAACATAAGAATTAATCATTTGATAGATTTCTAAAACTCGTTGTTCAAACGCATCAGTATCAAAATAATTATCCATAAGTTCTTGTAAGTAATCATGATATGTTTCCATATAAGTATCATTGGCTAAGACAGCTTCAACAATTGGGTATGAACTCATGGAACCCGTAACGGGTTCATCAATTAAGAATTCTACAGCTGCCGCATCTGTTCCCATACCTCCTGGAAATCCATCAAAGATCATATTTAAATCCCAAGGAATCCATTGGAAGATACCATCATCATTATATAGATAGTAATTATGGAACATACTGTTTTGATATGAATCTAAATGAACAGTAAATGTTGATATGGCTAAATACTTTAGAAAACTATCAACATCTAAGATGGATTCAAGGTCTTCACCTGTATCTAAGGCTTTCATAAGGTTTACAATAGCCTCGTTATCCAAATCAACTTCATTATCATCAATTAATGCGGTATAGGTTGAACCATCATCATTTATGTAATTAAGATCTGCACCAACACCCATAATCTCTGGTTTGTATAAAGAACCATCAGAGTCTCCATAATTCATTTCTAGAAATTCATTACCTACGTTTTCTACTGATAGGTATAAACCAAAGTATTCATCATTGATATATAATGCTGTAAATGTTGTTTTTGATGAAACTGCGTCTAATGAATCAAATGCTTCATAGCCGATGTATTCTGCCATCATCGTAGGATCCATATAAAGATTGTTTAAAATGAGTTTATCAATACCAAATAGGTCTTGATCAACATAATAATTTAAATCAATATTAAAACTAAACCTTCCATCGCCATCGTTAAAGGCATCAGTTAAACTTGAGTTGCCCTTTGCACGAAGTGCGACATTAGTGAGTGTATATCCATTATATGTGATATCAACTAGATAATAAGTTTCATCTAAAGCATCATCAAGTAAATCTTGATAATTTGAATCACTGATGACGATATTGACATCAATGACCTCATCATGAGGATATACATAAGAATCAATTTCGGTTTCATTTAATGAAGATGTTGAGACTGTTTCTACCGGATCTGTTGTATCATCTGTTGCATCACCTGTTGTAGAAAGTAAAGTGATGCCTATTAGGCATAGAAGTAATATAAAGATTGCAATCACAGATTTGAATTTGTTCATAGGAATGCCTCCTTAACTTGAGTATTCGTTATTACTGACTAGAATTGCGTTTTCAACTGAATTGATTTTCTTGATGTCATTCATAAATGATAATTCGTTTTCTTTAAATCTGACATCTATTGTTAATTCAACTCTGCCGGATTCAACTGTTTTACTACGGATAATATATTTCGTAACTGATTTTTTAATTAAATCATTTATTTCTTGTTCAGCTTCTTCTTTAGAGAACCCAACAATAAGTAGATAAGGTGACTCAACGACTGTGTTTAAGCTAAACACATAAAGAACAACACCAATAACTAATGATCCGATAACTGCGAGCATGTAGAATCCTGCACCAGTTACGATACCGATTGCTATTGCCCAAAACATAAAGACAATATCCATTGGATCTTTAATCGCCGTTCTAAAACGAACGATAGATAATGCACCAACCATACCTAATGATAAAATGATGTTTGATGTCACTGCCATGATGACTAACGATGTAATCATCGTCATCATGACTAAAGAGACATTAAAGCTCTTTGTATAAACAACGGATTGATATGTCTTTTTATAGATTTGAAAAATGAACAAACCGATAACAAAAGATAAAATGAGTGTTATACCTATCTGTACTGCTGTAAGTGAAGTCGTACTTTCTAAGAAACTGTCTTTGAATATGTCGCTAAATGATAGCATAATTGTTGTCATAATAACCTCCTAATGGTTAGATGTATATTGTCTTGAATAGACGTATTTAGATACTGATGTCTGCGCAGAGCCTGCTAACTGCATAATGCTTTTTAAATAATTTGGGAAGCGATCAGTGAATTTAACTTCCATGATGACTTCATGTTTGGCAATGGCTGATGTATAGCTAATATGTTTATCAAACGGGTTTGTATTATTGATTGATGATTTAAATCCTAAATCAAATGTAACTCTTAAATCTCCTAAGGGATGAATGTATGCATCCCTTTTGTAATCAACTAGTACTTTGGGTTTTAGTAATCCCTTTTTATAGATTTGATGAAACTCATTTGCTAGATCATCTTTTTTCTCTAATAAAAAGGAAATATCTCGATTTAGAATTTTTTTAACTTCATCTTCTGATAAGGTTAATGATTCCTTGTGCGTGATTTGATCGATCTTTTCTTTTTTCTCTAATTTGAAGTTATTTAAATTATTGTCATAATATCTAATTCGATATTTATACCGGTAAGAGTCACCTTCAATTTTTTGATGGAGTGCTGAATTGAAAATATCATCAAAGTATAAACTTGTTATTGAATAAGGTGCTTTTTTAGCATTTGGATCTTTTTTTAATAGAATATCTAATTTGTGAGATATAACGATATAATCGATGTAGCTGATCACAAATTTAAGTTCGTGTCTTTTAACGAGTGTGCTCATGGGGTTTCCTCCTTTTGATGTCTCTACTATAATGAAACATTGTCACAAAATTATCACAATTTGAAAAATTATGTAAATTGTGTTATTTTTGCAACAATTCAAGGTTATAATGAGAACAAGAAGGTGAGCAGATGAAAGCAAAAATATTAATTGCAGACGATGAAAAAAGAATGTTAATACTACTCAAAGACTTTTTAGAAAGAGCAGATTATGAAGTGCTCACGGCATCTGATGGTGAAGATGCTTATTATCAGTTCATCTATAGTAAGGATGTTGACTTGGTTATTTTAGATGTAATGATGCCACGTATGAACGGATTAGAAGTATGCGAAAAGATAAGAGAAACTTCAAATGTTCCAATCATCATGCTTACTGCTAAGACGCAGGAACATGATGAACTTTCTGGTTTTGAAAAAGGTGCAGATGAATACATTAAAAAACCGTTTAGTCCTTCAGTCTTAGTAGCAAGAGTTAATGCGATATTAAAAAGAACAACTAAAAAAAGCATGATCTATCAAGATGATGCGTTAATGATCGATTTTAATATGCATCAAACAACAGTTAATGGAAAATCTATTAAGCTAGGAAAGATTGAATATAAAGTCTTAAATTACTTTATAGATAATAGGGGTGCTGTATTATCAAGAGAACAAATATTAGATGAAGTTTGGGGATTTGATTATGAAGGCACTGACAGAACTGTTGATACGCATATCAACAGATTAAGAAATAAATTATTAGAATGTGGAAGTTATATTCAGACTATTTATGGTTTTGGATATGTGTTTGAGGTGAATCATGACAAAGATTAGAAATAAGTTTTTCATCTATATAGGTTTACTTGCCGTATTTATTGTAGGCATTTTAATGTTAGCTAATAATTTATTATTAGAAGATTACTATACAAATAAGAAACAATCCTTAATTGAGGACTATTATGATGAAATAAATAGTTTAGATGAAAGTCAATATTTGAATACGAACGATTTGATTAGACAAATCGTTTACCGGTCCAATATTGATTTAGCAATTATAGATACGGATATGACGATGATTTATAGTTCAAGAAGCGATGAGGTCCTACCTCCACCTCCACCTATATATAGTCAAATATTAGACGAAACAGATGATTACAGGGTTTTTTTATCGAATGATCCGAATTTGCCAGGTGAGATGCTCGTTTTAGTAGGGCTTTTAGATAACGGATATGAAGTACAATTAAGAGCGCCTATCGCAGCAATCCAAGAGAATGTAGCAATTATCAATCAGTTTTTATTATATGTTGGATTGTTTGGGATATTAGCAGCTGTTATAGTATCATTTTTCATGGCCAATTATTTCACAAAGCCTATTAGAGAAATCAATGAAATAACGAAGAAGATGAAGAATCTTGATTTTAATCACTTATTAGAGATTAAATCTAAAGATGAATTAGGAGAATTAGCAGGTAGTATTAATAATCTAGCATCAACATTAGATAAGACAATTAGTAATTTGAATATAGAACTTGAGATGAATAAAAAACTCTCAACCAAGAGAAGAGAGTTATTAAATAATGTATCCCATGAATTGAAAACTCCGCTTGCTTTAATTATCGGATATAGCGAAGGACTCAAATTAAATATTCATAAGGATAAAGAAAAGACAGATTATTACGTGAATGTCATCACGGATGAAGCAGAAGGTATGAAAGAAATCGTTGAAGACTTACTTGAAATTGAAAACATGGATTTCAATTTAAAGGTCAATATTGAAAAGCAAGTCGATTTAAATGAACACTTAAGTTATATTGTTAAAAAGTATCAAAAAGAGATTAAAGAAAAAGGCTTGAAATGGATTGACGAAAGAAAAGATAATTTTAATGTTGATATTGATCCATATTTAGTAGATAGAATTGTTACAAATTTCATGACCAACGCAATTCACTATTGCGAGAATAAAGGAACCATTAAGTTAAGAACGATGCAGATTGATAAGCATATTAGAGTAATATTCTATAATAGCTATAAAGGATTTGATGAAAAAGAAACAGAGCAGATATGGGATAGTTTCTATAAGATAGATCAAGCAAGAACAAGAGATGTCGGTGGACATGGATTAGGATTATCTATCGTTAGAGCCATTCAGGAACAACTTCATTTGAAATATGGAGTTAATATATGTAAAGATGGTGTAGAGTTCTGGTTTGATATGAGCATAAGTGAATAAATAGATAAGATGGCCACTTTCGAAGTGACCATCTTTTTT
>CAZKLF010000018.1:0-25336 GCA_964553665.1 uncultured Mariniplasma sp. | reverse complement strand
ATGCTGAAAATGCAGCGAATGGCAGAGGCATTAATTTTAAAATTTATAAAGAACTTATGAGCCAAGGTATTCATGCAATTACGATGGGCAATTGGGTTTGGGGTAATCGTGAACTTTATGAGTTTATTGATGATTCCAATATTGTGCGTCCAATGAATTTTAGAAATGCTCCTGGAAAAGGATACATAACAATCAATTATAACGGTCAAAAATTATTGGTGATTAATGCACTTGGACGAACATTTATGAATCCTAATATAGATGATCCGTTTACAACAATCAAAGAAGTGATTGAAAATGAAAAGGCAGATTTTTCATTTGTTGATTTTCATGCTGAAGCAACCAGTGAAAAAATTGCTATTGGTCATTATCTAGATGGTATTGCTGATGTCGTAGTTGGTACACATACACACGTCCCTACGGCAGATGAAAGAGTTTTGCCTAATGGAACGCTTTATATGACTGATGTAGGCATGACTGGCCCATTAAATGGTGTCATTGGAGTTAGCAAAGAAATTGTCTTGGATAGATTCCTTAATGGGTTTGCTACTCCAAACGAAGTTGCAACTGGAGCCAAACAGTTAAATGCTGTGATTTTAGATCTTGTTAATAAGAAGATAGAAAGAATACATATTGAAAGCGAAACAGTATAATCCATACTGTTTTTTCATGTATAATAGGGCATAGGTGATTAAATGAGCAAAATTGATATGAGTAAATATTTTAAACCTGATTTTAAAGAAGCTAGAAAAAGAAGTAACCAAACAATTGAAGAATTAAAATTTGAATTAAGCGATGCCCATAAAAAGATTGGTATCGGTAAATTTTACTATATACACACCTATGGGTGTCAAAGTAATGAAGCAGATAGTGAGTCTATTGCAGGAATTTTGGAACTTATGGGTTTTTCAAAAGCGATTGATGAGGCAAGTTCTGATGTTATTATTATGAACACTTGTGCTATCCGTGAGAACGCTGAAAATAGAGTTTGGGGAGAATTAGGCAGATTAAAAGCTTATAAAAGAAATAATCCCGATTTAATTATTGGTTTAGCCGGCTGCATGCCACAAGAAGAAAATGTTGTTGAACGCGTCTTAAAGAAATATCAACATGTAGATTTAATCTTCGGAACACATAACATTTATAGACTTCCAGAATATATAGAAACTGCAATTTTTTCAAAAGAAAGAGTGGTAGAAGTCTATTCTCAAGAGGGTGAAATCGTAGAA
Source organism: uncultured Mariniplasma sp. (assembly GCA_964553665.1). GTDB lineage: Bacteria > Bacillota_I > Bacilli_A > Acholeplasmatales > Acholeplasmataceae > Peloplasma. Next base: position 24,107 of record CAZKLF010000018.1, on the reverse strand, counting down.
AATCTTCCGAAAAGAAGAAAACATCAATTTAAAGCTTGGGTCAATATCATGTTTGGCTGTGATGAGTTTTGTACCTATTGCATCGTACCATATACAAGAGGTAGGGAAAGATCTAGATCAAAAGAAGAAATCATACAAGAAGTTAAAGAATTGATTGAACTAGGGTATCAAGAGATTACATTACTAGGTCAGAATGTTAATGCTTACGGTAAAGATTTTGTAGATAACGATTATACATTTGGTGATTTATTAAGAGAACTTGATGGGTTAGAAATTAATCGTATTCGTTTTACAACAAGTCATCCACACGATTTAGATAAAAAAACGATGGAGGCAATGAGAGATGCTCAGCATATCATGCCATTTTTCCATCTTCCTGTACAATCTGGAAGTAATCAAGTATTGAAAAAAATGAATAGGCATTATACAAAAGAATCATACTTAAAGGTATTAAATGAGTTAAAAGAAACGGTTCCTGGAATTGCAGTAACAACAGATATCATTGTTGGATTTCCTGGCGAAACAGATGAGGATTTTCTTGAAACGTTAGACCTAGTTGAAAAAGCACAATTTGAGGGAGCATTTACGTTTGTCTTTTCTAAAAGAGAAGGAACACCTGCATATGAATTTGCAGATGATACGCCATTAGAAACAAAAAAAGAAAGATTGTATATGCTAAATAATCGCACAAATGCTGGATATCTTAAAGGTAATCAAAGGTTTTTAAATCAAACAGTCAAAGTACTAGTTGATGGGATTTCTAAGCATAATGATGATGTTGTGTCAGGATATAGTCAACATAACAAATTGGTCAATTTTAAAGGTGACAAAAGTTTAATAGGCCAAATTGTTAATGTAAAGATCACACAAGCTAAAACGTGGTTTTTACTTGGTGAACGCATATGACAGAAAAAGAAAAATTAATAAATATGATTCTTCAAAATGAAGAAATACAAAGATATAAACGTATCGAGAAATTGATTAATAATAACATTGAACTCAAGGATAAAGTGAATCAGTTAAAAGACCTTCAGAAGCAATTGATTAATGCGAAACAGATTCAAAAAAAGCAAGCAATTATTGAGTTTGAAGGACGTTATAATTTGCTTTTAAACGAGATTGAAACCTATCCTTTGATGTCGGATTATTTGGCTTTGCAAGGCGACATTAACGAAATGCTTCAACATATTCAATTTATCTTAGAAGATGGCATAAAAAAAGATTTTAAGTGATAACGGCCTGTTATGGCCGTTTTTATATAAAAAACAGTTAAATAACTTGATAAAAATGCAAAAACATTGTATTATGAATACAAAGAGTATATTAGGAGGAAGACCATGCCTAGATTAACACGTGATAGTAATGTTACTGTTGGAACTAAGGACTATAAAATTGACGAGTTATTAAAGACAATCATCTATTTACCTGCAGATCAAATTAAAACTTATTTCATGAAATTAGGACTTAAAGTACCAAGAGAACTAAGAATGTTCGTTCTAAGAGAATCGCTTAGAGAAACTGTTATTGAGACAAGAAAATCAAGATTGACGCTAGCTGATGAACTGAATTATCGGTTATCTTGGTATACTGAATTTACTGAAACTCAACTCGAAAACCTGTTGATATTTTTTGAAGACCCTAAAATTGAACGTGAGTTTTTAGAAGAATTTTGGACAGATCTTCTTGCTTATATGGTTGAGAAAAATGTATCTTCGAAACACTTAAAGGATTTACTTGATGATAGTATTGCATTTGTAAAAAAACATGGGCTTGAACTCCCAGACATTAAAACATATAATCGAGATTTAAAAGATGTATTCTTTGATAGTTTTGGACGTATTGATGGGTTAGCACCTGCTAAATTTAGACCAGTACTCTATAAAAGTTCAACACTTTCTGAAATTAGAGATTTAGGCGCTAAATATGAAGTTTCAGTTCCAAGAAGATTAAAGAAGACTGAACTTGCTGATATCATTATCAAAGAACTTAAGGATCGTGGTCAGCACACAGATAAACTTGAACAAGAAACCAGAAAAATGTCTGTTTTGGTGATGCAAAGATTTGCAATAGATCATGATATTAAGGCATCGACTGAACTTAAAAAAGAAGAAATTATAGAATATATTCTAGCAAATGCAGAAGAAACAAAGGAAACATACTTTGTTCCTGAATCTCAAGCTGTTTACGATAAAGAGGTTGAGGAAGTTGCTGATCCATTAGAAGAAGAAGTTATAATAGAGCCTGAAGTTATTGTTGAATCTATTCCCGAACCAGAGCCAGAAGAAGTGGAAAAGGAATCTGAACCTGAAGAAACGGTTGAACCTGAAGAAACGGCTGAACCTGATGAAGTAGTTGAGGAAGTAGCTGAAGAAAAAGTGGTTGACGAAGCACCTCAAAATATTGTTCAACAACAACCTACACAAATCGTTCAAAGTAATATAGATATAAGTGAACTAGTAAATGAAATAAAAAAACTTAGAGAAACTTTCGAGGTTGCACTTCTTTCACAAAAAGTAACGAATGCAGAAAAAGAAGAAGAATTAGCAAATGCTATTTCTGTGACAAACGCTCAAGCTGATATTCCTAAACATGGAGCAGTAGTCTTAAATTCAGCTGAGTTTTATGGAAATCCAAAATCACTTAAGAAAGTCATAAAAAATGATGAAGCAGCGGAAAGAGAAAAGTTCATTGAAGAAAAGAAAGCTGCATCTTCAATTGGAACAGGCGAAAATGATGAAGTTGATACACCTGGTGAAATTAGATTTATTGGCAAGATATTTAAGGGAATTGGCAAAACATTATGGAAAATTCTTAGATTCTTACTTAAGTTTGTTTTAATAGTAGCAGTTATTGCTATAGTACTTGTTCTTATTTTCTCAGTCTTAACTTATTATGTGACGACACTTACATTCTTAGATGGTGTAACCACCTCTTTAAATAATTTATTAAGTTTTGGTATTATTGACAAGATTCATGGCTTTATGGCCAGCCTTGGCATGTAATTATATATTAAATTTAGGGGGCAACCATGGATAAACAAAAATATACCCCAATGATGCAACAATATCTCGAAATTAAAGAAGACTACGCAGATGCGATAGTCTTTTTTAGATTAGGTGATTTTTATGAAATGTTCTTTGATGATGCTATTTTGGCATCAAAAGTTTTGGAAATCGCTTTAACCTCAAGAAATGCAGGAGCTAAGGTTCCTATGTGTGGTGTGCCTTACCATGCTGTTAAGCCATATGTTCAAAAGCTCATTGAAAAGGGCTTTAAGATTGCAATTGTTGAACAAACAACAGCGCCGGGTAAAGGATTGGTCAAACGTGAAGTTATTAGACTTGTTACACCAGGTACAGTTTTAGAAGATGGCATCTTAGATGCTAGAACTAATAATTTCATCGCTAGTGTCTTACTCACTGAAAAGGGATATGCTCTAACTTATGTTGATATTTCAACTGGTGAATCCTTTATGACAGATGGACTTGAAAAGAAACAAGCATTTGATCTGATTCAAAGCCTGGATATTAGAGAAATTGTTTGTCCCATTCGGTTTGATGAAGCATTCATAAAAAGCTTAAAAGATAATGATCGATTGGTATCCTACAGTGATGATTATCAAATCGTTGAACAAAAATATATAAGTCATCTCGAAAGAGATCAAAAAAGAGCTGTTTCTCATTTGCTTAATTATCTAGTAAACACACAAAAACAGATGATTAATCATATGATGCCTTTTGAAATCATTCAACAAGTTGGCCATATGCATATCGATTACAGAGTAAAAAAACATTTAGAAATTGATGAATCACTTGTAAATCAAACACAATCTACTCTAGTCTATTGGATTAATGGATGTCAAACTGCAATGGGGTCTAGATTACTAAAACAAATGATTAATCATCCTTTATATGATATTAAAGCTTTAAATGAACGTTATGATTTAATTGATGCATTAAAACCTTATCAACCAAGAGAACGAGTTATTGATCATTTAAGATATATTTATGACATTAACCGGATAGTTGGTAGAGTTGCATTTAACACAGTAAACGCTAGAGACTTATATCAATTAAAAGAAACACTTAAACAAGTGCCTGATTTAAAAGAAGCACTTAAATTATATAAGGATCCTAAACTTGATTTATTAATAAGTCAGATGAATGATCATCATGAACTTTGTGAATTTTTAGAATCTGCGATTCATCCAGAACCTCCAATAACGCTTAAAGATGGAGGGATCATTCAAGAAGGTTTTGATTCGAAGTTAGATGAACTTAGAAATATTGATTTAAATGGGCAACAATGGTTATCTGATTTTGAGAGTAAAGAGCGCGAAACAACAGGTATAAGAAATCTTAGAGTTGGATATAATAGGGTTTTTGGCTATTATATCGAAGTCTCTAAAGGTAATTCTGCTCTAGTTAAGGATGAATTTGGTTATGAAAGAAAACAGACCTTAGCGAATAGCGAACGTTATATCACACCCTTATTAAAAGAAAAAGAAGATGATTTACTTCACGCTAAAGAAAGAAGTATGACTTTAGAATATGAACTATTTAAAGATATTAGAACATATACAGAAAGTTTTACATATTCTCTTCAAGAACTTTCAGTTCAAATTGCGCGTATTGATGTATTTCTAAATCTATCAATTGTTGCTGAAAAATATAACTTTATTAGACCAACACTTCATGAAAAAAGAACTGTAGAGATTATAAAGGGTAGACATCCAGTTGTAGAAAGATTTACTAAGTTTGTAGCAAATGATGTCATCATGGATGAAGGTGAAATCTTTTTAATAACCGGTCCAAATATGAGTGGTAAATCCACATATATGAGAATGTTCGCCATGATTATCTATATGGCTCAAATAGGATGTTATGTTCCTGCAGAAAGAGCATTACTTCCTATTTATGATGCTATTTTTACTCGAATTGGATCTTCAGATGATCTAAGTGGTGGTAAATCAACATTTATGGTAGAAATGGTTGAATCAAATGAAGCCTTAACGAAAGCGACTGATAAGAGTATCATCTTATTTGATGAAATTGGTAGGGGTACAGCTACATATGATGGGATGGCATTAGCTCAAGGAATGATTGAATTTATCCATGAAAAGATAAAAGCACAAACACTGTTTTCAACACATTATCATGAGCTCACTGTATTAGAAAGTAGTTTAGAAAGATTAACTAATTTATGTGTCAAAGCTAAAGAAGAACATGATACAATGGTTTTTTTACATCATGTCGAAAGAGGAACAACCGATAAATCTTATGGTATCCAAGTTGCATCTTTAGCACATTTACCTAAGAGTTTAATTACAAGAAGTAAACAAATACTAGAAAAGCTTGAACAAAAAGAAAACAAAGTTGTTTTAGATTTATTTAATTATGAAAAATTTGAAGAAGAAAACGAGCAGATGATTGATGCTGATAAAGTTGCTGTTTTGGATGAAATCGAAAAAATTAATCCAGACAACATTACACCCATTGAAGCTTTACTTATTATCAAACATTTGCAGTCATTACTTAAAAAATAGAGGTTAATTATGTCTATCATAAAACAAATGGATCATAAACTTGCCAATATGATTGCTGCAGGAGAGGTTGTTGACCGCCCTGCATCAGTTGTTAAAGAGCTTATAGAAAATTCAATAGATGCTGAAGCAAGTATCATATCGATTGAAGTTTTTGATATGGGTATGAAATCAATAATCGTTACTGACAATGGCTCAGGAATGGATTTTTTAGATGCGCATTTAGCATTTGATAGACATGCAACAAGTAAAATCTTAGAAAAAAGTGATCTAGGGCATATTAAAACTTTAGGGTTTAGAGGGGAAGCACTAGCAGCTATTGCCTCAGTCTCAAAGGTGGTTTTAAAAACAAAACAAGATCAAAGTGAAGGCATTGAAGTCGTTTATCATGGAGGACATCACATCAGTGATGGCAGTGCAACACTGAACACTGGAACTATCGTTTCAGTATTTGATTTGTTCTATAATACACCAGCAAGATTTAAATACATTAAATCTGAATATGCTGAACGTGCAGCAATTATCGATATTTTTGATCGCTTAGCACTTGCACATCCAGAGATTAGATGTTCACTATCAATTGATGGAAAAAGGGTCAAAGATACTTTTGGAACAAACGATTTTTATAGTTTGATTGATCAAATTTATGGTGCAAAAATGACAAATGATATGACCGTTTTCAGCCATGAGGTACAAAAGGTAAAAATTACGGGATATTTGTTAAATCCTCAAATTTCAAGATCAAGAAAAAAAGATATCTCGATCTTCATCAATGGTAGATATATCAAAAACTATAAACTTGTTCAATCAGTAGTTGATGGATATCATAGTTTTTTAATGATTGGAAAATATCCAATTGCATTAATTCATTTAGAAATGGATCCAAGTCTACTTGATGTCAATGTTCATCCTCAAAAATATGAAGTTAAATTTGTTAATGAGTCTATACTTGCTTATCATATTGAAACATATGTCAAGCAAGCACTTATGGAAAAAACACATCAGATTCCAGAAGCAATTAATAGAATTATGAAGCCTGAAGATGAAACTTACACACCGCTCAATATACATTTTGGCGAATCATTGATTGATGAGGCAAAACCGCTATATCAATCTAACACAAATGAAAATACTTCAAAATTGCCCGATATGGATTATATAGGCGTTTTCTCGGGGACGTATATATTATTTCAAAATAATGATGGGTTATATTTAATGGATCAACACGCGGCAGCGGAAAGAATTCGTTATGAACATTATTTTCAATCATTAGCGCATCCTAATCAAACGGTCAAGCACCTTTTGTTTCCGATTCAATTACAGTTGACAACTGAAGATATTGAAGTGATTAAAAATCACCAAAAACAAATGAACAACTATAATTTCTATTTTAATGAAGCAAATGAACTGACAGGATTACCAGTATGGTTAAATGATAGCGAGATTGAGATAGCGATAGAAGCAATGGTGTCCATGTTAACAGAAAAAGATACGATTGATTTGGCGATTTTAAGAGATAGACTAGCTAAGGACATAAGCTGCAAAGGCGCTATTAAGGCGAATAAATCGTTAAGTATTAGCGAAATCAATACAATTGTAAAAAATCTTAGAGAATGCAAGAACCCTTATACATGTCCTCATGGAAGACCCACACTTATCAAACTTTCGCACCATGATATTGAGCGCATGTTCATGAGAATTGTCTCATGAAAAAGGTTATTGTCATCGTAGGTCCAACGGGCTCAGGAAAAACAGGACTATCGATTCATTTAGCCAAATACTTTAATTTAGAAATTATAAATGGAGATTCAGTACAGGTATACAAGGATCTCGATATTGGTTCTGCAAAGATCAAAGAAGATGAAAAGCAGGGTGTTAAACATCATCTTTTAGATGTTGTTCCTGCTGGATCAGAATACAGTGTTTACAATTTTCAAAAGGATGCAAGAAGTTTAATCAATCAAATAAAACATCCCTTGATTGTGGGCGGAACTGGATTATATATTAAAGCTGCACTTTATGATTATGAATTTATTGAAGAGAGCAGAAGTGCTTCTTTTGAAGAAAATCATCAGAATCAATCAAATGAAGAGATCTATAATAAACTAGTTGTTTTAGATCCCAATATTAAGGTAGATGTGCAGAATCGAAGAAGATTACTTAGAGCATATGAACAAGCAATTTTAGGTCATCCAAGATCAAATAAGAAAAACAAAGATACACTTTTATATAATGCGCTTATTATTTATTTAGACTTAGATCGATCTATTTTAGAAGACCGTCTCAATATAAGATTAAACAAGCAAATTAATGAAGGATTTATGGATGAAGTTAAAACACTTAAAGAAAAAGGGATTATTGTTAACGCTATAGGTTATAGAGAATTGAATCAATTTCTTGAAGGCCTATATACGTTTAATGAGGCGAAAGAAGCAATCATGAAGTCTAGTAAAAAGTTAGCAAAAAGACAAAAAACATGGTTTAAAAATCAAATGCACCCGCTCATGTTAGATGCACTAAGTCCAACATTGTTTGAAGACGCACAAAAAGCCATAGAATCATTTTTAAAGGAGGGTTAATATGAGGATTTTCTTAATTGGTATGCCAGGGTCTGGCAAAACAACTATTGCAAGTACTTTAGCAAAAAATATTAACTACACTTATGTTGATCTTGATGGTATGATTGAAAAAGATGCCCATCTATTTATCGAAGAAATATTTGATAAATATGGTGAAAAAAAGTTTAGAGAGTTAGAAACCGAAGCAATTCGCAGCCTGCCTTTAGGAAATTTGGTCGTTGCGTGTGGTGGAGGTATTGTTACAGTTAAGTCAAATAAGGAATTGATGGAAGGGCTTAAGTTTTATCTTGATACCGATATTGAAGTTATTAGAGAAAGACTTGAGACTGATTATCAAAGACCATTACTCAAACAAACCACTTTAGAACATTTGTTTGATGAGAGGTATTTTAAATATCAAGATTTTGCAGATGCTATTATTTCTAATAATTTCGATATAGAAACAACTGTCAAAGTCATTGAAAATTACTTACAACACGAGGTAAAAAAATGAATATTTTAATCTTGCATGGTCCTAATTTAAATATGCTTGGCAGAAGAAATCCAAAGATTTATGGTTCTTTAACACAAGAAGAACTTTTTGGAGAGTTGACTAAAGAATTTCCAGATGTTGAGTTTACTTTTTATCAATCGAACCATGAGGGCAGACTTATTGATGTCATTCAAAATACAATGGATGATTATTATGATGGATTGCTCATTAATCCGGCCGCTTTTACGCATACGAGCGTTGCACTTCGTGATGCATTAGAAATGATAGCTATACCAAAAGTTGAAGTTCATCTCTCTGATATTACAAAAAGAGAAGTGTTTAGAAAAGTCGATTTTATCACTGATGTTGTTGATAAATGCTTTAGTGGTAAGCAAATAGATAGTTATAAAGAAGCGATATCCTATTTAATATCTATTAATGTTGTTTAAAACATTTGAATCATGTATAATAGAAACGGCAAAAACTTAAAGGAGTAAAAAACAAATGATTAGTACAAATGAATTTAAAACAGGACAAACTATTGTCCATGAAGGAAATCTTTATTCAGTAATTGAATTTATGCATGTTAAACCTGGTAAAGGTGCCGCATTCGTTAGAACAAAACTTAGAAATTTAAGAACTGGTTCAGTTACCGATTATACATTTAACTCAGGTACAAAAGTTGAACGTGCACAAATCGACAAAATTATGATGCAATATCTTTATATAGATGGTGAAAAGCATATTTTCATGAACACTGAAGACTATGAACAAATCGAAATACTTGGTGACCAAATTAAAAATGAACTCAAGTATATATATGAAGGTGTATCTGTAGAAGTTATGTTCTATAACTCATCTGAAATATTAGGTGTTTCATTACCTGATAAAGTTGTCTTAGAAGTTAAAGAAACAGTGCCTGGAGTTAAAGGTGATACGAAGACAAATGCATTAAAAGATGCAATCATGCAGACCGGTATTTTGGTCAAGGTTCCAATGTTTATTGAAGAAGGCGAAAAAATCATTGTGAATACCAATGATGGCTCATACGTTTCAAGAGATAAATAATAAAATCCACGAATAATCGTGGTTTTTTTATGGAAATATATTGATTTTATGGAGTTAATTAAGAACAAAACAGGCCTTACTTTTATAAAAAGTATGCTATAATATAACAGGTGAATAATATGGAACGATTGCAAAAAGTACTTGCTCACGCCAACATTGCCTCAAGACGTAAATCTGAAGAAATAATATTAGCAGGTCGCGTCAAAGTTAATGGTGTTGTAGTGAAAGAATTAGGTACAAAGGTTGAAAAAAAAGATAAAATAGAAGTTGATGGAAAACTAATCGAGATGGCGGAACATCTTTATTTTTTACTTAACAAACCTACAGGCTATGTATCAACAACTTCCGATGATAAAAATAGAAAAACAGTTATGGATCTTTTAGATCGTGAATATCAAGAAATCAGGTTATATCCCGTTGGTCGTTTAGATTTTGATACAGCTGGTATCTTACTATTAACAAACGATGGAGAGTTCACCAATCTGATGACACACCCTGAACATGAAATTGAAAAAGAATACCTAGCGAGAGTTGACGGTATTGTCATTCGCAAGAAAATAGTTGAACTCAGAAAAGGTGTTATCATCGATGATGGATACCTAGCTATTCCGAAGGAAGTGCGGCTTTTAGAACTTGATAAAACATATAAATCAACACTGATTTCAATAACACTTACTGAAGGGAAAAATAAACAAGTTAGAAAAATGCTTGAAGCTATAGGACATCCAGTTAAGAAGTTAACGAGGGTCAGATATGATTTCTTAACTTTAAAGGGAGTTGAACGCGGAACTTATCGTAAACTTAAAATTCATGAAGTTAAACAATTATACGCACATTCTCAACCAAAAATATAAATTCAATCAATTATAGTACAAAAGCATGGTATAATTATTGTTGTATGGAGGAAAAATATGCCTGGATACAAATTAGCTTTAGATGGACCGGCAGGATCAGGAAAAAGCACAATTAGTTCTCTTATCGCTAAAAGGTTAGGGTGGACGCACATTGATACGGGTGCGATGTATAGAGCAGTTACTTTGCTTGCTATCGAACTCAAAATAAATTTACTCGATGAAGCGTCATACCGTTTTTTAGAATCCGTACAAATACATTATGATTTTGACCGTATTTACGTCAATGATAGAGATGTAACTGAAGCTATAAGGAATGAAGCAGTTACAAATAATGTATCTCTTGTTGCAAGTTTTCTGTATGTTAGAAAAAAACTCGTTTCTATTCAGCAAAAAGCTGCAGAAAACGGAAATATAGTTATGGATGGAAGAGACATTGGAACTGTTGTATTACCCAAAGCAGATTTGAAAATATTCTTAACCGCTAACGTTGAAGAACGTGCAAAAAGACGGTATAAAGAAAATGTGAAAAAAGGCAAACAAGCTCAAATATCACAAGTGATAGAAGACATCGTCAGTAGAGATCAAAAAGACTCAACAAGAAAAGAGTCGCCTCTCAGAAAAGCAGCTGATGCAGTTGAATTAGATACGACTTTCTTAACCATTGAACAAGTGGTTAATAAAATTATAGAACTGACCGACAAAAAGGAGATCAATCATGGAGTTTAATATGTTGAAGGTGGGCCAAATCGTAGAAGGTACCGTCATCAAAGTAGAAGAAAACACAATTTATTTAGACGTACAATACACAACAGAAGGTAAGATTCATCTGGATAATTACGATAAACCAGCACCTGAATCGTTTTTTGGCTTAGTTGTAGAAGGTCAAAAAGTTAGAGCTAGAGTTCAGAAAATCACTGATGATCCAGCTCAAATTCTTTTATCACGTCTTCCTCTCTTAGTTGAAGAAAAATTTGTAAAAATTCAAAAATTAGTTGAAACTGGAGAAATTGTCAAAGCGAAAGTTAGACAAATATTAGATAAAGGTATCGTTTTGAATTATATGGAGAATGAAGTGTTCTTGCCTTACAGTCTTTTAGACTTTGATTTAGTTAAGGATAAAGATGCTTTAAAAGGTAAAACCTTAGAAATCCAAATCATAGAAGCAACAATCAAAGGCAGAAGTAAACGTGTTGTAGGCTCGAGAAAAGTCATTTTCGAAAAAGAAAGACAAGCGGCTTATGAACAACGTTTAAAATTTAGACAAATTGAACTTGAAAAAATCAGCACTGGTGATGTTATTAAAGGTGTTGTTGATAAGATTGAAGCTCATGCAGCAACGGTTCGTTTTGATCATGTTGTTGGATTACTACGTATATCACAAGTTAGTCATTATCGTATTGATAAGATTGAAGATGTCTTAACTCTAGGTCAAGAAATTGATGTTAAGATTATTAAAAAAGAAGGAAACCGTCTTGATTTGTCAATCAAGGCATTACAAAAAACACCTTATGAAGAATTCTACGATGCTCACAAGGTTGGAGATTCAGTTACTGGAACAGTTTTCCAAAAGCTTCCTTTTGGTATTATTGTTGAAGTTGCTAAAGATGTTAGAGGATTATTACATAAAAATGAATTTTCATGGAATCCAAATGATAATTATGAATCTTTCGTTAAAATCGGTGATGAAGTTACATTATCCATCATTCAATTAGATCCTAAAAAAGAACGTATTGCACTTTCTAAGAAAGCTCTTGAAGATAACCCTTGGAAGAATGTTACCGTTAAACGTGGTGATGTTGTAGATGCGGTTGTACAAAGTGTTTCTAAAGAAGGTATAGTTGTGATGGTTCAAGGTGCACTTGGAGACATCGAAGCTAAAGAATTATCTAATGAGAAAATTGGAAAGCCTGAAGATTATTTTGCTGCTGGTGACACTGTTAATGCAGTCATTATAGAGGCAAACAGAGATCAATGGTCACTTAAACTTTCAATACGTCGTGTTTTAGAAAAAGCAGAACGTGCATCATTTGAACAATATTTAGAAGATGAAGAAGAAAAAGACAAGAATCCTACTATTGGAGACTTATTTGCAAAAGATTTTAAAATAAAAAAATAACATAAAGAGGGTTTTATTATGCCTTATACAGTGGCAATTGTCGGCCGTCCCAACGTCGGGAAATCTAGCTTATTTAATAGGCTTGTCGGATCTAGACTATCGATTACCGATGACGAAGCAGGAGTAACGAGAGATCGTCTCTATGCTAAAGCCGAGTGGCTTACGAAGAACTTCAGCGTTATAGACACTGGGGGCATCGACATTGGCGATGCTCCTTTTTTAAACCAAATTAAAGCACAAGCTCAAGTAGCGATGGATGAAGCAGACGTCGTTGTTTTTGTCGTTGATGGAAAAACTGGACTTGTTGATAGTGATTATTATATCGCAAAACTATTATATAAATCAGAAAAACCTGTTATTCTCGCAGTCAATAAAATTGATGACATCAATCAAATGCAAAACATCTATGAATTTTATGCTCTTGGACTAGGTGATCCAGTTGCTATTAGTAGTCACCATGGTATTGGTATAGGAGATCTATTAGATCAAATTATTTCTCATATGACTGAAGAAGAGGAACCTTATGCTGATGATGTAATATCATTTTGTGTTGTAGGTAGACCCAATGTAGGAAAATCATCCCTAACGAATACGATATTAGGCGAAGAACGTGTCATCGTATCTGAAATATCAGGAACAACAAGAGATGCGATTGATACTCAATTTAAAAAAGATAGAAAACAATATGCCGTTATTGATACTGCAGGTATCAAAAAACGAGGTAAAATATATGAAAATACTGATAAGTATAGTGTTCTTCGTGCGCTTTCTGCTTTAGAAAGATCTGAAGTAGCTTTGCTTATTATTGATGGTGAAGAAGGCGTTATTGAACAAGATAAGCATGTTGCTGGTTATATAGCAGATTATGCAAAAGCTGTAGTTATTGTTGTTAATAAATGGGATGCTATTGCAAAAAATGACAAAACTATGAAAAAAATGGAAGATAAAATAAGAGATGAGTTCAAATTCTTAGAGTATGCTCCAGTCGTATTTGTATCAGCAAAATACAATCAAAGAGTACATACGATTTTTCCAGCGATTAATCTTGCTTACGAGAACTATCATAAACAAGTTCAAACAAGCATTATTAATGAAATACTGCAAGATGCAGTAGCGATGAATCCAACACCTATTTTCAATCATGGTAAAGCACAGTTTAATTATGTAACACAGGTTGCAACAAAGCCACCAACGTTTGCAGTATTTGTTAATAATCCTGAGTATGTTCATTTCTCATATTTGAGATATATCAATAATCAATTTAGAAATTCTATTGATTTTACGGGGACGCCAATTAAATTACTATTAAGAAAGAAGGCATAACATGAAAATTGGAGTTATTGGCGGGGGTGCTTGGGGAACTACTCTAGGGCAAACTTTAATTGATAATGGTCATAGTGTTTTAATCTATGATCTGAATCCAAAAGCTGTTGATAAAATCAATATGCATTTACATCCTTTTTTTGACACAGTTTTACCAGAATCAGAAAAAGCTACACTTCTCTTACAAGAAGTTATTGATTTCGCAGATATTTTTCTACTTTCTGTTCCAACGAAAGCTGTGCGTTCTGTTTTAAAAGAAATTAATATATTACTTAATAAAAAAGTTACTTTCATTAATGTTTCTAAAGGTATTGAACCAGAGACGTTAAAAAGAGTTAGTGAAATAGTAGAAGAAGAAATCTCATCTGATTATTTATTTGGATTTGTTGTATTAACAGGTCCATCGCATGCAGAAGAGGTCATCTTAAGAAAACTCACGATGCTGGTGAGTTCAAGCAAAAACGAAAAACTCGCTAAAAAAGTACAAAAAATCTTCTCAAATGATCAATATTTACGTGTCTATACTTCAACTGATTTGATTGGTTGTGAATTTGGTGGAGCAGTGAAAAATGCAATTGCAGTCATATCAGGCGCTTGTACAGGTATGGGATTGGGTGAAAATGCAAGAGCAGCTGTTATTACAAGAGGGGTCATTGAAATTGTTCGTGTTGTTGAAATGATGGGTGGAAAAAGGGATACTGCATTTGGATTAACCGGAATCGGTGATTTAATAGTGACTGCCTCATCTGAAAACTCAAGAAATTTTACAGCAGGCAAAAAAATAGGTCAAGGTATTCCAATTGATCAAATTTATGCAGAGCAAAAACAAACAATTGAAGGCATCAGAACGATAGAGGCATTACATCATTTATCTGAAGTTTATCATGTTGATTTACCGATGATTAATGTCGCTTACGAGATTATTCAAAATAAGCTTTCTGTTGTTGAAGCACTTCCTAAATTGTTGTCTCGGGACTTAAAGTCGGAAGATTTTTAATAAAAATGCTTTATAAAGCCAATAATAAGCTGTAAAAATTAAGAATTATTTGTAAAACCATCAATTATTTGATATAATATAATCACTTAAGGAGGTTAATAAATGAATAAAACAGAATTAATTGCAGTTATCGCAAACAGAGCTCAAGTGACTCAAAAAGTTGCAGAAGATGTTCTTAAGTCTTTTACAGACACAGTATCTGAAACTTTAGGTAGACGTGGTGAAAAAGTTGTTGTTACTGGATTCGGTACATTTGAAGTTAGAAATCGTGTACAAAGAACTGGTAAAAACCCTAGAACTGGAGAACTTATCACAGTTCCTGCACAAAAATCACCAGCATTTAGAGCCGGGAAATTATTGAAAGAAGCAGTAAAATAATAATAAAAATGCACTTATCAAACGGATAAGTGCTTTTTTTATCCACAAATTATGTGGGAAAGTTATTGTTTTTCTTATGATAAGATTAAATTAGAAGGTGGTGATTGATGAGATGAGCATTTTCTTAAAAGCTACTGAGAACGATTTAGAATATGTAAAACTTCATTTTACCCATATAGAAATGGTAGATGAAAAGAAGAAAAGTCTTCTCCACTATGCAGTATTAGGCAGTGCAATGGATGTAATCCAGTTTTTATTAGATCAAGATATTAATGTAAATATGGCAGATCAACATGGCGAAACGCCTCTTTTTGACTGTGCCCGTAAAGGGAAATTAGATATCGCTAAACTATTAATTACTAGATTCGCGTCAGTAAATGTTGAAAATAGACAAGGTGAGCTTCCAATTCATTTGGCAGCACACAAAGGCGATTTAGACATGATCAAACTTTTAATAGAAACGGGTTCTTATTTGAATAAAAAGACTGTAGAAGATAAACTCCCTGTCCATTATGCAATTGCTGGTGGTAGGGTTAATGTCATTCCATTCTTACTCAAAGAAAGTAAGCAATCATGGTTTATTAAAGATGCATATGGTAATTCTCTTATGCATCATGCAACAAAGACATCAAGTGTTCAAGTTCTAGAAATGCTACTTAATCAAAATCTTGATCCTAATGCATTAAATGATCAATTTGAATCACCAATATTTAACGCAGTTCGTTTTGGTACAGTAGAAACATTAAGATTACTTTTAGCAAGCGACGCTTATATTGATATTCACAATAGAAGATTTGAATCTCCTATAGATACGGCAATGATTTTTGATAAAAGTGATGTTTTAAGATATTTACAAGAATATATGATTACGCCTAAATATGAAAGACTTGTTCAAAAACAAGCTCTCGCATTAGCTGTATTAAATAGAGATCATGTATATCTACGTAAATTGATTGAAAGAGAAACACCTATGAAAAAGGATAGATTGCAGAAAACTGCTTTAGATTATGCAAAGGAATACAATTTAGCACTTTGCATTGGACTCTTAAGGAATAAAGAAATAAATTAACAAAATTATAAGACGCATGATATCCAACGATATTATGCGTCTTTTTTATAAAAAAAATACAATACCCAAAGATATTGTATAAATCTGTTTTTTTATAACACTAACAACATAGTACGAACCTGCAACTCATCATATGAACTACCTTTATAGATAAAATAAGATTGCCAGTATTGATACTAAGTTCGAAAATATATGAACTGCCATTGGAGCAAATACATTTTTATTATTTTTTAAGTAAATATAACCAAAGACAAATCCCATCACAAAATAGGCTATACCATTTACAAGTGCAGCAAGTATCGATACTTCTCCAATTAAATGGATAAATCCAAATACTAATGATGATACAATGAGGCCAACTCTATCACTTTTAAAAAGCCCAAAAATAGATTTTCTAAATATAAGTTCTTCAACAATAGGTCCAATGATAACTGCTGATAAAATCATGAAAACAACGCCATTAGATCTTAAGGAATTAACAATAACCATTTGATTAACCGACTCGTTTGGAGCAATCCCTAAAAGTCCACCAAGAAATTCTGATGTATATTTTGAAAATAGATTGCCTAACAATATATAAAGATATCCTAAAGCAAGAATTGGAGCCCAATTACTTTTTTTGACTTTAATCTCATTAAAATCTGAAATAAAATCTACCTTTAATATGATAATAAGTAATGGAAGTAATGGTACATAGACTAAGAAATTGAGTAATGAATTAGCTAGATCAGAAAAAGTTGTTAGTGGACCTTCGATTTCTTCATACTCAGCTAAAAAATAAGTTGGTAAAGATTGAGTTTTACCAACTAAAATATTGATGGAAATTTCATCATCCCATGTGGTTATGCTCATATCTCTAAAAACACCATATATAGCATCAATATCTAAGATCAGTTCATTTGTATCGGGGTCTTCATTATAGAATAAGGTTTCATAATCCGGATTATTGGCATTTACGATAATGAAAAAATTATCATATTCAACCGCTTTAACAACGAAATCATCATAATGTTGATGATAATCATAATAAGTGATATAAGGTATGATTCCAACGCCATCAACATCACCTGCAACATTTTCAAAGATGAGCTCACCTTCGGTATATGTTTTTTGCAAAGATGTTATACCGCTCATAGCCAAATATAAAATAGCAGCAAAAACAAACATAATCAAAGCGTATACTATAATAGCCGAAGTATACTTATGACGATTTTCTTTTTGATACTTATTTGGTATTTCTGGGTTTTTGTTTTCTTTGAAGATATCTTCGAATTCGATAATTTCATTTTCTTTAGCCATATTAATCACCTTGCTTTATTATAACGTAATTCAAATAGAAATGATACTATAGAACGCAATAATGTGATAATATAGAATAGAAAATAAAAACGTATTGTAAAGGAATATTTATTTCATGGAAATCATCATTGCAAGTCAAAATGTTCATAAAATCAAAGAATTAAGTGCTATTTTTAAACATCAAGACATTTCCTTAATATCCCTGAAGGATTTAAATGATAATGATGATGTAGTTGAAGATGGTCATTCTTTTTTGGATAATGCCTTGATTAAAGCAAAATATTATACTGCTAAATATCATAAACCTGTGATTTCCGATGATTCTGGATTAGTGATAGATGCCCTTAATGGAAGACCTGGCATATACTCAGCTAGATATTCCGGCGGAAGTGATCATGACAATAATATAAAAGTTTTAAAAGAGATGGAAGGACAAGAAAACAGAGAAGCTTACTTCGTATCCGTCATTGTTTTGTGTTATCCTAATGGTGTATTCAAAAGTTATGAGGGAAGAGCACATGGATTGATTGGAAAAGAAGAAAAAGGAAATCAGGGCTTTGGTTACGATTCCATTTTTTATTTTCCTAAATTAAATAAACATTTTGCTGAACTCGATTCAGAGATTAAAAATAAAATTTCACATCGAGCAAATGCGCTTAACCAACTTAAGGAGGACATCAATGAGATTATTAATTACAAGTGATGTTCATGGAAATGATGTCGCATTAGCAGAAGTTATTAAAGAGCACAAAGATGTTGATTATCATATCAATGCTGGTGATATGTGCTTAAATCCGAAGATATGGAAAAAATATTTTATTGTTTCTGTAAAAGGTAACAATGATTTTGGTAGTGATTTACCTTATATGAGAGTGCTCAATTTTGAGGGAACAAGAATATTGTTAACACACGGTCATATTGAACACGTTAAATTTGGGTTAGATCGATTAAAGTTGAAAGCAAAAGCTAATAAAGCCCAAATTGTTATATTTGGGCACACACACAAAAGATATATGATGGTTGATGAAGGTATCCTGTTTATTAATCCAGGATCACTCGGGGATTATCATCAAAGCTATGCAATATATGAGAATAAGCAAGTTAAATTTTACGGGAGAGCATGATGGAAAATCAAAAGATAATTCAAAAGCAAGCAGCGAAAGCTTTTCATGTTAAAGAAGAAGAGATTATTGTAAAGCACAGATTTTTAGGTGGTATGAGTCATCTAACATATTTAATTGAGGTTCATGGCGAATTATATTCATATAGAATCATAGGGAAAGATGGAAATTTATTTGTTGATAGAAAAATAGAGTTTCAGAATATCAATTTAGTCAAACCATTAAATATTAATAATGATACAGTCTTTTTCAATATTGAGAATGGAGAAAAGGCAGCAAAGTATGTTAATGGGGAGATTCTCTCAACATTAGACTTTAGACCATATTTGAAAGATGTAGCTAACCTATTAAAAAAAATACATCAGTCCCAAATTAAAACAAACGATTATGGATTAATTGAACGTTTAGATTTGTATGAGTCATATACTAATTTAAGATCTGATTTATATATTGAACTCAAAAACTCATGGATTGGGATGTATCAAAGTGATCATATCAATCAGCCAAAAGTTTTCTGTCATAATGATGCGCAAAGATCAAATATTGTTATTGGGAAAGATCAAATATATTTGCTTGATTGGGAATATGCAGGTCTTAATGAATTTTATTATGACATCGCCAGTTTTGGCAATGTCAAATTTGAAGATGCACTAGAACTGTTAGATGTATATCTTGGGCATAAAGCAAACAAAAAGGAAGCTGATAGTGTTCGTTTTTATAGAATGTTTCAAGCACTACAATGGCATCAAGTTGCCTTAAGAAAAGAAATGATTGGATTATCTCCAATCTTAAAAATGGACTTTAAATTTTTCGCACATAAATATTTAGAATTAGCAAATCGATTATATCTAGAAATTAAGGGATGATAACATGCGTTTAAGCGATGTATTAAAGTTACCTAAACAACCTCATAGCCTATCTATTATCAAAGACTTCCTTGAACAACCGCTTAGTCATCTTGACTATCAAGCGGCTTTTAGCTATTACTTTGAGATTGCAATTGAACTTGAATTATTTGAATTAGTTTTTGAAGAAGGAGAAAAAGTATTAAAGGAAATTTCTCTACAAGCTGATTCTCCGTATTTTGAAAAGATATTAAAACATATCATAAAAGCAGCTATCAAGCTTGAACAATTTGAAAAGGCAAGAATATATATTGATCAAAGAAGACAAATGCTTCCTATATTAAAACAATACCTTGGCATACTTGATGAAATCGAATATAAGAAAGCTATTGGGTTACCGTATTTAGAGGATTTAATGAAGGTCTTAAAAGATATTATTCCAGATCCTATTAAAATATTTTGTCTAGAAGAAATGTTTATTATCTATAGAGACGAACATCAATATGAAATGGCTTTAAATAGCCTTTATGAGTTATATGAGTTTGATCTAGAATCTGAGTATTTTAATGATGAACTTAGATTGCTAGTGAACCTTAAAAAACATGACGAACTCATTAAAAAGGCGCTTAATTCACTTAGAGATAGTAAGAAAAACCCTCAAGCTGTATTGGCATTACTTGAGGTATATATTGATAAGGAAGATTTTCATAAGGCTTCAACATTAGAAGCTGAGTATGAAGAATTGATAGATAAAGAAGATGAAGTTTTTAAGAAAAAAGCATATGAACTAATCATTGCTTTATATAAAAAAATGGATAATAAACCTTCCGTAGATTATTATCAAAAGAAACTAAAGAGCATACAACGTGTATTAGATAAAAAAGTTAAACAGGTTGCTCAAGAAAAACCAGAAATCGTTGTTATTGAAAAAGCAGAAGTAAAATCAATGAAACATGAACATATATTAGAACATCTAGAAATGAGTCATGATTTAATTCAGTTTTCTCATTTGATTGATGAAAAACTCATACTTAGAGAATATTTAAGAGTCTTTTTCATGCATGTGGATTCATATATAAAAACTAAAGAATTTGTAATTTATCTAAAGGGTGAATCCCCTAACTTGTTTCATTATAAAAAAGAAAGATTATATGATAAAACTATCATCGACGGTTTTGTAGATGATACAGTCATTCAACGCGCTTTAAATAAGGGTGAAGAAATTGTTGAAGATACAAAAACAATTAGATGGCCTAAAAATATCATAACCCAAAAAGATTTTGAAGAAGATATCAAGTTTATATACACCTATCCATTAGGAGATGTTGGGGCATTTGCAGTTCATCTAGAAGAAGAACTTGCTGATCCGGGTAAATATTATGATCTTTTCAAGTTAATCAGTGCTATTCTATTTGCACATGTTCTTGACGAAAAGAAATTAAGTAAGTTAAAAACTGAAAATAGGTTTTATGAACATGTACTAAATAGCCCGATATTAGCATACAGAGAACACCGTGAAAATAGATCGAGCTATAATGATGAAGCTCAAAAACTTTTTAATATTGACAAACATTATCATTTAGAACTCTTTTTAAGAGATGTATCATATGAACACATTCACACATATAAAGAAACAATTTCAAGATTACTTAATAAATCAGGTGAATCTAGAGAGATTCATTATAGATATCAAGAAAAAAACATCTTAGAGAAACTATATAGTTTAAAGATAGGAGATGAACATATCATTATGAGTTTATTCTTTGATCAAACAGAAGATGTTAAAGATGCAAAAGAACTAATAGAAAAAGCTACTGTTGATTCTGAAACTGGATTATCCAATGATTATGCATTATCACTCGAACTAGAAGATTTACTTAAAGATAAAGCGAGTTTGATTTTAATCGAATTAGATCAAAATCTAAAACATATTTATGGTAGTGAAAAGATAAGTCATTATTTTAAAGAGTTTGCTCAACATACAAAGAAGTTTTTCAATGGTGGGACAACTTATCGCTATGATTTCAATCAGATATTAGTTATTATCCCATATAACGATATTAGAAGCGTAACTAAGACCATTAAAGACTATGTTAAGTATCTTGAAGCCTATGAGTCTAAAATCCTTAAATTCGAGAAATTCAACGCAAATATGGGCATCTTAAGATACCCAGTTGTTACTGTGGAAAAACAAAAAGATAAACTTCTGAGATATTTGGATATTGCTTTAGAAAAAGCAAAAAGAGAGCGAGAAGACAAGTATGAATTCTTTGTTTTCAGAGATTATGAAGATGAGTTGTTTGAACAACAAGTTATCGATCACTTAAATGTTGCAATTGAAAACCAAAATTTAGGATTGATTTTTAATCAAATTACAGATATTAAGAAAAATCGAGTTTGGCAATATGAAAGCGAACTTGTGATGTTCAATTTAGCTATTGATAGTAAATATTTGCTAACTATCGCTAAAAAAAGAAATCGTTTAGCCGATCTTGAAAGATTTCATATCAAAAAAGTTTGTGAATTTTTAGTTGAATTAGAGAAAGAAACGGAAAGATTGATTAAATTAACTATCCCTGTTTCAAGAGGAACATTTTTGGATCCAACGTTTAATCCTTATATTTTGGGTTTATTTAAAAAATACGGTATACCTTATGAATTTATAAGATTGAAATGTGATATGGACTTAAGAGCAAACCATTATCAAGAACAAATTCAGGAATTAATTGATCACGGGATTTCACTTGATACGACATCTCTTGAAATGGCATTATCATACCCATTTAATGCCCTTCATGTTGATTTAAAGAAAGAAAACCTTAAATATAATAGTTATCTTCATAAAATGAAGGAACTACTCGAAGGTTTTCAAATGGCACTTGTTGTTAGAGGTGTAAAAACGAAAGATCAGAAAGAAGCACTTGAACTTTTAGGTATCATGTATATCGAAGGTAGTATATATAAACAATTACCTGCACCAACGTTGATTAAAAAAATTAAGGAGTCATTATGAGTCTTGCACGATTGAAGCAATATGTATCAAATTCAGAGCTAAATGAAAAGAGTAGTAATGGATATAGGGCTACTGCTGCTTTTCTGATGCTTGAAAATGTAGATTTGATGATTGAAGAATATATAGACGAAACACACAAAGAACAGGGCGCGATTCTATTAGATGTTTTTGGGTTGCTTCAAGGATTTTTTGTTGCTATTGATGCACTTTATGATTTGGCTATTGGACTTACGGAGTATAAATATCATATTAACGTCAATTCAAATGATGCACTTCATGAATTGAAATTCATTAGAAATGACATTGTTGGACATCCAACACATCGAACATATTTTAACGGTGGTACCGGATTTTCAATTTTGAGTATGGATAATCTTTCAAAAGAAAGCATTTCCTATAAGACATATATCTTTGAAAAAAACAAATTAAATGTTGTAACTAAAGATGTCACTTTTAAGAATCTTATTGAAGAATATAAAGTCGAAAAAGAAAGAGTTTTACAAGAAATATATAATTATCTACAACATGATGAAACTAAAACAGATATACCAGAAATGGTTTATGCATTATTTGAAACAGTAAATGATGATGTATTAGAAGAAATCAGAGAAATGTTCATCAAAGAATATCAATTAGATGACTCTTCAAGCCATAGATTTCTTTGGAGATTAGACTTAGTTGAAAAACTGATTCATTGGGAGGAAACAGATCCTCAACTCAGAAAGTTTATTTTATACATGAGTAAAGTTCAGGCATCAAAATTATATGAAATAGCAATGGACTTAGAGAAAAGAAAATATCGAAATTTATTCTTCCCTATGCCCTCAACGCTCAGTTCCTTTTATAAATTCATCAGAAAAAACGAAAAGATTGCATATCCTTTACTAAAAAATATCAACGATGTCAAACATCCTTTATATCAAAGCGACATAGTTGCACTCATGGCACTTAACCCAAGAAAAGATGCCTATAAACTTTTAAAATTTCTAAGAGATACAAAAGATGGAGATAAATCATACCTGATTGGTTCAATGATGCGCGCATATAGACCTAAGCATAATTAGTTACGATTAGTGAAAGAAATTTTTTAATTTCGATAAAACAAGAATATAATTAAGTTGCTTATTGTATTAATGTATGAATCAAAGTAAAATAATGCATAAGTGAAAACTAGAAAACATCGAAAGGAAATGAATGCTATCTATTCACATTCGCACAGCACTATTATGGAAAACTTTACATTTAACAGTATACCTAAAATAATTTCAGAGCTGGATCAAGATTTTAGACCTCCAGTCTTAGCAAACAAAGCGTTCATAGAAGCGGTTAACAAAATTAAAAATCCAGTTAAGATTCGTATTTCGCTTGAGCGAACTCAAGGACAAACATCATCTTTTGATACGTTGGTTTTTAATGACGATGAAAATCAAT
>CAZKLF010000017.1:0-25972 GCA_964553665.1 uncultured Mariniplasma sp. | reverse complement strand
TTCTAGGGTTTTAGAGTTTTTAACGACGCGAACCTACGACCTATTTTATCGAGTTAATTCCATAAATTTAACATTATTTGGTTAAAAAAGGTGGAAAATATGGAAAATATGGAAAAATCGCGATTTTTGTATATAACTGTAAAAAGTACCAAAATAAGAACTTCTAAGGTTGTAGACTCAAAAATATAAATAGTAAAAATAATGAAAAAGAAAAGTCTTTTTATAAAAATATAAATTCAAGCGTTATTGGATCTACTAAATACAATAATTGAGAATACCATTTTGAATTTCAAAACCGTCTTCAGTTTTTCCATAGGGTATCGTCATGATTCCAGCGTTATTTAATAATATATCTAATCTATTGTATTTACTCTTAAATTCGTTAGCAAAAGATTTAATACTTTTTAAACTGCCTAAATCTAACACCATAGGTACTAAATTTGCTTTTTCATATACTTCAATAATAGCTTCTTTAGCCTCATTAGCTTTTTCTAGTGAACGACAAGCCATGATTACTGTTGCGTTTTTTGATGCAAAAATCTTAGTTGCCTCATAACCTAGGCCACTATTGGCGCCTGTAACTATAATGACCTTACTAGTTAAATCTTTTGCTTCATTAATACTCCATTTTGTTTTTTTCATAAACTCTCCTTTAAAATTGCTCATATAGGTATTGTATGTTATCTTAGATTTAATATCAAGTAACATGCAAAAATAAATATGTCTAAATATGATCACATTGTCTATGGTAAAATATAGAGAAAGATAAATCACATAAAGGAGATAAATTATGGGTGGAGACACTTGGACTTGGGCATGGCCGTGGTGGGCTGGTATTGTAGGAATCAATGTAATTAACTTGATCATCGGTATCTATATATATATTCGTTCAAAAAAGAGAAATGATGGAGAACTCAATTCTTACCAAAAAACAATGAGAATTGCTGGTATTATCTTTTTGAGTGTTGCTTTCTATCGTTCAATCTTTGTATCTAACTATTTATTACAACTCGCATGGTTTGATACTATTTTAAATAGCACACTGATCATTCGGTTGTTTGCAACCTTTGCTGAATTGGCATTTGCTTATCTCATTATGTCTTCAATGCTTCAATTGAACAAAGAGCTTTCTTCTAAAGACATTAGAGATAAGAAAGTCAGATATTTCTTTGAAAAGAAAGCGCCATATTTATTTTTTATACTATTAGCATTAGCTCAACCGTTTGCATACGGTGGTGCTATCACTAAAGTAGATTTGTTATTTGCAATTGAAGAGACGCTGTGGGGATTAGCATTTTTGTCGATCACTCCACTTGCAATAATCCAATTTATACGAGTTAAAAAAAGCACTAATTATTCTAAAGAAGAACTAAAATTATTTAAGATATTTACAATAATCATCATGATTTTTTGTATTGGGTATGGTAGTTATTCCTTATTTTATCACTTACCGATTGAATATTGGCCAGATGCAATAAATCAATTGCAAGTAGGGAATCCTGAACCTGCATTTAGATGGGGAATCGATGCTATTAAGGATACACTATTAATTGTTAACGTAACAAGAAACTATGATACTTGGGGTGGTTTAGGATTTGTAATATGGCATTCTGGATATTTTACGTTATGTGGATGGATGGTTCTGTTCTTTATGAATGGACCTAGAATAGTATATTTAGCAAAGGAAAAATTGGAGGTATAGCATGAATCAGAAATATGCAATCCTAATGGGTAATGTCTTAGTATTAGTGTTGATGTACTATATCTATTCTGTTGTTAAGAAATAGAAAGTATCATGAATAGTTCAACGGCATGAGATTTGGGTTAACAAAGTCTACTTTGTCTTTTGCCAAATACGATTTGTAATGATATACTTTTAACATAAATGATATATAAATTGTTGAAATATTGAACATATCGAACTTATCATATCAAAAAAGAGGGTGCAAATATGAAAGTGATTATTTTCAAATCTATTATATTATTATTTTATACAGGTATGATTTTTATCAATTTTTTAGCGAATTATTTACCACTAAACAATAGAAACACTGGGCAGATCTCAGATGATTATCCATCATATTTTACACCATCGGGGTTCGCTTTTTCAATATGGGGAGTCATCTATATTTTATTAGGTATTGTTATTGTGAAAGCAGTTCTAACAAATAGTGATGCATTCTTTGAACAATATTCAATGACATTCTTAATTCTATTCTTAATTACATGCATCACAAATATCTTATGGCTGCTTTGTTGGCACTATGACAAAATTTTCCTATCAACAATCATGATGCTTGTCTTTTTAGTTGCTTTAGTTTGGATTACATTTTATATAACTGATCTCGACAATCTAACAAGAATAACATTTAGCATCTATACGGGTTGGGTTAGTATTGCTTTAATTGCAAATGTCACAATTCTACTAGTCAAAAACAATATACCGTTATTCCAAAATAATCAAGTTTTATGGTATGTAATCATTATGGTTATCGGGGTTCTCATTGGCTTAGCTATATTAGCTCTGACAAGGAATGCCGTATATACAACTGTGTATGCTTGGGCATACTTTGGTATATTCATGAAACACTTAAATCAAACTGGAAATTACTTAACAAAAAACTTTAATTCATTTAATGGTATCTTGTTGGCTTTACTAATTATTGGAATATCTGTCACATTTTATTTAAATGAATTTAGAGTGTTTAAGCCATAAAGAATCTATTGCGCTATATATAATTCAAAATGTGAGAAGTTGAACACATGCTAATAACACATAGAATATGAGGGAAGAATATATGAAAAAAATAATTTTAGATTGTGATCCTGGACATGATGATGCTATTGCGATTTTACTTGCTGGAAAACATCCAGAAATAGAATTGTTAGGTATAACAATTGAATGTGGTAATCAAACTTTAGTAAAAACAGGACATAATGCTCTTAATCTCATTCAGTATTTAGAAATTGATGTGCCAGTCTGCTTGGGCTCACCTGAGCCAATAATTAAAGAAGTGGATATATGTCCAGCGATTCACGGTGAATCAGGTCTAGATGGATTTGACTTTCCACCTCTATCGATAAAATTTGATTCAAGACATGCAGTAACTTATATGATTGAAACGATTATGAATAGCAAAGAGAAGATTACTGTAGTTACAACTGGTCCAATGACAAATCTAGCACTTGCTATGAAAATAGAACCACGCATTAAAGATAATATTGAAGAGGTTGTACTTATGGGTGGATCTTTGACGAATGGTAATGTAACACCAGCTGCAGAATTTAATATTCAATGTGATCCTGAAGCCGCATACATTGTATTTACCTCTGGCTGCATAGTGAAGATGTTTGGACTTGATGTAACAAGACAAGTACTTGTATTACCGAAAATTGTTTCTAGAATGAAGCAGATCAACAATAAAGCATCTATTCTATTTACCAAATTGATGAGTTTCTTCAACGAAAGTCAAAAAAGAGTTTTTGGATTTGAAGGTGGACCACTACATGACCCTGTCACAATAGCTTACTTAATTGACCCAACCGTTGTAACAATGAAACACGTGCATTGCGATATCGATATATCACATGCAACCAGTTATGGACGCACAAATTGCGATATCTTTGACTATTTGAAACTGCCAAAAAATGTTTATGTAGCAACTGCCATAGATGTTAATAAATATTGGGACATTGTTGAAGCAGGAATTAAACAATATGATGTAAGTATAGTTTAGCAAATACAAAGAGAGGTATTTTATATGCCTCTTTTTATTTTAGATATAAAGTGATATCATAAAAATGGATATGTTTTCATATAATTTTAAGGGGGGGATGTATTATGTCAGTTAACTTTATGGAAGATTTTGATTTTAGTATTTTAGATTATTACAAAGCGGGAGGAGCAGTTAAACCTTCTCCTGATCAATATGTTGGCGAGTTACTTGTGACAAATGGTGTTTATACTTTTCATTTACATGAAAGAGATACAATCGATTATTCAAAAGCCGATTATCATTTCTTATCTGGAAAATCATACCATGACAAAAATATTTTAATCGTATTGGAAAGTCCACATCGAGCTGAGTATGATAAAGATAACAATCCAATAGGCCTAGCTATGGGTAAAACTGGAGACAATTTGTTTCGCCTATTTATTTATGCATTAAACAAAAGCTGTTTAAAAATGAATGAGGGTATATATAATGTCATCTTAACGAACGCTATTCAGTATCAAACAAGTTGTGGATTGAATCCGATTGATCGCAAGCTCAGAGATAAAAACTGGATAGATATATATGATAATAATGGTGGAGAAGAAGACTTTAAAAAAAGAGTTTTTGTAATCAAGCCTAAAGTTACGTTTAACTTATGTACTGGCGGAAGAAGTCCACTAGGATTAAGAACAAAAGTAAGCAATTCATTAATACAATTTGGGCTTAAAAAAAATAGACATTTCGTAGAGGGGAACCATCCTGCTTCGTGGGATGTTCATGGGAATACAAAAAATGCAATTATATATTAACTAAGGGGGATAAGATGAAATATATTTATGGACCAGTACCATCAAGAAGATTAGGAATATCATTAGGGGTAAGTCCAATACCCAAGAAAACATGCAATTATTCTTGCGTTTACTGTCAGTTAGGTAGAACTAACCATATGACGAACACAAGAAGCATGTTTTTCAAGGTAGAAGATATTATAGAAGAATTCGAGTCAATTCTAAAACAAGAAGTATATTTTGATGTCATTACTATAGTAGGTGAAGGCGAACCTACTTTATATCTAGGGCTAGGTAAACTAATTCTAGAAATGAAGAAAAGAACAGATAAAACGATAACTGTTATAACTAATGGTGCTTTACTATATGATCCTCAAGTTAGAAAAGAATTAAGTTATGCAGATATAGTGCTTCCTACTTTAGATGCATATGATGAATCTTCTTTTAAATTAATCAATAGACCTCATAAAAGTATGAATTTTAAACAAGTATTTGAAGGATTAGAAATATTCTCCAAAGAATATAATGGACTACTATGGTTAGAAATGATGTTTATAAAAGATGTTAATGATGATTTAGAGAGTTTAAATAAATATTGCGAGTTATTAGCTAAAATCGATTATGATAAATTATATTTAAATACACCAGTTAGACCGCCAGCAGAACATAATATAAAAGCCATAACTAGCAATCAAATGGAACATATCGTTAAGGTGTTAAACGGCATTTCAATTGATTTATTAGAATCAAAAGGATTCTATAGTGATATTGAAGACCATTATGAAGCAATTCTCAGCATTATAAAAAGACATCCAATGAATGAATATGAGATCAGATTTTTCTTAGAATCTAGAAAATGTAGTGACATTAATCAATGCATTAATCATTTACAAACTGATTCTAAAGTGGAAATGATTAGCTATAATGAATTTCATACATTTAGATTAAAATAATGACTAAAGAGTAAATAAGTTAGTACAATAGAAAAGCATACATGGAAATATATATTTATAAATAGACTTGAGATGAGGGACATTTTAAATGAAGAAAAATGATGAATAGCAATATTGAAACAACGAAGAAATTGCTAGATAAACACTTTAAAAGAAGTAAGAAATCAAGAGTTGCTATCGGAATCAGTACAAAAACAGATCACTATGATTTTTCATATAACGATAACAGTCAAGATTTGTTACAAGAGAGTTTTGGACTTGGATCAATCAGCAAAACATTTTTAGGTTCATATTTAGCCAAATGTATCAAAGAAGAAAAAATTAATCTTGATGACACCTTGGACAAGTACATAAAATTAGAAAATAAATATATTAAATACCCTACAATCCAACAACTTGCGAGTCATACAAGTGGATACTCTTTCTTCATCCCTAGAGTTAGAACACTTAGTTCAATGCTATTTAATGGATTCAATAGAAAAAACATCTATAGAAATATAGATAAGAATTGGGTATATCAATATTTAGAAAAGAAGGATCCTTCTAAAAATAAAAAATATCGATATTCTGATTTCAATTATGCCGTATTAGCTTACATTATTGAATCTATAAAGGGTGAGAATATTCGAGTTTTGATGAATGATTATTTTAAGAATGAGATACATTTAGAAAATACGTATTATGGCACCTACGATAGCACGTCTAAAGATAAGTACTCATGGACGTTTAAAGATAATAATCCGTTTCTTCCATCTGGAGGGGTGTTTTCAAATATTAAAGATATGCTGAAGTTTTTAGAATTTCAAATGAATGAAACAGAATATTTAGATATTTCACATCAAAAATATCATAAAACAAATAGAGATAATATATTTACTGGTTTTTCCTGGAATTCTTTTAAAAATGGTCATTTTTATTGGCATATAGGAGGACAAGGGTATTACAGGTCATACTCTATTTTTGATAAAAAGAGAAAAATAGCAGTCGTTATTCTATCAACAGTTGATATCAATCTTATTCATATAGGTAGACTTGGATCTTTTATCTATAGAAATGCAAAAAGAAATCATCATGCATTGATTGATTTCTTCGATAATTATGAATTAATGACTTAATAAAAACTCTTGACATACTGTTCTGAACTGCATTTTGTCAAGTAATCCTCTTTTATTGTTGGTTTGATAGTATTGTTATGATGATTCACATATGCTTTTCAACTGAGTAACACAAATTAGTTTATATTTCTGCTCATCAACGGTATAATATAGACAGATATAGAAAATATGCAAAGAAAATTAAGATTAATGAGGAGTATAAAAATATGGATGCAGTATTAATTAAAGAAAATGTATATTGGGTTGGGGCAATCGATTGGAATTTAAGAGATTTTCATGGATATTCAACAAGCAAAGGTGGAACATATAATGCATATCTTATCATAGATGAAAAAATCACTTTGATTGATAATGTATATGCACCTTTCGCTAATGAAATGATTTCTCGAATCAAATCAGTGATTGATCCATCGAAAATTGATATTATTATTTCTAATCATAGTGAACCTGATCATAGTGGAAGTATTCATGATATTCTCAAGTATGCACCGAATGCTAAAATTTATGCATCGGGTCCATCTGGAGTACGTTCAATGGTAGGGACTTATCATGATATTGAAGTTTTACCTGTCAAAACGGATGAAACTTTAAATATTGGCAAAAGAACTTTACAGTTCATCCAAACACCTTTAGTTCATTGGCCAGACAATATGGTAACTTATTGTGCCTATGACAAGATATTATTTTCTAATGACATGTTGGGACAACATATCGCATCTTTCAATCGATATGACGATCAGTATGAATTAGGTATGTTACTTGAAGAATTAAAGAAGTATTACGTCAATATAGTTCTTCCTTATGGTGCTCAGACTCAAAAAGCTCTTGCTGCTGTCAAAAAACTTGATATTGAACTAATTTGTACGAGTCATGGAGCAATTTGGAGATCTTATATTAAAGAAGCCCTTGAAGCCTATGAAAAAATGAGTACTTATCATAAGGAAAACAAAGCTGTTGTTATTTATGACTCTATGTGGGGGAGTACAGAAAAAATGGCGTTAGAAGTTGCTGAAGCTTTTCAGCAATCTGGAATTGAAACAGTAATTCGACATGTTAGAAAAAATCCTCAATCGGATCTAATCTATGATCTAATGGATGCTAAATATATTGCTGTTGGTTCTCCAACATTAAATAACGGTATGATGTCATCTATTGCAAGCTTCTTTTGTTATTTAAGAGGACTTAACCCTAGAAATTTAAATTTTGTTGTTTTTGGTAGTTTTGGATGGGGTGGACAAGGTGTTGCATTTGCAGATAGAGATCTTGAAGAAATGAAATTTAACAGACTGATGAAACCAGTTCGTATTCAATATAGCCCTTCTAAAGAACAATTGATATCATTGAAAAATGAAATTATGAGTACACTTAAGGAGTTTCAAAGTAAATGATAATCCGTTTATTCACTGAAAAAGACAGATATATTCTTTAAGAATACTTTTATCAATAATTAAGCTTCAATATTTTCCCAATTGGGGATATTGAGGCTTTTGGTTTTGAAACTAGGTTTCGTTATACGCGGATTACGACTTTTTATGCTATCTTTTGAGTCAAAAAAAACGATATGTCATCTGCTGACATATCGTTTTTGTTATTGTTTGCTTTTGATATTGAATAATTTTAAGCTTTAATCGCCCATCTAAGCTTAGCTGATCTTGCACGACTATTAGAACTTTGTTCT
Organism: uncultured Mariniplasma sp.; assembly: GCA_964553665.1. Taxonomy (GTDB): domain Bacteria; phylum Bacillota_I; class Bacilli_A; order Acholeplasmatales; family Acholeplasmataceae; genus Peloplasma. Next base: position 17,722 of record CAZKLF010000017.1, on the reverse strand, counting down.
TTCATAGAAGGTCTAATAGGTCCTTGTGATATTTTTTTATAGATGCCTTCTCTAAAATAACGTTGAAAAGATTTTTTAACTAATCTGTCCTCACCTGAGTGAAACGATAGAATTGCTACCCTTCCGTCAGATTGAAGAACAGTAGGAAGTTTTTCTAAAAATTCAAATAATGCTTCAAACTCGTGATTAACATCGATTCTAAGAGCTTGAAATGACCTTTGACAGGCTTTTTTGACCTCTTCGTCCTTGTTATCTCTATGTAAGGAAGACAAGGCTTCCTGAATCACGTTATGCAACTGAGTCGTTGTAGCAATCATATTTCCTTTTTTATATTCAGATACAATAGCAGTAGCTATTTTCTCAGCGTGAGGCTCATCAGAATTTTCTATAAGCATACCTTGTATTTCATCTTTTGACAGTTCTCTTAAACGATCAGCAGCAGAAATGCCTTGATTTGGATTCATTCTTAAATCTAATGGACCTTCTGTTTTAAATGAAAATCCTCGTTCTGGGTTATCAATCTGCATTGATGAAACTCCTAAATCAGCTAAGACAAAATGAAATAATCCAGATTCTAAAGCGAGATAATCAATATCAGAAAAATTGATATTTTTTATCGATAATATATCCGGGCCATAGCCTAGGCTTAATAAACGCTCTTTTGTGCGTTCTAATTCGATTGGATCTGCATCAATAGCATACAAATGGCCTTTTGGTTTTAGGTTTTTAAGTATTTCTTGTGAGTGTCCACCATATCCAAGTGTTGCATCCAATCCAACTTGACCAGGTTTGACTTGCAAAAAGTCAAGTATCTCATCGACACATATAGGACGGTGCATACCAGCAGGTGTATTCCCCTTTTGGATAATTTTTTCTATCGTGTCAGTATACTTTTCTGGTTGGTGTTCCTTATATTTAGCATCGAATGATTTGGGATGAGTCCCTTTATAACGAATGCGTCTTTGATGTTTTTTTTCTAGATTATCCATAGCGTTTTTATCGCCTTTTCTAAAGATTTTTTAAAACTTTAAATACAAATCATATCATACCAAATACAAAAGGGAAAAGCAAACTTTGAATGAACATGAAGAACTATTCAAATAGAAATAAAAACAGACCACATACAATTAATGTATGTAGCCTGTTTGAGATTCTTTTTTTATTTAAATATGTAAGACTAACCGATTGCTATGACGTATACGATTGTATTCGCTAAAGTAATCAATGTGAAGAAAATTGTATTAAAGAACACGGATGTCCAAATATTACCAGTCTTCTGTGAAAGTCTTCTTGAGACGATACCTGCAACTGAAAGTGTTGGAACTAAGCCTACACAAAGAATTGCTGATAATGAGAATGATGGGAATCCAGCTGCGCCAGTATTGTATAATACCCAGTAATTATAAACTAGGAATAAAACAACTGGACCAGCAAGTAGGAATGCTGCTAATAAATCAGCTAACCAACCCTTCATATTTCTAGTGTTTGCAAAAACACTAATTGCTCCTGCCAAGTAGTAGATGAAAATAATTGGCATATATCTTAATGCTGCAACGAATGAACGTCCATTAAAGATTTGAATTGCATAGGTGTAGAATCTAAAGTCAGTTAAGAATACCCAACCAATAATTGCAACTACTAACAACATACCTGTTGTCATAGCAACTGCAGTTAAGAAACTTGCGCCAACTTGAACTGGAGTAGCTTTAAGACCATAAGGATTTTCAACATCATCGCCTAAATTTAATATAGGAACTGCTGTGAAAGTAATTAATAGAATTAAACCAGCACTACATAATGCCCAATACCAAATAGTATTTACTGAAGCAGCACTCCAATAATTAGAATCTGATAAAATTTGAGTATTAATTGTCAACCAACGGAACGCTAGTGCTACAAATACGATAACTAATGCACCAAGAGTAACTTTTTGTGCAGCCTTTAACGTTTCTTTATTATCAGTTTTAACAAGAGCTGCAACCCATACTGCGATTGAAACAAGAACTGCGGCAGCCATTACATAATACATAATTAAACCGACTTGAGCTAAACCTGTTAATCTCGCTTCTGCGGGTATAACACTTGCATTTGTATCTCGATTCATGAAAGTAGGAATAAAGTAAGCACTTAATAAAGATGCAATTGTAATAACACCAAATTTCAAATATTTCTTTTCATTTGACATTGGAGTAAATTCACCAACGACTGTTAAGTCTTTAGCATTAGCTTTATTAAATACTGGAAGCTTAGTTACTAATGTGAACACTGGGAATATCATAACAAATAATGCAACCAATGAAATCATTGTAAAGGCTTCTTTAAGCCACCAAGATTGAGTAGTAATACCAGTTTTAATACCGAAATCTTCTAAATCACCAAGTCCAGCTAAATTAAATTGATAAGTAAATCCATCTTCAAAGAAACTAACCATATATCCGCCTGTTTCTAATGACCAAGTATTTTGAGGATGTGTTTCATCAGGAGTATATATGACTCTTTGACCACCATCGCGAAGATAGAATATACCAGGAATTGCATCAGAAGTAACTGGTAAACCTAAGAATTCTAAACCAACTGAATCAGTAGTATAATCTTTATAAATTACAGAACCAGTACCTGCTGGAGAATCATTATCAAAGAAGAACTGATCATAATGAGAAGCAACTACACCACTACTTCTATTAGCGAAATAGTCTGTAGCATTAGGAACAAAGACATAACGGAAATCAGCACCTAAAGCAAGTGAAGTTGTAATTTTGCGATAACCATTAATTAAAAAATCCATTTCATCATAAACAACTGCGTATTCTGCTGAGAACCCACCCATAGAGTGACCGCTGACACCAATCATACCATTACCAGCTGCGTCTTTTAATACATAAGTTTGATCATACATGTACTGTGCAGCATCATATAGAGAATTTGCATAGAAACTAAATGGAGCATCCATACTTGAAGAATCACCATGATCATACATGTCAATGGCTAAAACTACATAACCTCTTCTAGAAAGTTCAATAGCACCAACCTCTTGCATTTCTTTGTTGTTTAAGTAACCATGTGTTAGGATAACTGTTGGAGCTGGGTTAGCATCATCAACACCTCTAGGTGTATATAGAATACCAGCCAATTCGCCATTTTTAGTTTCAAACTTAATTGTTTCAACCTTAACTGAGAAGAACGAATTCTGAACAAGTGATGCAGCAATACTTGATACGACAATCACAATTAACAAAACGACTAGCCATTTTACTGGCTTTAACCAATTTTTAAACATTTTTTTCTCCCTTCATTTCTTTTTCTATTTTTATATAATTACTTATATAATTCCATGAGTGATACTCAATATATTCAAAATTTGCTTATATTGTATTAATAAAAAAAGCAACATCAAAATATACATGCTTACTTTTGCTCTGCTCGATGACTCTAAGCGCTTTCATTAACTTTCATAGTAATTATAGCATTGTAATAAATATGTGTCAATGCTTTGCTTGAAAAAACTTATAGTAAGATGACGTTCGCATCTATGTAATTATATTAAAATAATAGATAAAAGTTGGAATTTCAAATGATTTTTTTTAATTTAGCAAACATGATTTTTTGTTCATAAAAATTCAATTTAGCTATTGACTGTTTAATATTTAAGGAATACAATAGAATTATAATGAGCATATGCTCAAAACAAGGAGTTTATATGCCTAGACCAATAAAAAGTAGGAAAGTCTGTTTTTTGCCAGAAAATAATCTATTTGGGCCGCTCATATCTAACCCTCAAAAAAGAGAAACATTGTACATGACCGTGGAAGAATATGAAAGTATTCGGATTATAGATTTTGTGGGTAAAAATCAAGAGATATGTGCGGAAGAAATGCGTATTTCTCGTGCGACGGCTCAAAGAATCTACTATACTGCAAAACGAAAAGTAGCTGATGCACTCGTTCATGGGAAAATACTTAAAATCGAAGGTGGCAATTATAAATTATGTGAATCTGCAACTGATAAGTTTAAGTGTGATCATTGTCCGTATGTAGATGAGAATACAATAAAATAAAGTACGTGTAATAATATTTGTTTAATAACCGTTGGGTTTAACATGTATTAGCATTATATAGAAAGAAAATGAGGATTTAATTTTATGAAAATAGCAATAGCTTGTAAAAACGAGGTTGTATCTAATCATTTTGGTCAATCTGAATCTTTTGAAATATATACAATTGAAAATGGAATACCAGTTTTTATCGAATCACTTGAGAGTCCTGCACATACGCATGGTGGGTCGCCTATTTTTTTGATTAATACAGGTATTAAATTTCTCATTTGTGGTAATTTAGGAGAAAAAGCAATTCAAATGTTAAATTCGAAAGGTATCGATGTCTTATCTGGAGCAGAAGGAGCTATTGAAGATGTGATAAGTTGTTATGCAAAAGGAACATTAATATCTAAAAATTTAAAATGTAGTGGACACAATCATGACCACGAATGTGACCATGATTAAAAAAAGGAGAAAAAAATGAAAGAAAATGCGGATGTTTTAGTCATTGGTGGTAGTGCAGCTGGACTAGTTGCAGCTATGACTGCAAAATCGAATTATAAAGACAAAAAAGTCGTGATAATTCGTAAAGAAGAAAAGGTAATGATTCCTTGTGGAATACCTTATATTTTTGGTACTTTAGAATCATCAGATTCTAATGTATTACCAGATGGAGGATTACTTAAATTAGGTGTTGAGATTAAAGTGGATACTGTAACTGAAATTAACACAGATGAAAAATCTTGTAAAACCGAAAGCGGATTAGAAATTGGTTATGACAAATTAGTCATTGCAACTGGTTCACAGCCTACGAAACCAAGATGGCTCAAAGGTAGAGATTTAGAAAATGTTTTTACAATTCCTAAAGATAAAGTATACCTTGATGGATTAGTTGATCGGTTAGCTGGGTTTAAGAAAGTAGCTGTTATTGGTGCTGGTTTCATTGGTGTCGAAGTCTCTGATGAACTTAATAAGCGCGGATTGAGTGTTTCTTTAATTGAAAAAGAACCTCACATTTTAGCACTTGCTTTTGATCCGGACATCGCTATAGAAGCAGAAACTATGCTTAAAGATAGAGGCGTAGACGTATTAGCAGATGTAGCAATTAAAGAAATTCAAGGCAAGAGTAAAGTATCGTCCATTCTATTAAGTGATGGTAGAGTCATTGAAACAGATGCAGTTGTTCTTTCTATGGGATATCTTCCCAATGTTCAATTAGCAAAAGATTCCGGTATTCAAATTAATGCATTAGGATTCATTGGTGTCGATGAATATTTAAGAACTAATGTTAAAGATGTTTTTGCAGCTGGAGATTGCGCAGAAAAACGTGATTTCGCTACAAGTAAATTATCTAAAACAATGTTAGCATCTACAGCATGTGCTGAAGCTAGAGTCGCAGGATTAAATCTTTTTAAGATTTCGACAGTTCGTAAGTTTAAAGGTACGATTGGTATCTATTCAACTTGCATAGGCGATACTGCATTTGGTGTTGCCGGTTTAACTGAAGAAGCCGCTTTAAAAGAAGGATTTAATATTATAACAGGCAAATTTACTGGTATGGATCGTCATCCAGGTAAATTGAATAATCCTCATAAACAATCAGTTAAATTAGTTGTTTCTAAGGAATGTGGTAGAATTCTTGGTGGTTCTGTACTTGGTGGAGTTAGCGCTGGTGAATTGACTAATGTGCTTGGATTCCTCATTCAGGGTGGTATGTCTATTTCAGATATGTTAGTTGCTCAAATAGGTACTCAACCTATGCTTACTGCATCACCTGCAGCATATCCACTTATTAAAGCAGCGGAAGCTGCTGCAAAAAATTTATAAATCGGGGGATTTATAATATATATCGAAAAAACAACCTACCTTTTTGTATGGTTGTTTTTTTGAGGCTTCATCTCAATAATATCTAAAATTATTATAAAATTGATAAGGATAGACTATATTTTATTCATTTGTATATGATATACTAATCATAATCGAAAAGTTGAATTAAGGGAGTTATTATGGATTGTATCGTTCGTGTAGAGAATTTAGTTAAAAGTTATGGAGAAGTACTGGCAGTTAACAATATCTCTTTTTCTGTAAAAAGAGGCAGTTTATTTGCTTTCCTAGGGCCTAATGGAGCAGGTAAATCAACAACAATCAACATTATGACAACATTACTTGATGCAGATAGCGGTAAAGTATTTTTAAATGAACAAACTGATGAATCTTATTTTAGAAATAAAATAGGAGTTGTTTTTCAAGGGAATGTTCTTGATGATTTTTTAACAGTTAAAGAAAATTTATTTTATAGAGGTTCGCTCTATATGAATAACGCGAGTGATGTTAAAAAACGATATTTTGAGTTAGAAGAATATCTTCATTTAAAAGAGTTTTCTAATCAAAGATTTAGTACACTTTCGGGTGGTCAAAAAAGAAGAGCTGAAATCGCTAGAGCACTTTTTTCTAATCCTGAGATTTTATTGTTAGATGAACCAACTACAGGCTTAGATCCAGAAACAAGACAAATCGTTTGGAAAGTCATAGATGATTTAAAAAATAAACATGGATTAACCATCTTTTTAACAACGCATTATATGGAAGAAGCATCAAATGCTGATCATGTAGTTATCATCAATAAAGGTGAGATTGTGACCCAAGGCACACCTGCGGAACTAAAAGAAAAATATAGTTATGATCGATTAAAGATTGTTCCAATAGATAAACAAAAATTGGTAGGCGCACTTAAAAAGATAGATAAGTCATATGAAAAAATAGCTGACCAATACATTATTGTTATTGAAGATGCTAAAGAGGCTATTTATTTAATTGAATTATTAAAATCAAACATTAAGCAATTTGAGGTTTTAAAAGGAACCATGGATGATGTATTTATTAATGTTGTTGGAGGTGCAATCGATGTATGATTTGACTTCATTGACCAAAAGACATATCTTAATTTTCTTAAGAGACAAAACAGCAGTATTTTTTTCATTCTTAAGCGTTTTAATTCTACTTGCTTTATATTTCCTATTTATTGGAAAACAATATACAGGTGGTAGTGAGTTTGACTTTCTAGAACCAGAAATGAAAACATACATGACTTCAGGTATTATGATGGGCGGTATCCTGATTATCAATACTGCATCGCTATCTCTAGGTATGATGGGAAATTTGATTAATGATCTTGTCCTAAGAAAATTAGATGGGTTTCTTGTTACTCCAGTAAAAAGATATAAAATAATCTTAAGCTATTATATTGCTGCTATTATTGTTACTGCAGTATTATCATTACTCATGTGGTATTTAACAGTTCTATATGTAGGGATTTCTTCGGGTTATTGGTATTCACTAAAAGCAATCTTGAATGCATCTGTACTCGTCATTTTCTTTACTTTTATTTCATCAACGTTAATGATTTATTTGACGACTATGATAAAATCTATTAATGCATTTGGAGCTTTATCAGGTATTTTAGGAACATTTATTGGGTTCACATCGGGAATTTATATACCTCTATTCGTTTTAGGGAAGACGATGACACATGTTGCATCTTTAATACCTTTCACGCATATGGCTATTATATTAAAAACTGTATTACTTGAAGGGCCATATGAAATTTTAGCTCAAACGATACCACCAGAAGGTATGGCAGAGATTGAAACTGCTTTTGGAACTAAGGAAATTGGCGTCTTAGGTATGGATGTTCAAATGTGGATTATTATGCTTGCATCCATCGGTTTAGCCTTTATTCTATTGTTTTTTGCTTATCGAAACATGAATAAAAAGATGGGGAAATAACAAAAACCTAAAGGGTATATGAAAACATATATCCTTTTTTTATTTTAGTAAAGATGGTAAAATGTTATATAGGATACATAATATATTTTTATGGAGGATCATCAATGAAAATAAGTGCTTATTTTAAACCAAAGACTTTGGTTTACACTGGTTCATTTGCTCATATAACAACAGAGATTAAGCATTGGCAATATAAGAGTGATAAATTTGAACTTGTTGAAGGTTTTGAATTTGATAATGATATGAAACACTATGTACAAGTTGTTGGACTTGCAGATGTTAAAAAAATTCAAGGTATTAGAGAGAACTTGGCCATAGATCCATTAGTTATGGAAGATGTATTTAATGTGAATCAAAGAAATAAGTTTGAACTCAAAGAAAATTATATATTTGGTACTTTTTCACTTTCATATCTTGAAAATGATGTAATCAAAAACGACTATATGAGTATTATTATGTTTTCTAATGTTATCATAAGCTTTCATGAAACAGAACCTACTTACTTGCGCCATTTAACCCCTCTATTTTCAGAACATAGAGAGTTAAGAGAGCTACCTGTGGATTATCTATTTTTTCAAATTATGGATATCATAACCGATGAACATCTCGAGGTATATGATACTTTAAATCTTTCTGTCAACGATTTTGAGGCACAATTATTAGAAAAAAAGAGTATTGAACAAGAAGTGTTCTACAATATTCGAAAACAATTACTAAAACTCAAAAATAATGTATCTCCATTTGCTGAACAATTAGAAAAGGTATTATCAAAGAAGAGTGACTTATTTAATACATCTACAAGTATATTTTTTGATGATTTAAAAGATCATCTTCAAAGACTTGATAATAGATTAAATCAAAGTAGAGAAATAACAAGAAACCTTTTAGATTTACATATGAATAATCAATCAACAAAGATGAATAAGATTATGGCAACGCTCACTGTATTTTCGGCAACTTTTATTCCTCTTTCATTTCTAACGGGATTTTTTGGGATGAATTTTGTTCACTTTGGAGTTCTACAATATGAAAGTGCTATATTTATCTTCTCAGGTATTTGTGTAGCAATTGCTATTGGGATGGTTGTTTTCTTTAAAAAAAGAAGCTGGTTATAAGGCAAATAAAACAAATATAAATAGACGTATTAATAATTATTCTAAGAGGTAATATATGATTCTAATTTACTATATTGAAGATAATAAATCCATAAAATCTATCATTAAAAAAACAATCCAGAATGATGGATTATTAGGTGTTGGTTTCCAAAATGGAGAAGATTTATTACATGAATTTCACAGTCAGAAGCCAGACATAATCTTACTTAATGACAAGTTACTTGGCATGTCAGGATTAGATATCTTAAAAGAAATAAGAAGGAAAGATAGAGATGTACCCGTTATAATGATATCCGCTTTACAAGGCGGAATAGACAAGATTATAGCACTCGACACGGGAGCTGATGATTATATAACTGAGCCTTTTGGAGCGCTTGAGTTATTAAGCAGAATACAATCGAAAATTAAAAAAAATATAGATGATAAGATATACCAAATTGGTAATGTAAATCTTGATGATAAGCAACATAGTTGTTTAGTGAATGATAAAGAAATATACTTCACGAATAAAGAATTTTCTATTCTACGATTGCTCATGAAAAATAAGACTAAAGTTGTTTCTAAAGAATCGATTTTTAGAAATGTTTGGGAGACAGATTTCATTGGAGAGACAAGAACTTTAGATATGCATATTAAATCATTACGTCAAAAATTGAAATCCAAAGAGGCATCTGCGGAAATCAAAACTATAAGGGGAATAGGATACATAATTGAGTGATAGTCCTTTTTAGAAATAATATTTTGTTTTACATGTGAAAAATTGTGCACCATAACACCATCATATAGCCAACAAAAAAAAGACATCTCTATGTCCTTTGATTTTTAATTGGCAGGGGTAGAAGGATTTGAACCCTCATCGACGGTTTTGGAGACCGGTATGCTACCATTGCACCATACCCCTAAGCGCATTTATAAGTATAGCATAATAAAATGATAAAATGCAATTCAAATAGAAAAAAAGAATGGAAATTATTTCCCATTCTTATCTTTATAATCAATATCTTTGAATATTGGTTCTGCATCAACTGCATTTGATTCTTCTTTTCTAACACCATAATTTTTTGTTTTATAATATTCTCTAACTTTCTTATGGAAGAACAAGAAATAAGTAACAATAGCAACGGCTAAGACATAAATAATCATCGTACGCCATACTGTCCAACTGTATGGAGAAAGATCTCCACGGTCAGTTACCAAGTTAAAACTTGCAATCTCAGCATCTGAAGGCATTTCATCAGCGAATAGCGCTCTTAAACGATATTCATTAGGATCAATAGCAAGTGTCGCATCTTTATTTAAGGCACTTTCACTTGTTGCATCTGTTGTTGCTAGAAATAATAAAGATTCATTATAAATGATTTTGCCATCTTCATCTAATTCGCGATTTGAATATTCGATTTCAATACGGGATAGATTCGCAAAAACATCCTCATCAGGAATCTTCAAATAATCTTCAGCATCAAATAGAAATAAGATGGGTACATTGTAATAGGCGAATGGTTGCTCTGGATCAAAGTATACTGAACCACGATTAGTCGTTTCCTCATCTACCATTAATGTGCTAGCATCTAACTCAATATTAATTTTAATCATTGGATTTTCTAAGGCAACACCATTTTCTGTAATATGTATATCATTCACTAAAATGACATATCCATCATAGTATATATTATCCGACATAATACCAACGGCATAAACTCTAACTGTAAGTTGATTATCATCCGTATCATCATCATTTATATATTCATATAAAACAGGGGATTCGCGATAATATTCAATACCCATGAGTGTATTGATTCCTTCTAAAAATACTGCATCATCATTTATATTTTCAGCCACGTGATCTGTATAATATTCCTGTAATTTAGAATAAAATGCAAAACTATAGACTTGTAATGACAAAAGTGAGATGACTATCACATATAGAATACGTCCAACCCATTTAAGCATAATATCACACCTTTCTAGAATAGAATACAAGAAATGGTGCTAATTCACAACTAAAAAGGTAAAATTACACAATTTCACTTTACAAAGACGAAAATTATTGTATAATAATAATTGCGCTACGCATGGCGGTTGTGGCGAAGTGGTTAACGCATCGGATTGTGGTTCCGACACTCGAGGGTTCGATTCCCTTCAGCCGCCCCATTTTTTTAAACAGGCCCATAGCCAAGGGGTAAGGCAAGGGACTTTGACTCCCTCACCGTAGGTTCAAATCCTGCTGGGCCTGCCATTTTAATAATTAAGCTCTTTAGACAGGGCTATAGCCAAGCGGTAAGGCAAATGGCTCTGACCCATTCATCGTTGGTTCAATTCCAGCTAGCCCTGCCACTTAACTTTAAGTAGGAACTTTGTTTCTATTTTTTTATTTATAGTAAATTGATACTTCCTTCTCTAATATAATGCAGGAGGTAACACAATGAAAAAAATAACTTTGTTTTTATTATTGATCTGTTTTAGTTTTGTAGTGATTAAATTTAATGTTAGAGCAGAGGGGTATGACGCTTTACCTATTGGAAAAAATTACTTAAATCTTAGTAATTTAGTGATGAAACCAGATGATTCACACGATGCTTTTACGCGTGATCCGATTTTTGTAAAAACTAACCAACAATATACAATTGTTTTAGATTACGGATTTTTAGGACAGCATTCTGACTGGCTAGGATTTATATATATTGGATTTGAGGAGCATCCATCTTCAGATACATATGATTTGATTCTCATAGATGACAATGCAAACGAAAGAGCCTATATTGAATTCATTCCTTGTGAAGAATATATTTATATTACGAGCTTACCCATGATTCCATCGAATTACAATGCCATCATGTATGAGGGATCATATGCTGATTTTTCAGGATTTGAGCCCTATATAGATATTGACGATCAAGTGAATTATTATGGGGTTTTACCTATTGATTATGACGCCCCTATGACTCTTGAAGATATAAAAACATATATTCATGCTGAAGATCCAAATGGTAACTCGATTAATGTAATTGCAGAATCTGACAATTATTCATTAGGTTCAATGCTTCCTGGAACCTATCAAATGATCTTTATGGCAACCTATAACCAAATAGCCAAAAGATTCTATTTAGAGGTTCGGGTTTTTGACCAAAGTGCACCAATCATCGTGGACCCAGGCATCATTACTATTTCTTTGACTAATAAAACAAATGTTGATGAAATCAAAGAAAGTATTACGGTAACAGACAATGTTGACGGCCTTACTTCGAGTGATCTAATCATTACCCAAGATACATATACCCAAGCTACAAGTATTGGCTCATATATGATTACTGTACAAGCGATAGATTCAAGTTTAAATTCTTCCACAAGAACAATCACAATTGATCTTGTTGACTTAAACGGGCCATCAATTACCGGACCAAGCGACATTTATTTATATACATTAGATTCGCCTTTAACAAGTGAACAAATCATAGCTTATTATACGTTTCTTGATGATGTGGATGGATTGAACGTGACAACGCAACTATCAATTGATGGCTACCATCAAACACAAATCCCGGGCGTATACGACATTACGATAAAAGCAACCGATCAAGCAAATAATTATAAAACAAAGAACATTGATATTCATGTGATAGAAAATAGAGGTCCAGAATTCTCTACAGATGAGATTGTTCTGAGCGTTGATACAGCCGAAAACATGACAGAACAAGAGTTGATTGATTGGTTCACTGAACATACACTTTCGTTGGGTTTCAATGTCTCGCACGTGTGCGTTTTATATAATGAATACGAAACACACGAAAATGAAGATGGAAATTATTATGTATATCTAAATTATGATTTAAATGGCGAATCATATTCATCAAGAGTTAGAGTTGATGTAGAGCAAGTTCAAAAAGAGATTAATTACATGATATATCTTGCTATAGGAGTACCTGCAATCGTTGGTTTATCTACGCTTTATATAATAAAAAGAAAAAAATAGTAAATATTTTAAAAAGAATTGACACTCTTTAAAAAAAAGGGTATAATTCTTTTTGCGCGGGTATGGCGAAATTGGCAGACGCACTAGACTTAGGATCTAGCGCCGCAAGGCGTGCAGGTTCAACTCCTGTTACCCGCACCATTATTAAATAAAAAACGACATTGTCGTTTTTTTATTGAGCTTTTCGTTTTTAAAAGTTTTATAATTTGATGTGAAAATGTAAAAAACCCTTAAAAACTTTCAGAAAATGATGTATAATTAAAATGTTGATTTTCGTATCCTTTAGGAGGTAACTATGTTAGAAGTTGGTACAAAGGTAAAAAACTTTAGTTTAAATGATGCTTTTGGAAAAACACATACGTTATCGGATTACCTAGGGAAAAAAGTAGTTATATATTTCTACCCCAAAGATGATACACCAGGGTGTACCACTCAAGCATGCGCTTTTAGAGACGCTTATGATGACTTTAAGTCTGATGATGTGGTTGTTATAGGGATAAGTAAGGATTCACCTAAAAGTCACTTAAAATTTATAAACAAGTATGAACTACCGTTTATTTTATTAAGTGATGAAGATATAACTATTTCCAATTACTTTGAAGTTTATGTCCAAAAGAGTATGTATGGTAAAAAGTATATGGGTGTAAACAGATCGACGTTTGTTTTAAATGAAGAAGGTATCATAACACATGTTTTTAAAAAGGCATCTCCAAGTGAGAATGCTGACGACATATTAAAGGTTCTTAAATAAAGTATTAATCAGGAGGTATTATGATGGTAGCAAAAAAAGTTATTAAATCGATGGATGGGAATGAAGCTGCAGCGTATTGCGCATATGCATTTTCAGAATTAGCGGGTATTTACCCAATCACTCCATCCTCACCAATGGCACAATATGTTGACCTTTGGGCTTCGGAAGGCAAGAAAAATTTATTCGGTATGCCTGTCAAAGTTGTTGAAATGCAAAGTGAAGCTGGCGCAGCTGGAACCGTACATGGTTCATTGCAAATGGGTGTGTTAACCACAACATTTACAGCATCACAGGGACTTCTATTGAAGATACCAAACATGTATAAGATTGCTGGGCAATTATTACCAGGGGTTATCCATGTTGCAGCAAGAAGTATTGCTGCACAAGCATTATCTATTTTCGGGGATCACCAAGATGTTATGGCGGCACGTCAAACAGGATTTGCAATGATTGCTTCAACTGGTGTACAGTGTGCAATGGATTTAGCAGGTGTTGCTCATTTATCCGCAATTAAGTCAAGCGTTCCATTTTTACATTTCTTCGATGGTTTTAGAACTTCACATGAAGTTCAATCAATTGAAGTTTTGGATTATGAACTATTTGATCGTCTTTTAGATAGAGATGCTGTTGCTAAGTTTAGATCTATTGGATTAAACCCTGAACATCCAGTAACTCGTGGATCTGCTCAAAGTGATGATGTTTACTTCCAAACAAGAGTTTTACAAGCATCACATTATGCGAATGTTCCGGATATTGTAGCTGATTATATGTCGGAAATTTCTAAAGCAACAGGCAGACCTTATGCACCATTTGTTTATTATGGTGATAAAGATGCTACAGATGTTATTATCGCAATGGGATCAGTTATTGAAACCGCTCAACAAACTGTTGATCATTTAATTGCTCAAGGTAAAAAAGTTGGATTACTTTCAGTTCATCTTTATCGTCCTTTCAGCGCTGAATATTTCTTCAATGCAATTCCAAAGACTGTAAAGAGAATTTCAGTACTAGACAGAACGATTGAACCTGGTGCACCTGGAGACCCATTATATCTAGATGTTAAATCAGTCTTCTATGGTAAAGAAAAGGAACCACTTATTTTAGGTGGTAGATATGGTCTATCTTCAAAAGATACGACACCTGCAATGATTCTTTCAGTCTATGAAAATATGGCTGGTGAACAAAAGGACCAATTTACAGTAGGTATTATTGATGATGTTACACATACATCACTTAAGTTTGAATCGAATAATGATATCACTGATAAAGATTCCACAGAATTATTATTCTTTGGTTTAGGTTCAGATGGTACAGTTGGAGCTTCTAAAAATATTACTAAAATTTTAGGTGATAATACATCATTGTACTCACAAGCTTATGCATCATATGATTCTAAAAAAGCTGGTGGTGTTACACGTATGCACTTGCGTTTCTCTAAAAATCCAATTCGTTCAACTTATCTCGTTAACTATCCTCATTTTGTTTCTTGTTCAACAGATACATATTTAAGAAAGTATGACATGCTTAAGGGACTTAGACAAAATGGAACATTCTTACTTAATACGCAAACATCTAAAGAAAATATTGAACAATTACTTCCAAACAGAGTTAAACGTCAATTAGCACAAAAGAAAGCTAAATTCTTTATTATTAATGCTGTTGATTTAGCTTATGAAATTGGTTTAGGTAGAAGAATTAATACAATTATGCAATCAGCATTCTTCAAGTTAAATGATCATTTAATGGATGCAGATAAAGCAAATAAATACATGAAAAAATATGCTAAAAAGACATATGGAAGAAAAGGCGATGCTATCGTTCAATTGAACGCTGCTGCAATTGATGCGGGTTATATTAACCTAGTAGAGGTTGATGTCAATCCTGATTGGGCAGTATTAGTAGATGAAGTTGCTGCTGATAGAGGTTCAAGACCAGATTTTGTTAGAAAGATTGCTGATGTAGTTAATGCTATTGAAGGTGATTCACTTCCTGTTTCTGCATTCTTAGGATATGAAGATGCACATATGGACAATGGTTCAACTGCATATGAAAAACGTGGAGTTGCTAACTATGTTCCAGAGTGGAGATCAGAAAATTGTATTCAATGTAATGCATGCGTATTTGCTTGTCCACATGCTGTTATCCGTGGCTTTTTAGCTGATGAAACTGAAGCAGCTAATGCTCCTGAAGGTACTAAACTTCTAGATGCTAAAGGAAAGAACATGGCTGGCATGAAATTTTCAATTCAAATTTCAGCATTAGATTGCACTGAATGTGGTGTTTGTGTTCAAGTATGTCCAACGCCTAATAAATCATTAGTTATGGTTCCAATCGGAGATCAATTGGCTGCTAATTCACAACAAATTGCTGACTATTTCTTTAATGAAGTTACATATAAGGATTTAGGTGTTGCTAGTGCTAAAAACCTTAGCTTCAAACAACCATTATTTGAATTTAGTGGTGCATGCGCAGGTTGTGGTGAAACATCGTATATTAAAGCATTAACACAATTATTTGGTGATCACATGGTATTTGCTAATGCGACAGGTTGTACATCAATTTATGGTGGTTCATTCCCATCTACTCCATATACTACAAATGCTGAAGGTTTTGGTCCTGCTTGGGCTAACTCACTATTTGAAGATAATGCAGAATTTGGATTTGGTATGAAAATTGCATACGAAACAATAAGAGATCGTATTCAATCCTTATTTGTTGATCATTTGAATGAAATGCCTGAAGCCCTTAAAGTTATGGTTGAAGAATGGATTGCTAATCGTAAGAGTGCTGAAATAACAAGAAACCTTAAGAAACCAATAATTGCTGAATTAGAAAAAATAAATAAACCTTATGCTAAGGAATTACTTGACGTTAAAGAATACTTAGTGAAGATTTCCCAATGGATTATGGGTGGCGATGGTTGGGCATATGATATTGGATATGGTGGTATTGATCATGTTATAGCTAATAATGAAGATGTCAACATCATTGTTTTAGATACTGAAGTGTATTCTAATACTGGCGGACAATCATCTAAATCTGCAGCAGCAGGATCCATTGCTAAATTTACTGCAGCAGGAAAACCTGGTAAGAAGAAAGACTTAGGTGCGATTGCTATGAGTTATGGACATGTTTATGTGGCCCAAATTTCTCATGGTGCTTCATCTGCTCAAGTATTAAAAGCAATGAAAGAAGCTGAAAGCTTTGATGGACCATCATTAATCATCGCTTATGCTCCATGTATTGAACATGGTATTAAGGGTGGTTTAACTAATACATTTGCACAAGCTAAGCTAGCGACTGCATGTGGTTACTGGCCAACATATCGTTTTGATCCAAGAAGAGAAGCTGAAGGTAAGAACCCATTACAACTAGATAGTAAAGCACCAGTTTGGGATAAATATCATGATTACCTATTAAGCGAAGGTAGATATGCTCAACTTGCACAAATCAATCCTGATCACGCAGCTGAATTATTAGATAAGAATTTAAAGGATGCGAAGAGAAGATACAAGATGTATACGAGATATGCAGCTATGGATTACTCAATAGAAGAATAAAAATATTTTTAAAGAATTAATAAATTATATTATTAGAGGCATGATGACTGTTGAACACAGACTTCATGCCTTTTTGTTTTTCTTCGCCTATTTTAGTTATTAGCAAAGATGAGGTTAATCCAATAGTTCACTTTAGGGTTATTTAAAAACATGATTAACTATTTTAAGTTGACTCTCAAATATTATATAAAGTGAATTCTTTTTTTGGCGCAAAAGAAATGTTTACACTTCAATAAATAGTATGAATAAAAATTCTTGCTAATGAATAATTATTTGCATAAATTTACGATTTATGTACGTTGAAAACGCTGACATTGAGTGCAATATTAATTTAATATGGCTTATATTGCTAAATACCCTTAATTTATCCCGAATTTCATTGACAAGTTTTTCCATTATGTGTATAATAAATACAACTCACTAGGCAATATTAGTGAAAAAAAATAGGAGGATTAAAATGAAGAAGATTATCGGTATATTTTTATTATTAATTTTTTCCTTCGGTAT